>JBGTCQ010000311.1:0-3077 GCA_041748755.1 Chroococcidiopsidaceae cyanobacterium | reverse complement strand
GTGCAGACTGAAGCTGAATTGATTCAAGCACCTTAATTTTTAGTAGTGTAGATTCTGAGTTTTAAATAAGAGCAATCAGTATTCACGTCACGACTTGCTTGTTATCTAGATAGGTTCTTTAATATCTGGCGATCGCATTTGAGATAATAACCAAGCACCGACTTGAGCTTGATCGACTCGGCGACTACGGCGTAATGCTTCCTCTAGCAAGGAAATTGCCAAGCCTGGTAACACTTGAGATTGAGTAACGCGCTTACTGCCACTATCAGCAATAACAAAAGCAATAATCTGGACGTTTTGTACGTCTACTATCCAATACTCAGCAACCTTGAGATCCTCATATAGCAGTCGTTTTTCGCCCTTATCATCTGCAAGCGAAGTATTAGCGATTTCAATTACTAAATCTGGTGGAGGATAAACGTCTAAATCGATAATCGAAGTTCCCCAAGAAACTAAATTAGCGTTTTCATTTATGTAGTAAGACAGATCAGGTTGAACTTCTTGAAAACCTACTTTTCGGTACGTGCAGTTGGTTAAACCTTTTACTGGAATACCTTTGAGACTGCAATAAAGGTTAATAGCAAATGAGATAATTGTGTTGTCGCAGGCGTGATCATGACCAAGCGGTGTCATTTCAATCCTAAACGGTCTCAGGTCACGGGTGCGGGCGCAATTGTTTGGTGAAGCGAAACCAATTTATCGGGGGATGACAGCGTATCGGGCGCTGACGAATTACGTGCCTGACACTTACAAATATGGATACATCTGTGAATTTCTGGGTTCTGGTAAAGCCTTTGGATTTTTGATAATCGGCAAAGGGCGGATGTATTGGTATGTAGCTTCCATTGCGTCAGAAGGACAACCCGATGCACCCATCGGTCGTAAACGAGAGCTTCAGTCTATGTTTCAAGATTGGCCCTCGCCCATTTCTGAACTTATTGCTACAACCGATGAAGCCAGTATTCTCAAAAGCAATCTCTATGATCGCGTTTCTATTCGAGACTGGGGCAAGCAAAATATCACGTTGCTAGGTGATGCCGCACACCCAATGCTGCCAACGATGGGACAAGGGGCGTGTACGGCAATTGAAGATGCGCTGGTTGTTACCAAATGTTTGCTAGAACAGTCAGATTCCGCAGACGCTTTCCGCCGATATGAATCCCTGCGGCTGGTTCGTACCAAAAAAATTGTCGAACAATCCTTGATGATTGGGAAATCTTTTCAAATCGAGAATCGCGTTTTTGTGGCACTACGAAATACATTGATGAAGTTGTTGGCACAACAGTTTGAGAATGACTATAAAGTTCTTCACGCTTACAGGGTCTAACTTTGAGCCAAAAGCTCTTTAAACATTGCTGATGTGTTGTACTGACAATCTTAAAGTGGGTAATGGGGCTAGGCAAGATCTAAGCTCTAATAATTTCAGAAATCTCAGCAGTGAAAATAACCGTATTTACTCGGTACTCGTTTCGGTTGAATATGAGCATACTGGATGACAGTAACACTGTCTGCTAACAGATATGAATACTGCGCTAGTTAATTCTGAGGCTGTTAATTTGTTGTCGCGCATTACTGGACAGAGGTTCAGTCAAAGGACTCTTACTCTTTCTGTGATATTTCCGGCAGCTTTGGTTAAGGAAGAAAAGGTAGAGATTGCCCAGAAATGCCAGAAACTTGAGTAGGTACAGAACAATATTGAAGCAATTATGAATCAATGTGCGGGGTAGCGATCGCGCCCAGCTTTAGATTCCCCGTATCGCCCACACAACAACGTTCACTTACTTGTAAAAATCTAAACAACGGAGACAACAATGGTTACAACCATCGAGCAAACCCGGACTTTCGACTTCGACGATGATAAATTCAAAGCACCCGCCTCTGAGGTATTGCCTTGGTGTCAAATAATTAACCCGCAATGGAGTAATGATGGTTTAAAACCTTACGGGTTGGCTATTACCCAGGAAAAAGCCAATATGGTTGGCTTTACACCAGATGATAACTGGCAGCAGGTGGAATATACGTTTGGATCAGGCGAAATCACAACATTATTTATTACCACCACTCCTCGGTTGCTAGTGGTGCGACGGGGACCAGTATCTATTAAAGATCGCTCAACAAATATCACTTTAGGGCGTTTAGCAGACCACTATGATACCTTCATGAGCGAGAAGCTCAAGTTTAAAACATTTGTTCGTTACCTAATTTTCTTAGTAGGGCAGAGCCAAAAGTTCCTGCATCAATCTCCATTAAGATTGACAATGAGCGGTGCTGCTGCGGCTAGTTTTGGCGAAGCTTTCCGTAGTTCCAAAGCAGGTCAAGTGTCGGGTGGGTTTACAGTAGAACTAGAAAAAGCTTATGCCACCTACCGTGGGCAACCAGTCACTGCCAAAAACGCCTTATTTCATGCTCACGGCATCTTTTGCCCAGTTATTGAGTCTGTGGAAAAAGGAATTGAAAAAAAAGCTCTAGTAGCTGCCACAGTCGACTGTGGACATCCCACTGCTGAGAACTTGACAGAATATTTGATTGCTTCCGATTCCGAAGAATCTGCAATTATCTCTCAGACTTTTGAAGAATACAAGGACTTCGGTAAGGAGCAACTAAAACCGGATTCCAAGGTTGATGTGCAAGAGGTTCCCAGTTCCTACGATTTCAATGAGGAATATGACCTTGATGAAGCTCCTTATTAACCAAAAATACTTGCTTCACGATTTCAAATAGTAAGTATACGTCACGTTTCATCCCTAGTCTTTTAAGCAGGGATGAAACGCTTTCATTAGTTTCTTTCAAAAGTTTTGAGTTTTGAATTCGGGGCTTGAGCCCAAATGCGGAGTTATTAATTTTTAACTCTTCATTCAAAACTCAAAACTCATAACTCCGCGAAGCGGTAAGCATAGCCTCAGCTTGTAATCAGCGCTAAAGTGCTTGGCGAGAAGCTAGCTTTTCAAAAGTTGCTTGAGTTTGATGCAGCAAGTGTTCACGGCTATCTACCAAAGTCTGGGTGAGGGAGGGTACCAAATTTCGAGCTTGTAATGCCATGTGAAGCTGAAGATGGGCAACGTACTCACTGAAATCTT
>JBGTCQ010000310.1:0-2316 GCA_041748755.1 Chroococcidiopsidaceae cyanobacterium | reverse complement strand
CGGAAGTCCCGTGATTTGATGTGATCTTGATTGAAATAGATTGTCAAATTACCGCTGGCGTAGAAGTCATTACGGTCATGCCACCACCATTCCAGGCAGTTTATAAGCAGATCCATTTGCTGCCGATGCAGATCACTTTCCAAAGGCGGTTCATCACTCCATAAGTCAGTAGGAGGAACGACAACATCTTCCCATGTGTCTTCTGGGATGTTTAAATCTTTGGCAAGAGACATGGCAATAGGGGCGCTTAATTGGGGTTGGTGTTATGAGTTTATCGTAGCTGGGAGGATGAGGTGATCGTGCTTTGCTTTTTGTCTCAATCAGTCCTGTCGAACTAATATAGCGTGGTTAAGTCGCGCCTCTTCTAATCTTTCAGCCTGACTGGGCAGCACTCCGACTGTGAATTCACCTATCCATGAATAGTACGCCAGTCTGGCGCGAGCTTTTGCCTCAACCATGTGGAAACCCAGTTGCAAAAACAAGGCTTGCATATAGTCTATGCGACGCTGATCAATTCGGGTGATCGCAACAGCAGATCTAACATCATTTGCTGCCCAAGTCCGCATTGCCTTCTCTAGTTGACCATCTTCCTGGTATGCAATTTGAAACAAGTTGAGTAACTTAGCACTTGCATCTCCACCAGCCTCTTCCACTTGCTTGATAATATCTTCAGTTTCCCTGGCTTCCCACTCCTGCAACATTGCATTTAACAGATCTTCTCGATTCTTGAAGTGCCAATAAAAGCTTCCTTTTGTCACATTCATCAACTTGGCGAGAGGTTCAACTCGCACCGCCTCAATCCCACTTGCGGCTAGAACCTTTAGCCCAATAGTCAACCAGTCGTGTCGCCCCAGTTTTAGGGTTTCTTTTTCCATACGGCAACGTATTGACATTAACAAACTTATTGAATATAGTCTCACTATACGTAACCGTATGGAAGAATGTTGGCATGTCTAATTTCCAATATTTTTCTGGACAACGGAGTTCGACAGCTTTGAATCCTATAGTTTCAAACTGGAGGTATAAAAGAATGGAAAAAGCAGTAATGACCCCAGAGTATTTGCTGGCCATCGCCAGAGATACCATAGAGGTAGTGGAGTACTGCTTTCTGATTACGTGCAGTGAATCGGGGCAGGCTAATGCTAGGCTGGTTCAGCATTTTAAACCCGAAGCAGATCTGACAATTTGGGTCGGCACAAGTTCAAAATCCCGTAAAGTGCGCGAAATCTGTAATAAAAGCCATACCACTGTAACTTTTCAGGACGATAGAGAGTACTCCTATGTGACGCTTCTGGGTTCAGCCAGCGTGGAAGACGATCTTAATCAGAGGCAAAGATATTGGCATGATGATTCTATCGCCTATTTTCCAGCGGGACCAAAAGGCGATGACTATGTACTGCTCAAATTTGTACCGTCTAGGATCGAGCTGATGAACACCGCGCGTAATGTGCCCTCAGAATCGTCTGGACTTCGATCCGCTGTATTAGTTAAACCAGGGGAGTTTTGGGTGCTTGAGGGTAACAGTTTGAAATAGCTAATTAGGAATTGAACCTGCTAGCAATGATGCAGCAACTCGGCGTGATTCCTGATGCAGCGCTTGAGAAGTATTGACGATATCTTTGGTATCGATGACAAAGTTGTGGGTGCGGTTCACCGCAGGCGGATCAAGAATCTAGTGGTAATGATCCGCCCGTTTCGGGTCGTTAGCCTGTTTCGAGAGGCGATGTTCCACCGCTTGAAATCAATGGTGTTGCCGGATATTTAGAAACTGTCAGTAAAATAGCGCCACGACACATAACGTAGCCGCCCATAGCGGACATTTCAAACGAGGAAACTTAAAATGCTTCGAGTAACTGGGTATTGGCTGATAGCCACAAGTATTGTTCATGTGATTGTGGGACTCTTGGTCTTCAACGAACCTCTTAGGGAAATTGCCCGCAACGGATGGTTTAATACAGTGGCTCCTGATCCCTTTCACCCTTATTTTGACCGAGAAGATGCCTTCTGGTTCATGATGGCTACCCCATTCATCTTTATAGTCGGGCAAATTTGTCTCTGGGCACAGGCGCGGCAGATTACCTTACCCGTTTCTCTTGGTTTGACTTTACTGTTTACTGCGATAGTTGGAGTCTTTATAGAACCCATTTCAGGTTTCTGGCTGCTAATACCACCCGGTTTTTTTCTAGAGTAGCAAAGTTAGCTAGATAGAGTTAGGGTAAGCTATCAAGCTTAAGGAAATTCAAGTGTTGTAGGTAGCAATGGCGAGAAGAAGCCCCAAACCAGAAGCTATTAGAGAAGAAGTTATAAAGTGTGTGC
>JBGTCQ010000309.1:0-20612 GCA_041748755.1 Chroococcidiopsidaceae cyanobacterium | reverse complement strand
ATTTATACTCGTACAGGAAAAGTAAAAGGTGTCACTTACGCGCTAAACTACATTACTTTTAGTGGTACTCAACTAGGTCGAGACTATACATTTCAGGGTTTGCGAAAATACAGGGGAGTTGAGTACAGTTCAGGGCAAGATAAGGCAATTCAGTTAGCTAACCAGGAGCAACCTATTAGCCCTGAACCAACGCCAGAGCATTTGATTGAGAAAGAGCCAGAAAAAGAGCCAAGTCAGATTCAGCAGCAGAATAATCAACAGCAGAATAATCAACAGCAAACTAATCAACAGCAACCTAAACCGAAAAGCATTGACATTGAATATGAACTCTGATAAAACTCAGCGCCAAGAACAAAAACTCCATGAACAATGGTTTCAAGAGCAACAAGACAAAATATTTAGGGAATATGCTCAACAACAGCAACAAGAAGAATTAGCTGGATTAAGCGATACAAAGAGGGCTGGATTTGAGCGCTTAGTCAGCGAGAGGGAGAAGTCAAAGCTGATCCAAGCGAGAGTCGATAGTCTCAAAGAAAAATATGGAAAGGAAATGCTAGCCGAAGCAAATGTTAAACGTGACGAACTCCTCAAACAATCTCCACAAGCTCAATCATCACTCACTCAAGAATACCTAGACTTCAAGCAGAGAGAAGACGCAGAATTGCAGGATAAAAAAAGAAGTTCCGAGCAAGGGTTACTAGGAACAAAAAACCCCGATTCTCCCAGTGATTTTAAAGCTTGGTACTACGCCGGAAAAGCCTCTAATGAACTTCAAGCTAGCCTGGGGATTGTCCCACCTAAAAACATAACTCCGGCTGGTGCCGTGTGGCACGTAGAATTTGAA
Organism: Chroococcidiopsidaceae cyanobacterium; assembly: GCA_041748755.1. GTDB lineage: Bacteria > Cyanobacteriota > Cyanobacteriia > Cyanobacteriales > Chroococcidiopsidaceae > JAHHHE01. The sequence goes on along the minus strand of JBGTCQ010000309.1, from coordinate 19,768 downwards.
AGAGATTGCAAACGTCTTCAGGTAGAAAAGATAGTTGAGGCGAAGAAGCAGCATTTAGAAAAGGCTGGCTCTTCTCCTGAAGAAATTAGCAAAAGTGAAAATGCTATTTATCAGCAAGCTTACGCTCATGTTGGCGAGGAATGGAAAAAAGAAAATGCCTCAGCCCTCAAAGCTTGGCAGAATAGCCTTGCTGAAAAAAGTGTTCAGGACTTTAAATCTCAAGGAGACTTTGTTGAGCGGCACACTACAGTACCGGACTCTTTGAAAGCAAAGTTAGAGGTACAAAGAGAAAAGTACGGCACTACTACAGAGCGTCAGCAATCCAAATCACAATCTGGAGAAATAGAGAGGTAAGTTATGTCGATTAGTGGTGATGGAATTACAAACTTTAAAATTTATTTTCTGCTGGTAATTCTAGTCTCTATAGGAATTATGATCCTTGGTCCAATCGGGAAAATACTGTTTTTTATTGGGCTAGCTTTACCCACAATTTTTTGGTTGTACGACACCCGCAAGCAAAAGAACAGAAAATGTCCCGTAATTATTTTAAGAATTACAGCGGCAGAAGTCATCATTAGCCTGCTGGTAGCTGCGCCTTTCTTATTGGGCTTACAACCTAGGCATTTCCTGGGAATGATTGCAGCATCTTCTTTATTCTTTGGATGGCTGAATTTAGTTGGTGGAGTGATTTTCTTCTATCGCCGTAGTCAAATCAAAAAAGGTAAGGTTCAGCGCGGTACAGAACTAACGGCAGATACTAAGGAATTACAACTCGATCTCAACCACAAGCATCAAGAATTTCTCACTAAGCGCTCTGCTCCAGAGGTACTCCCCAGGTTTTCAATTGGCAGTATACAACTACCAGCCTATTTAGAAAACTTAGGGATATTTACAGTTGGTTCCCCCGGAAGTGGTAAGAGTCAGGCGATCGCACAACTTCTGTCCGAATTAAAGCAGCGTCCCGATTTTCGAGTTGTCTGCTTCGATAGAAACGGCGAATTTACAGAGAGTTTCTACGACGAATCAAAAGACCTGATTTTTAATCCAACCGACGCTCGTACCGTGAATTGGAGCCATAAGGTAGAGCAAGCCCGACCTGAAACAATAGCGGCTGCACTAGTTCCAGACAACCATAAAGAGCCTTTCTTCAGCGATGCAGCTAGATCCCTGCTATCCGATTTGTATGAGCGGTGTGATGACAATGCAGAGATTTGGGGCGCTCTGGCGGGTCTGTCGGTGGAGGAATTTAAAGACTTTGTAAAAGGTGGGATTAGCCACCGCTACTTTATTAGTGAAAAGACTGGGGGAAGCGTACTTAGTTCGCTAATCAATTACGCTCGATTTTATAAAGATTTGCCTGATTCTGGAGAACCACTCAGCTTTGTCAAATGGGCAAGAGAGGGCGATCCACGCTCGTTATTTCTCCCACTGTTTGAGGAGGATTCAGAACTTTATAAGCCTTTATATTCTGCTGCTTTTGAGTTGGTACTGAAGGGTTTACTCTCAAATGAAAATCGCCAAATCAAGACCGCTATTGTGATTGATGAACTTGGCGCTTTAAACAAATTGCGCTCGCTCTCTCGCCTCCTATCGGAATCCCGTAAGTTTGGGGGCTGCCCAATCATCGGCACACAGACTGAGGCTCAAATCAGAAAGACCTACGGCGACGAGGATACACGAATTCTCTTGCAGGGTACAGCCACAAAATTGATTCTCAACTGTCGGGATGGACAAACCGCAACGATAATGGCTGAGTTGATTGGCAAACAAGAGCGGTTGGAGATCACTAATAGCTATACCGTAGCGTTAGGTGGGCGGAAAACTCAAAGTGAGAGTATCCGTGAAACTTATGCGGTGATGCCCTCAGAACTGCAAGCTCTCCCACCGCTAGAAGGCTATCTACTAATATCTGATGGCACTCCACCAGCTAAAGTGCAGGTAACACCGCGCAGCTATCCTCCTGTTGCCAAGCGCCTCATCTCTAGAATTTGATTGAGGCAAAATAGTTGTAGGAGCTTGCAAACATAAACGCTTTTGACCAACGTTACGCTCTTATTAAATTCAGTCTGGTAACAACGCTTCGCCGAAAAGTGCGCCAACTATGTCAGAAACTATTACTGCTGTCTACTCTAACGGGGTGCTGCGCCCCCAAAATCCTTTGTCCCTGAAAGATGGGCAAACTGTGCGGATTCAAGTTTTGACGGAAGAAGCAGCGTCGGAAGCTGAACAGGTAATTCAATCCCTAGTGGCAGCGGGGCTGGTCACTCCTCCCCCCCGTCGCGGTGATGTTGAATCAGTCTCAGAAGAAGCGTGGCGTGAACTGACCCAAAGACTGGAGGCATCAGGAGGCAAGCCGCTCTCAGAAATCATCATTGAAGAACGGGGTCCAATGTGACCGCCTACTTCGTAGATAGTAGCGCTCTGGTAAAACGGTACGTGCCGGAAACTGGCAGTGCCTGGATACGGGGCGCTCTCGGCTCCCCAGACGGGCAACTCATTAATTATCGCCCGAATCACTTGGGTAGAAGTCAGAAGTGCGATCTCCCGTCGGGAACGGGAAGGTAGTTTGACTCCCACTGATAGAACCCTGATTATCCAAAAGTTTCGCTCTGATCTGAATAATCAGTACCAAGTCATTGAACTCGATTCCACACTGGCGGAAATGGCAGGTCAACTGGTCGGGCAATACCCTCTACGTGCTTATGATGCGGTACAGATGGCATCAGTGCTAGGGATTCAACCCGCTTTCGCTACTACGCAATCCACCCAATTAATTTTTCTCACAGCTGACGACCGCCTGAGCGCTATTGCCAACACTCTTGGGTTACTGATCGATAATCCCAATCATCATCCCTGATCTGGGTGCAGGCAGTCTTACTCTGCTTATTTGCTCTTACAACTGCAATTTATCAACGAAAAATTTACAGGTAGTTTTGCGGATGAGTGGAAGAGGGGCGCGAGGGAGGGGCTTCGCCCCGTCCCTCTGGACTCCCACCCCAAAGCCAGTTGTTGCCGACAGCCCGAAAATTAATCCGTAAGTGGGGATGCTTACTTTAAGCTGTCAGCACCGCTTCGCTAAAACTGGCTTAAACTCACATCTTGCACCAAGCCCAAATTCATATAAGGCAGCCGTTTTAGTTAAATTGCCTTTAGGCTGAACCTTGCTTGAATTAAACTTTTCAAGCCTCAAGGTGATCGCTTAAAAAAATTAGGAGAGCTTAAAAAGTTGATTTTTCGTTAGGTGCAAGATGTGAGTTAAAGAGAAAATGATCATAATCATAGTATTATCGTCTCCCTGTCAAGTTATTTGCCCTGAAACAATTATTGAATAACACTTAAAAATAGCTTATTAGTGCTTCCGTTATTTGATCAGTTTGTCCTCAGTATAATTACCAGTTTCAATTAATTAAATTTCATATTGACAAACTACTAAAATTAGTAAAATTACTCTCAAATGTTAATTTTTATTCAACTAAGATAAAACATAAAAGGAGTCCAGATTCGCAGCCTGAACTCCCTTGAGCAAAAAAAACTAGGAAAACTAATGTCTAATAGAACACCATATCTGCCTTTGTGGATAGCAAAAATCATTGCTAATTTACTGTTGGAGCTTGTCTTTGCATTTATTGAATTCTATCAACATTGGAGGCCCCAACAATAAAAAATTAGTCATTTATGGTGAATTTTTAGCTGAACAGTCTAGTAAGTTATTTACCAGACTGTTACATTAATTTAACGCTCTTTCTACTTTGTGAATAACCGAGATTCTACCTAAGTTCGTACTACTTGGAAACAAAGTTACTTTTTCCAAATAGCCTATTTTGGTTAATTCCAACTATCTATCAATTCTTCAGCCGCGAACTCAGCCTCATGTCTGCTTTCTTTTGACTCACCTGAAATTACCCCGCCTTTGTTAGGCAATTCGACTGAGGCAGTGTAAAGAATGCGTTCGCGTTCAAAGTCAGCTTCGATGAAAATCTCTATCCAGCAACCTTTGTAGCAATAGCAATTAGGTTGTGAATGATTGCAATTTTGATTGTGCATAGTTCTCCTGAAAATAAGTTAACCAGCCGGGGGTGTCCCAGCTGGATAGCTAGCAAGGTTAGATTTACTTAATGCGTAGGTGGCTTTCGCGTTCTCCAAGGTAAGCAAAGATTAGCTCCTCACCCGCTTCTAGTGCTGTCCTGATTGCTTCTTTGTCGGGTTCCACGATGACCCGCTTAAAGCGCTCTGGCATCTGTTCCGGCGGAGTGTTGTCAAAACGCAGTGGAGCCTTGCCACCATTGGCACACAGCGCAATATTAAAGCGTTTAGTGCGTAGTCTCTGCTGCTCAGTGGCTTCTAGGTGGGTTTTAAGTCTGCTTTTTAGGAACTCGACTGCTTTAATATCCGACTCAGCTAACTTCGCCAAGCGATCCGCCTCTGCCTTCCGTGCAGCTGCCCACATCAGACGAGACTGGATTAATCCGCAGTAGTTGTCAAGCTTTTCGAGTAGGGCTTCGTGAGTTGCTTCCCGTTGTGCCAGTAGTTCATCTACGGCTGTCTGCAAGTTTACTGGGATGTCTGCATCAATCGTATCTAGTAGACTGTCTAGTTGTTCTAGGTCGGCTGATAGTTCAATTAGGGTTGATTTCCTGGTTGATGGCTCAGGCTGTAGCGATCGCGCGATTGGGTACGCTTCTGAAGTTTTAACTATTGGCTCAGGCTGTGGCTCTAGTGTTGGCTGCGGTTCACCGTCGCAAATCGCTTTGATACGCTCACGTTCAGACTGCGGTAGCAATTTCCAAGCGGCTTTAACTGCCACATCCCCATACTCCTGCCTTAATTCGCTTTAACTCTATCGCCGCGCCGCAAGCCATAAGTTCATCAGCGAGAGATTGTGGAGCGGGTTGAACATTGCTGTTTATAAGATCGGCAATGTGCTGTTGTTCATCGGTGGTTAGCTGTTCCCAGGCAGCGGTTAAAATTTCTGTACTGTTGGCGCTTCCAATGCGATGATAATCAGCTGCACATTTCACCTGTTTTAATGCAAGTGTGCAGACTTTCGTAGAGTCTATTTGGTTAGGCTTGGCTGATAGTTTGCGTGTTGCCATATTTCCTCTGGAAGCTACTTGGAAAAAAAGGATTTTGGGGAACCCCTGGCAGTTACAACCAGGGGGAAGTTTTAAGAGCGCTTGTTGTGTCGTTGTTTAATGGCAGCAACTATATCCTTGTCATACAGATACAAGGAAAGTCCAAATCTTACTGCGGCTCTACGAAATGCTTGTGATTCGGCATCTGGCAAAGGGCCGCCAAAGTTTTCATCAGCTAAAGCGTCCGAACCAAGGCTAGAACGAGTTATACGCCCATCTGCACAAAGCAGAGTTAAGCTAGTTTTAACTACTACGCGATCACCTATTTGGTTTTCAGTGACATCGCATGACCACCCAGGAGCGCAGTAGTCCAAAATTAAATTACAGTCAGTCCAGCTAAGGTAAGGAATCCAATTATTTTTCTTCTGGAACCAACTGATAAAACTATCCGGTAGGGGTCGGGAAAGATCGGCAGTAATTTCTGCTAAGGGACGCTTCCAACCTCGATTCTGTCCTTGCACCAGGAGCCGCCGCAGTTCGGAGCGATTGGCAGGTAGAATTGGCTCCACTTTTGACGGCTGTGGCACGAGTTGTAAATTTGGTAGGCTCGGCATTTTTTTCTTTGCGTTTATATAGGCTACTTGGAAAAAAGGATGCAAGGACTGGAGGCGCTTTTCCCCCAGTCCAGCAAGTTTTAGAATGGAATTTTCTCTCCAAACATGGCTTCTACTCTTGCTTCTACTACCAGCCCCTCAGCTTCTAGCATTTCGGCTTGACGCTGGATATCAGCCATTTTTCGTCTCATGCCTTGGCTGTACCCTGCCATGTATGCCAAGTCTGAACTCGCAGGGCGCACACCGTCACAATAGCCATCGCTTTCGCCGTTTATAAATAATTCCTCAGCAATCGCGGCTTGTTGTTCACAACGCTGTTGGTCGAGGTCGAGATCGAAAGTTGCTGTAGTCATTGTTAGAATCCGATTAGGTTTAATGAACGGGCGGTTAGTAGCCGCCTTTTTCTCTTGGAAGCTTGGCTTGATTGCCTTATTTATCTATACTTATATAGTACACGAAAATGCCCTAAAAAACAACGTGTACTATAGATAAAGTGGCACAGCTAACTGGCACAGTTAAAGGAATTGTTAAAGTAGCGTGTACGATCAAAAATGGCGTATACGTTAAAGCGGGCTATGACCACTAAAGCGAAAGCAGATGCCCAAGCTCGCTATGTGAAGAGTGAGAAGGGCAAGGACGCGGTAAAAAAGGCAAAGCAGAAATATGAATCGACTGAGCCAGGTAAAGAAATAAGGAAAGATGCCAACGCTCGGTACTTTGATACTGATAAAGGCAAGGCAGCACTCAAGAAAGCTCAAGAGAGTTACGAATCGAAAGAGGAGCGTAAAGCTGCTAGAGCTGCTTGGATGAGAGAATATCGGCTTAGAAAAAAACTGGAAGCACAAAACAACTCGTAGTCAACACCTTAAAGAATTACTGCCGCTCTACTTTTAGATAGCAATGCTCACCTGCCCCAGTTCTTAAACTGGGGCTTTTTGTTGCCTACTGGATGTGCCAATTAATGTGACAGTAAATCTATAGTACACGTTGTTTTTTCACGAGTTTTCGTGTACTATAGTAGTATAGATAAGGCAAGCAAATCGAACCACTGAGAGACGGCAGCCTCAGAAATAACAAAGACCTGCCAGGTAAGCAAGCCAATCACAAAAAAACAACCATTAGCCGCCGGGACAAGTAGTTGGAAAGCTGAAACCCTAAAGAGTCCAAGGACTTGAGGCTGGGAACCCTGAAGCCAACGAGTGTAGGGGCGAGATTTAGAAATACTTACGGCACAAAAAAACACTCCACCATCAGAACGGTGCTTCAACACCTCGGCGGGGCATTCATCAAATTACTAACTACCATGATTGCACAACCAATCCAAACCAAACAACTTTCGGCTGACGGTTACACCTGGAACCAGTACAGCCCACGAGTAGCGACGATCACCAACGAGCTACTTCACTTTGCACAAGTCTGTTACTTCGCTTTCGATTCTTGGGATGAAGCGCACCGATTCTGGAAGTCCATTACGGATAAACAAGTGTGTGGCAGAGCGCAGGTAAGGGAGAGCGAACGATTCACCTCCTACCCCTGGGAAGTAAAAATTTGGGCGATGTCTGTTGCGACGCTTGAGAAACTTATCGAACGCGATACCAAGCGCGATACCAAAAGCCTACCACTGCCAGTAATCCGCCGCGATTGGAGCATTAGCGACAGCCACAGCGCGATCCAATGTGAAGCCGCATAAGAGGGAGGATAACCCACTCAATCCGAGTGGGTCGAATCTTATGAGCTACTGCTATCTACTTTGTTTCGGTCAGCCCATCGGCAACCCAAACTCCAGGCATGGGCAGGCAAACCATTATTTAGGGTTCACTTCCAAAAGTCTGAAGCAGCGCCTAGAGCAACACCAGAGCGGAACTGGAGCGAAAATCTGCCGCGCTGCTGCCCTTGACTACGGCAGGGAACTAAAGCTAGTTCGTCACTGGCGCAACGGTTCGAGAACGCTAGAACGCGAACTGAAGCGCAGACATAACCCAAAGCATTACTGCCCACGCTGCAACAACGCAATTACTTAGCCCAGTAACGTCTAGGGCTGCTCTCCACACTTACAGAATTACAAGGAATTTAAGATGCTTACTCAAGCTGACCTCGCTCAATTTTCAGGTACAGAAAACTACTACCAGCACTGGCTAAGACGGTTTGTATATACAGACGGTGTTTATCATGTTGCTGAAACCGGAGGCGCACACTGGCTCATTGATGCGATCGCAAGCTACCAGCCCAAACTACTCAAAGATCCGATGCTGCAAGAGTTTCAACACTGGATATTAAAGGTTGACTTGAACAACCAGAAAGCGCAGCTAATCTGCGAAAGAGATTCCGACGATGTGGTTTTAACTCAAAATATCGGGTTTACAGACTTTCCCCTCGCTCAGATCAGATTCTATGTAGTGTCAAAAGTTTTGATGTTGCCTTCTGAGTATTAATGCACTCAAGCCCCAGTAACCAATCTGGGGTTTTCTTCTTTCTCCACTAACCAGACCTCCACAGATTTAAGGAGCTTTATGAACTTGACGAAGATTGAACCCAATGAACCCATCAACGTTACGCCGATGTCTGCACAAGAAGCGCGGAAATGTGTTGCGACAATCAAACACAATCTGGAATCACTCGGAGCCATGCTACTTGACTTAGAGCGGCGGCGGGGTTGGGAAGCGCTTGGATATGCCAGTTTTCGAGAATGTGCTGTTACAGAGTTTGGGAAATCTCAGGGATATGTATATAAACTCCTACACGCTGCTGAGGTCGATGAAAATCTTGCCACCTCAGAAGTTTATCCAATGGATAAATCCGATATTGCCTCGATTCCCACGTCTCACAAAGAAGAATTACACAAACTGCCAGCAGACCAACAGGCAGAGGCACTTCAGCAAGGCGACGCAAGCGCACTTTCTGAAGGCAAGCCCCGCGAAGCTAGGCACATTGCTCAGGTGGTTAAAGAATACAAGAGCGCGATCGCGGAGACAGAGGCTAAAGGTAAAGTGCTAGGACTACTCACGCGGGGCGACTCCACCCTACCGGAATCAGACCGGATTGACGACCTGACCCACACTAGCCCTGCTGACGTAGACGATAGACTAGGCGCACTGCTAACCCCCCTGAAGCTCTACAAACACGGCATCGTTGCTAGTGACACTGTACGGGTTTTGTTGGGCAAGGGCAAACACAGCGACAAAATCACTACAGCCACAAGCGTTACTGCCAAAGAGATTATTACACCGCTAGGCACCGTTCAAGCCTAGCGCCCTGGTCAACGTACTTGACCAGGGCGCTGAGATGAAGACACTGGGCATTGTGCCAGGGGTGATAGTTGAAACGAGCGATGGGATGAAAGCCGAGGTGATTTGTACCTTTGCAGATGGTCGCGTGTTAGCGTCGGGTCGTTACTACAACTACTTAGAATTGACAGCAGTAGAACCAGAAGCGGTAGAAGCAGAGAAAGGCGCGATCACTTCTACTGAAGTAGCGATTGAAGTAGCGATGTTGCCTGAGATTTTGGCTGATGATTGCGAACCCTTAGCCCAGACCTTAGACCTAATCAATGGCGAGGCAAAACAGGAAAAGCTTGCCTACTTTGTGCAAGCACTTCAGGATGCAATACCGTTCAGTTAAGGATTGAATGGAATTTGAGATAGCCTAGAAGGCTGATTCCTTCGTTTGCTCTGATTAGCACTACTGAGAATATTCTCAATAGTGTGCCTTAACTGAACGGTATTGAGGTTTAACCCCTTATTTGCAGATCACTCGTTAACACCTACTCTCCACTCCCCCAACTGCTAGATGCGCCCCCTAATATATTTGTTCTATTTGATTAAGATTTCCAGAACGTAAGGATGCTATCACTAAAATTTAAGATATAGGACAACTACCTTTGGGTAGATAAAGTACCAAAGTACGAACAACTTAGCGCTTAGAATTTTTACTTAATTTTACTAATTACATCATGTATTAGAGTATGAGCACTAACGAGCAATTAGAAATAGCTTTTGTTGAACCAAAGGAAAAGCCTACTGAAGGGCAAGTGCAGCTAGCTTTCCAAAATCTGTTGAGAGCGGCTAGCCAACTCAGCGATAAATATTACTGTGATCAGGCGTTAGAGCTTACTTTGCGCTATCTTTCGTCTTTATCTATGGAAGCCCGCAAGCAGATTTTTGAAGATACTTTAACTGCTATTAGCAAAAATAATGGTAGTAGCAAGGATTCCTACTATGTTCAATCCCTGATCAATCTACTTCATTATTTGCCTGAACCTCTGAAGAGCGAGGCTTTGCTGGAAGCATGGGAGGCATTGAGTAGTATTAATGATCCAGATCAATATGCATCTACTTTAAAGAAGTTACTTCCTCACCTGCCAGATCCTCCAAAACAAGAAGCTCTTAAGAAATTGCTAGAAGTAGCTGATAACCTTTCGGGAGCAGATGATCGGGCTTCTACATTCAGCAATCTTGTGCTTGATTTGCTAGAACCGCTCAAGCAGGAAGCAGCAACAAAAGCACTGGTGGCAATTAGCCAAATTGATTCAGCTTATTCCCGTTCTTACTCTTTAAGATCTCTCCTTCCTAATCTACCAGCTACCTCTCTTACTGAAGCTCTCGCAGTAGCCCAAAAGATTGATGAACTAGACTATCGTGTCTCAGCTTTACAAGAGTTAATTCCCTATTTGCCAGAACCGCTCAAGCAAGAAGCAGCAACAAAAGCACTGGTGGCAATTAGCCAAATTGATTCAGCTTATTCCCGTTCTTCTTCCTTAACATCTCTCATTCCCAATCTGCCGAATTCATCCCTTGTTGAAGCTCTTGCAGTGGCTCGAAAGATAGATGAACCAAATTATCGTGTTTCGGTTCTAAAGGAGTTACTTTCTCATTTGCCCGACTCACTTCGGCAAGAAGTGACGACAGAAGCAATGATGGAAATTGGTCAAATTGAAGGAGACTCTGCCCGTTCTTCCTCTCTAATTTCCCTAATTCCTCACTTATCAACACCTACTTTATTGAGGAATGCGCTTTCAGTAGCTCAAAAAATCAATGAGTCAAGTAGCCGTATTTCGGTACTAAAAGAGTTGGTTTCTTATTTGTCCGAACCACTTAGACAAAAGGCTTTAGATAACGTATTAGAAGCAATTAATGGTATTTCAATTGATGAACGCATTCAGGTTTTCTCCGTTCTGAGTGCTTATCTATCAGAATCCTCTAAAAATGAAGTTTTAGAGAACCTGTTAAAGACAATTAATGATACTCAAGACATCACTGTTCGTATTTCATCTTTAATTAAGATAATTCCACATATATCAGATTCTGCTAAAGAGCAATCTTTATTAGAGCTGTCAGAGGACATTAGTAACATTGATGAATATTACCAAGTATTTTCGTTGCCAGAATTAGTTGAATATTTGTCACCTCAGTTACTCATAAAGTCTTTTTCGAGTGCTGTCCGAATCAGCGATGAGTTTGTTCGCAGTTCAGCAATAGATGAACTACTACCTCATATTCCAAACGAAGTTCTGCCTGAAGCCTTTTCAGTAGCAATTAAACTAGAGGTAATTAAAGAACGAATTTCAGCTCTATTAGCGCTAACCCCACGCTTATTAGACCCCCTTAAATACCAAGCAATTGAGGCAATTCTGTCAGTTATTGACGATATTCCAGAACCAAGTGAACGGGTCTCAGTATTACGAGAATTAAACACTCACTTGTCAGAGCCGAACAAGCAACAGGTAATTGAATCTGCACTAGGGGCAATCGAACAGATTAAAGCAGACTCCTCGCGTTCTTCAGCTTTAGTATCAATCATTCCCTTTACTCCGGTTGCCTTACTGGATAAAACTATCTCTATTGCAAAAAACATTGTTGATTCTAGTTCTAAGGCTTCGGTATTGAAAGAATTAGCTTCGCACGTTTCGTTTGAGTCATTGGCTATAATTCTTTCTTATACCGATGAGATTTCTTCTGTAGAAGATCGTATTAAGGTACTGATTGCATTAGCGCCACGATTATCAGAGGAAACTCTACATCAAGCAAACATTCGTTGCCTTAACGAAATACAGGAAATCGAGAGTATTAGTGACCATACTCGAATCCTAGCTACTCTAATTCCACACTTAAAGAATGATCTACTATATGGAGCACTGAGAATTGCTCGCAACATTCAAGATCCAGTAGAAGCGGAAGCTCGTATAAAGGCGGTTGATGAACTTCTACTCCGAATTTCAGCAGAATTTACAGATGTAGATGACTGGAAGGCTCGTAGGGAACGTGCCAGGGAGAATGAATTTATAGATCGGCAATTCACACATGCACCACGTTCCCGTGCACGGCTTTTGGCTGACCTCTTCTTTCGTTTTGAAGGAGAGCAACAAGAGCAAATTTTTGAGGAACTTTTAGCAGCGATAGACGAAATCCCTGCCGAACCTTGCAAATCAAGAACGCTTATTTCACTGGCAAACTATTTACCTAAGCTTGAGAGTAGAAGAGTTTTGGAAAAAGCCCTTATTATTGTTCGAGGGATATTAAAGGACACTTGGGCAATAGCTCTAGAGAACCAGTTATCTCACTTACCTACCTCACTTCTCAAAGCTGGAATTGAACTTGCTCTCACTAAGGCAGAGGACTACTTATTTAGACCTAGCAGATGGTGGGAACCAAACATGATTCATTTCAGTGAACAGGAGCCTCGATACTTCAATATCTGCTTAAGAGATCCAAGTGTAGATAAAGACTTATCTTCTGATGAACCTTTGGTGTTTGCTCAAACCTATCAACTTCGGGTTAACATCAGTTCTGTTATAGGTGGTCTTGGGGAAGAAGATGCCTTCGTAGGCGAAGCTTTAAGAGACGCTTGGGGAGATAAAGAAACACTGCCGCTAACTGTTATTGCTGAGTCTAAAGATTTTGAGATAGAGCAAGATAATCGTATACAAACGATCAATCTACCTCGTAAGGGGTCAAGTCAAGCCATTAATTTTCAGATCAAGCCTCGCATTTCTATGGACAGCGGAACAATCCGCGTGTACCTCTTCTACCGAGGTTACTTTCTCCAATCCAAAGAAGTTAAAGCACTAGTTCTAGATACAGCAGGTAGCAAAATACCAGGCGCACTCACTGCACGTAGACTTAATGCTACCCAAGACTTTATCAATCCTAATGAACTGCATTTGCTTCCAGAGCGAATGCTAACAATTAATGTTGCAGCAGATCCAAAGGACCAAAGTGTTACCCTTACTTTTCTAAATCGTGTTAATGGGGATGAAGAACTTGTTTGCCATGACACAGAATTACCATCAAGTGCTCTTGTAGGAATGATTTCTGGCATCAGAAGTCTGCTGGAGCTAATGATTAAAGGAGGTAAATTAGACGGGCAGGATGTACGAGGCTACGCCAATATTTTAAGCGGCGATAATAAAATGCTAAATAATTGGTTGCCACGTTTAGCTGAGGTTGGATACAACCTATACAGACTCCTGTTTGACAATGAAGGGCAGGAATCAGAAGAATCTACAAGGGCGTTATTATCGACTCTACAACCTGGAACAGTTATTCAGGTTAACAGCTCTAGAGATGTTTTAGGAATGACGACTATTCCGTGGGCACTACTATACCAACGGGAAACATCATACATTCCAGGGCTAACTCAAGTTTGTGAGGAATCTATTAATCCAAGCACCCCAGAACGCCGAGACTGTTCTGGTTGTCCGTTGGCTGAAGCTCCTGATACAGTTTGTCCCTTCGCTTTTTGGGGATATCGATACTCAATTGAACAGCTTCCTGCTTGGAGAAGTAATGAGGCTTCTGATCGTATCCCATCTTTGGTTAGAACCATCAGGAACAATAAACCTCTGAATCTCAATTTAATTGTTTATCCAGGCTTCAAAATGTGGGACGGACATCGTCAAGAAATCGAAAAAATAGGTCCAGAGTCTATACAACTTCGACTGGCTAAGGAAGGCAAAATTACAGAAGTTAAAACTCATTGGGATTCGTATGGCACTGATCTAGACTTAATTTACTTCTACACGCATGGTGATATGGATCAAACAACTGGGCAACCATATCTCAAGCTATCAGATGTTGAAATGATTAGAAGTAATTTCTTAAGCAGGTATAAGGGAAAATGGATGAAAAAACCATTGGTCATTCTAAATGGATGTGCTACTGGAGATTATAAATCTGATAGTTATGTCAGTTTTATTACAGACTTTCGAGCAGCAGGAGCTAGTGGAGTTGTCGGCTCGGAATGCTCTGTTCCTGAGTCTTTTGCTGTACCCTATGCTAACCAGCTACTATCCCATTTATTTAAGGCAAAGCCATTAGGGCAGGCAATGTTAAACGTACGCCTTCAATTTCTTAGAAAAAACAAGAATCCATTGGGATTAGTTTATTCTCTTTACGCTGCTCATGAAATTGCTCTAGCTCAGGCTTTAAGTTCTTAACCATTAATGACGAAATAAGTTATGAAGCGTTGGCTCCTCGCTGCCCTAATTCCTGTCATCTTAATTAGTGCTCCAGCTCAAGCTCAATCCACTACTACTATTGAAGTTGGTTCTAGTAATAAGGCACTGAATATATCCGGTTGGCTAGAGGAGGACAAAACATTAGCTGGCAGCCTACGATTAACAGCTAGAGGAGGCAACTTAGAGAATTTTGTCTTCCTACCTTCTGAACTGCATAGTAAAGAAGGAGATAGAGTAATTAATTCTCAACAAATCACTCTCGACGGCTCCCCATCCCTTTCTTCTGATGTTCCAAAAGATTTTCAAGTCAGAGTATCTAATATCCGCCTACCTGGAGTTTACGAGGGAAGGATTCAACTACTTCTATCAAATCAAACACGATCTCAAATCGTCCCTTTTATAGTAGTTGCAAAGGCAAGACCAAATCTTACTCCCTTACCAGATGCATCTCAAGTTCAGTTAAATCTCGTTAATTGTTCAGGTCCTCTTGGTGCGCTTGATTGCCTTCTAGGTCATTTTCTGCTGCCTGGCTCTTTTCAAAGAAAGTGGGAACTTCATTTTGATAACCTTACACAAGCACCAGTAAATTTGATTGATACTCAAGTCGTTGTTAGGGGAAGGCAGTCTGGATTTCAGTTGAGTGAAACTGAACTAACTCCTCCTCAAGAGAAGCAGGTCCTGCCTGCTAATCAAATTGTCACCATACCTCTAACTATTGATCAATCAGCAATTCCGCCCGATCAATACGTTGGTACATTGCATTTCACTCTAGAGGGGCAGTCCCAGCGTCTAACAGCACCAGTAGATTTAAGGGTGAGATCGGGTCCACTTCTACCGCTCATTCTGCTACTAGTAGGCATTGTATTGGGACGGTTGTTTAAGTATATGCAGGAACGAGGCACACCAATCACAACTGCTAAGCAGGCTGTTAATCAACTTAAATATCGAATACAGAAAGAGGCAACGAATTCAGACGAGCGAAATTCTCTGTTATCTATGACTGATGAAATAGACCGTCTAATCTACCAAGAAAAGTTGGAAAAAGCTCCCGTTGAATTAGAAGCGGTTGAAGCAAGGTTAGAAGCTATTCTCAAACTTCAACAAATTGAGCAGATGCTACCTCCTGTAGAAGGAGAGACAGATTTTGACCAAAGAATTCAGAATATCAAGGATGAAATAAGTCGAACCCGAAGGCTTCTGCTTCTGAAGCAAATAGATATCAACAATGTGAAGGAGAGGCGAGATAAAATTCTAGAGAAATTTATAAGTTTGATAGATCAAGGGTTAATGGGCGATGATTCTAACAAGGAAGGCAGCACCAAAACAGATCAAGTAATGAAGCTTGGACAAGACTTAGAAAGTGATATTTCTCGCGTATCTAATGTCTCCTCAGCAACGCAGTTACCTAGCCCCTATACAAAACCAGATCGGCTAGTTCGTCTTCAAAATTGGCTTGTTGTGATTTCTGGTAGGTCTGATGAAATCCGAACAGAAGCAACAGTATGGATAGTCCGTCCGTTAGTCTCATTAGCAGTACTGATTGTACTATCTATTGTCGGACTCAACTCGCTATACCTTGATAATGGTGCTACCTTCGGTTCTAAGCCCTTGTCTGATTACTTCAGCCTGATTTTCTGGGGACTCAGTGCGGACGTTGCTAGCCGTAAATTAAGTGGCTTACAGAGCAAGGATTCCAGAAACACAACAAACTTATAACGGGGTATTGTCAAATCACTAAGCTAATGTGCACTTGAGCTGCAATAAAATTATTTCCCTTATTTTTTATCTTCCAATCTGATGGGGTGACAGGAA
Organism: Chroococcidiopsidaceae cyanobacterium; assembly: GCA_041748755.1. Taxonomy (GTDB): domain Bacteria; phylum Cyanobacteriota; class Cyanobacteriia; order Cyanobacteriales; family Chroococcidiopsidaceae; genus JAHHHE01. Next base: position 3,818 of record JBGTCQ010000309.1, on the reverse strand, counting down.
GGCTAAAAGGCAGGCTGGATAAAATCTATAGCTCGTAATCCCCGTTGATAATGGAGCCGCTTATTGCGATTAAGCCGCATCCACTTACCTACCCAATCAATACATAGTTGGAGATTATTTAACCAACTTTGACCATATAAACCTACCCAAAAGTTGCTATGACGACGTTGAATTCGACAGGTTTCTTTAGGGCGACAAATGTAACATTCAATTTTTGATGTTCTAATGTTTATACCATGAATAATGGCACTGGTATAGGCGATAGCAATAAGTAAAACAATCGCAGATAGACGAGCCTCGATTGCATGGCATCCTTCAAGATTATATCCACCACTTTTACAGTCCTTAAACATAGATTCAATATCAGTACGCTGCCCATAAGCTACGGTAGCGCTCTGAACATTTGCTAAATTAGTTGATAAAAACCAACCTTCAGTTGCAGATTTTTTTCGATAGTTTCGCTTCCATTTACACGCTATATTAAACTTGCTAAACCCTAGTTGTTTAGTGATGTTCACTCCAGTAAAGAAGAGTGACATACCTGGTCTTAATCCTACTTGCCGTAGCTGTTGGGCAATTTCATTAGTTCGACGAATATACTCATTGCTTCTGAGGCGCAGACATACTTGTAGACCAAGGGAATCTATCCACTGTCCCAAAGCAATCGAGCAAAACTCTCTGTCACCCAAAACCGTAACCTGGTAGTTATTAAGTAGCGGTAATACAGGTTCAAGTACGGCTTGCTGCTGACTAATGGTCTGTCAATCTTTAATAGAGGGATAAAGGCGACGAAGTTTAACCCGTGCATCGGTGGTGTTAAAGCGCCAATCAATCCAAGTCTGCTCATGATTGCGTTGCTCTTCCCAAGCGGCTACCTCGGTTTGCAACACAGCAAACTCTGGAATACGTCGGTCTAAGCATTGACGTGCCAAAATGCTCAATTCTATCTCTGCCATATTGAGCCAACTGCCATGCTTTGGAGTGTGGCAAAACTCCAGGCGGTTGAGAATACGCCGTGCCTCCGCAGGCTCAAACGCTTTGTACAAGGAGGCGGGAGAATGGGTATTAAGATTATCTTGCACCACCGTAATTAACAAGGCATCAGGATAATAAATATCTACTAAGTCTTTAAGCAGGTAAGCATAATCAACTGCTGTTCGATGTTTGGTAACCTCTATACGTCGCCATCCCTGGATGGGGTTACAGAGCATGAATAGATTAGCCGTACCGTTACGTTCATACCTGTAATCCCAATACCGTTCAGTTAAGGCACACTATTGAGAATATTCTCAGTAGTGCTAATCAGAGCAAACGAAGGAATCAGCCTTCTAGGCTATCTCAAATTCCATTCAATCCTTAACTGAACGGTATTGCCTGTAATCCTGCCGTTTGGGTTGTCCGGATTTTGCGGCAACTGGCTCAACAGAACGAACTCTGTCAGGTTTTCGCACTGTTGCAGTTTTCGATATCGCGCAAACCGAAGGCGCTCCACTACTGGAAGTCTGTCACGCCCTCCAAGGCGACGACCAAGGATTATTTAACCTGCTCCAAGCCTTTGCTACAAATATTGGAATTCCCGTTAACGTTAAAGAGATCGCTGCTAACGGACTTTGCCGATACGCCCAGGGGAAGCCGATTGAGATTGCCATCAACGAAAAACTTGCGCCTCTGCACAAGGCTAAATCACTAGCCCACGAATTAGCCCACGCGCTCGCACACAACCCTAAAGAGTACGGCGAACATCGCGGCGACATGGAATTAGAAGCCGAAAGCACCGCTTATGTAATTCTGAATCATTTCGGGCTTGATTCTGCGGCTTATTCGTTCGGTTACATCGCTGACTGGCAAAAAGACGCGGACAAGGATCTTGAAGGAACGCTGGAGCAAATCAAATCTAGCGCCCAAGTGATTCATCAGGCAAGTTTTGAAGTCATCAATTGGATTGAATCGCAGGTATTTAGCGCAGATAAACGCGCCCTATCAAGCAGCTAACTAAGGCACGAATCCCCAGACTGATTGCTAGGGATTTGTGCCTTATATATGCCCCAGTAACCAATCTGGGGCTTTTTCTTTCTCCACTAGACCTCTACAGATTTAAGGAGCTTTATGAATTTGACCAATATCGAACCCAATGAACCCATCAACGTTACGCCGATGTCTGCATAAGAGGCGCGAGAATGTGTCGCCACCATTAAACACAATCTAGAATCACTCGGAGCCATGCTACTCGATTTAGATCGACGACGCGGCTGGGAAGCGCTCGGATACACCAGCTTTCGAGAATGTGCTGTTGCTGAGTTTGGAAAATCTCAGGGATATGTATATAAACTCCTACACGCTGCTGAGGTCGATGAAAATCTTGCCACCTCAGAAGTTTATCCAATGGATAAATCCGAGATTGCCTCGATTCCCACGTCTCACAAAGAAGAATTACACAAACTCCTACCAGACTAACAGGCAGAGGCACTTCAGCAAGCCGACGCGATCGCACAAGAAGAAGGTAAGCCCCGCGAGGCTAGGCACGTTACTTCTGTAGTGAAGGAATACAAGAACGCGATCACGGAAACAGAGGCTAAAGGGCAAGCGCTAGGTCTGCCCACACGGGGCGATTCTACCCTACCGGAATCAGACCGGATTGATGAATTAACTCACACTAGCCCAGCTGACGTAGACGATAGACCAGGCGCACCACCAACCCCCTCACTTTGGGCATTAATCGCAGAATTCCCGCTCACACTAGGCGATGGCTCTATTGTGCAGGTCAAGTTTATCCCTGAAGGGCTAACCCATCGGTTTGAGTTTAAAGGAGCCGTTTCACAAACAGGGTACTATTGCGAGTTCATTCCTGCCCAAACAGCGCAGAGTTACCCCAGTCCTAAAGAATGCGCTCAGGCAATAGCAAATAATGTTCACGCTCGATGGATGAAGATTAAGGCAAAAGACCAAGCCTACAAACACGGCATAGCTGCTGGTGACACTGTGCGCGTGTTATTAGGGAAGGGCAAGCACTCAGACAAAATTACAACAGCCACGAGCGTTACTGCCAAAGAAATTGTTACACCCCTTGGCACGTTCAAACCTAGCGCCCTGGTCAAGTACGTTGACCGCAGCGCTGAGATGAAAACACTGGGTATTGTGCCAGGGGTAATGGTTGAAGCCAGTGATGGGACAAAAGGCGAGGTGATTTGTACTTTTGCAGATGGTCGGGTGTTAGCGTCGGGTCGCTACTACAACTACTTAGAATTGACAGCAGTAGAACCAGAAGCGGTAGAAGCAGAGAAAGGCGCGATCGCTTCTACTGAAGTAGCGATGTTGCCTGAGATTCTGGCTGATGATTGCGAACCCTTAGCCCAGACTTCAGACCTAATCAATGGCGAGGCAGAACAGGAAAATCTTGCCTACTTCATGCAAGCACTTCAAGAAGCACAAGCAGAGATAAAGCAGCTAAGAGATGAGCGCGATTTCCTAGAAACAGAATGCCTTGCCCTCCATGCCCAAAACGGCGACCTGAACAACGAGATTGCCCATCTTTTGGGTGAACTAGCTTCCCTCAAGCAGCAGTAGCTTACAAACAACACAGGGGATGCTTATCAACTGTATTCCCTAGACCAGCCAGCCCCCTAGCTTCTTTTCCAGGCAGCCAAAATAACTCTGCCACTTACCGCCTGCCTAAAAGAATTTGGCTCAATAGGGATTCCAGGGAGCTAAGTAAGCAAAGTTTCCAGTAATGCTTTAAGCAAGGCTTTACCTCGTCTCTTAGCATTATGGACGAACTCAAAGAAGCCTAAATAGAGCGGTAACTTTTGTTGAGAAATGCC
>JBGTCQ010000308.1:0-11441 GCA_041748755.1 Chroococcidiopsidaceae cyanobacterium | reverse complement strand
TCTGGAATGATGAACTATATCTAGAATTCCATCGCGGCTGCTACACTACTCATGCCGATCAAAAGTATTGGAATCGTCGTTGTGAAGGCATGTTGTACCAGGCAGAACTATTTGCTTCTTTGGCAACTCTGAGTGCTGGTGTAGCTTATCCCAATGTTGACTTGGAAGCTGCTTGGAAAAAGGTGTTGGTTAACCAGTTTCACGATATTCTTCCAGGTTCATCTATTCCCCAAGTTTACGTAGACGCGAACTCTTCTTGGCAGGAGGTGGAACAAGTCGGGTCGGAGATATTGCAGCAGTCGTTAAGCGCGATCGCATCTCAAATTTCTCTCCCTGTACCGCCGCAACCGCATGCTTTACCACTTGTCATCTTCAACTCCCTCAACTGGCAGCGCTCTGAGGTAGTGTCCGTTTCTTTACCGCAGTCTGGACAAAACTGGGCAGTTTCCAACTTGGAAGGACAGCAGTTGCCTTACCAGATCGATGATGATTCAACGCTACTATTTTGTGCGACTGATATTCCTGCTGTCGGTTATCGTGTCTTTTGGCTGTGTCAGGAACAGCGTCCAATTCCTGATAAAGGCAATAGTATGGGCAAGTATACAAACAGTGTACCAGGTTTTGATTCATTCTCTCGCCAAGAAAAATACTTTGACCAAAAAGATTGGGTTTTAGAAAATGAATTCCTGCGAGTAGTTGTTAATTCTGAAAATGGGAATTTGTCCAGTGTTATTGACAAAATCCACAATAAAGAAATTTTAAACAACAACGGGGGTAATCAACTCCAAGCCTTCCGAGATAGTGGGCAATATTGGGATGCCTGGAACATTGATCCGAACTATGCTCAACATCCTCATCCCCCAACTGTGCTTTTATCTATTCAGTGGTTGGAGTGTGGACCCGTTCAAACTCGTGTGCGCGTGGTGCGACAGCTGGGTTCATCTGAATTTTGTCAAGATTACATCCTGCAAGCGCGATCGCCAATCCTCAAAATCACTACTACTGTTGACTGGCAAGAACGTCAGGTATTAGTGAAAGCAGCTTTCCCTTTGAATTTGGAGGCAGACTATGCCACCTATGAAATCCCTTGCGGCGCTATAAAACGACCAACCCAACCCAAAACACCAGCAGAGCAGGCAAAGTGGGAAGTTCCTGCCCTGCGTTGGGCAGACTTAAGTGCAGCCGACTACGGCGTGAGTTTGCTGAATGATTGCAAATATGGCTACGATAGCCAGCCGAATCAATTGCGTTTAACACTGTTACGAAGTCCTAGCTGGCCTAATCCAGAAGCTGACAAAGGCCTTCACAAATTTACTTATGCCCTCTATCCTCATAGTGGTAGTTGGCAACAAGCATATACAGTTCGACGCGGATATGAGCTAAGTGTACCGCTGCAAATGATGTTGCTTCCTCCAATTACCAACTCCAGATTATGTCAGCTGCCAAGTGCTAGTAGCTTATTAGATTTGTCAGCAGAAAACTTAATCTTGATGGCGTTTAAACAATCAGAAGATGAGCCGCAACAGTGGATTTTACGATGCTATGAATGCCACGGAGAAACAGCTCAGCTATTTTTACAAAGTGATTTAGATTTGAGCATAACCCACGCAGTCGATCTCCTAGAGCGCTCAGCAAATCTGCCTGAACCGTCAGATAATGGTCAATCTTTCAAGATTAACCCTTGGAAAATTGCTAGTTTCACGGTAGTCCCCGCTGGGGAAATGAAACATGATCATGCTAATTACTAAATAATTAAGTAATGATTGGGTTTACTCCTACCATATCTGCCAAGTATTACTTTCTTTATTGATAGCCCAATTCATTTAGTAGTTTACCTGCCCGAAAGTAAAGCATCCCTTTTAATAAAGGGTCAAGTTCGCCTTTACCTGCTCCAACTCGCGAACTATGAATAGCAGATTTAGCACTGGCGGTTCTACGACTATCATCTGTGAAACCTGGAGACGATTCACGCATATCGTGTTCAACTTCATGATGCTTAAGCACAACTGGGTCCCAAGGCTCACCCAAATAGTCAAACAGACCGTGTAATATAGCTTCAGGCTGAGTTACTAAGTCTTCATACCGAATTTCTATGTAGCGATCGCTAGGCACTTTTTTGCCAAACTCAGTAGCAAGTGTTACATATCTCTTCCAGTCATTAATTGATCTCATCGCCACCTCATATCCCCAGCGATCGCGGTGTGACGTAACTACATCTCGTCCATCTCGAATAATATGAATCATCTGGCTATCAGGAAATAGCTCACTAATGAAATCCAACATGGTTGTGTATTTGGGTGTTTTTTCAGCCCACCGTTGCTTACCACGTTTTTGAGCATATTCTGTTTGAAAAGAGTCAAAAAAATTGGCAGTTTTCTGATGCCAGTATGCTTTGTCAAATCCAAAAGCCTCTACCTGTTCCCAGTGAGTCTTGACAATTTTGCTAAGGTCAACGAGAAAGTGTGTCTCTGGACCACAACTAATATTTGGATGTGAGTCTAGAATCAGTCTGAGGAGCGTTGTGCCAGAGCGAGGAGATCCAATGATAAAAATCGGTTTTTGAGCCATATTGTTTGTGCCTTACTCTTGAACGATTAAGGTTCAGCTATGTTAATTAATGCTAGCCATGATATTTATATTTAGGATTTTTTTCAGGAGGTTTGCTGACTTAAAGCATGATTTACTATAAAAACCCTAAAAGAAATAGATTGATATCTCAATATAGTGTAGTAAAATATTTCAGGCAACCCCAGTAGTTCTACGGAATTATAGATTTTAAAAGTAGCGTATACACTTCCTACACCTAAATTTCAAGTTACAATACCTGCTGTTCCTTAGTTAAAGCTTATTTATATTCAAATATAGGTCTTGTGTTTACAAACTTTTGGTTATGCAAGCAATAGCAGATTAAATTTGTTGCTGTGTAATAGTTGTGATGTGCCCCAGCTACTCGTTAAACACCACTAAGCTCTATTTTATTGCTCCTACTTTCTAGGCATTGTCTTTTAAATTCATCGTAATATCTTGAAGCAAAATAAGGCTTAATAAATTGCCTATGCCTAGATATGCAAATGAATTTTTATTTGCAACGGCTCTAACCTTTGTTGCCATAGCTTGGGTAGACAATGCCTGGTGAAAGCATTTGTGATTAACTCACATTGGAGACAGAAAAGGCTATGAATATCACAGCTCCAACCAGTGTTGTGGCGGCTACACCCCAGAGAATATAGTTTCGCTTTTGAGTTTCGTTGGGAGGCTCGGCAGTGTAGACCTTTGGCTCTCTGGCAAAGTTATTGAGACGACCGCCATCTTCGGTGGTATAGGGCATGAATCAAATCCTGATTTATTTACTGGATAACTTTAACAAAAACTAGTATATCTACTTTCTGTCTTCAGCAACAAATCTTTACATGATTTCCAGAAAAATCAGGCAAGTGCAGTCAGGGAATAGGGGTTGGAGAGTAGTTTTGAGTTCTGAGTTTTGAATTAAAGAAGTCTTCTTAACTCAAAATTCAACATTTAAAACTCATAACTGCGAATGAAGTCTTGCCCCCCTAACTAGTGATAGTGCCACTTAGAGGTGAACTGGCACTGGCGTAGGCTTTAACTGGAATGCGTCCGGCAAGGTAAGCAAGACGGCCAGCAACGGTAGCCAAACTCATAGCGCGAGCCATTGCAGCGGGATTTTTTGCTCCAGCGATCGCGGTATTAATCAACAATGCATCTGCACCCAATTCCATCGCCTGCGCCGCCTCACTAGGCGAACCAATTCCGGCATCCACCACCACTGGCACACCAGCATTTTCAATGATGATCGCAATATTTGCCGCATTTTTCAGCCCCTGCCCAGAACCGATGGGCGAAGCCAGAGGCATTACTGTGACACAGCCAACTTCTTCCAAGCGTTTAGCCAGAATTGGATCAGCATTAATGTAAGGCAAGACGGCGAATCCTTCTTTTACCAATTGTTCTGCTGCTGCCAAAGTGCCAATCGGATCGGGCAGCAGGTACTTCAGATCAGGAATTACTTCTAACTTGACGAAATTATTATCTTCCTGCCCTAACAGCTTCGCCATCTCCCGCCCCAAACGCGCTACACGGATAGCTTCATCAGCAGTTTGACAGCCAGCTGTGTTAGGCAACATCCAAAGTTTTGTCCAATCCAAAGCCTCAGCCAAACCTTCGTGTCCTAGTGCATTTGTCTGGACACGGCGCACCGCAACAGTGATAATCTGGCAACCACTAGCAGTGATGCTTTGCTGCATTTCCTCCAAAGTACGATACTTGCCAGTACCTGTCATTAAACGCGATTGGAAAGTTTTACCAGCAATAGTTAAAGGGCGATCAAGGGATTGCTCGACGGTATGATTGAGAGTTTGCATTTGCGGTGAGGGGGGAGAGAGGGCAGGGGAAGCAGGGGAAGCAGGGGGAGATGGGAAACTTTCCTGCCTCCTCGATTGGTGAAAGCGGGAGTAGTTGAAATGAGCGAGTAGAGGGTCTGACTTTTGTTCTGAGATCAAGTCTGCAATCAAAGTAGCTGTTATTGGCGCAAGTAGAATGCCGTTGCGATAATGACCTGTAGCAAGCGTTAGATTTTGGTAAGGACTAGAACCAAGAATAGGGTTTTCATCTGGCGTAGCAGGACGGAAACCCCACCAAAATTCTTGAATAGGATAGTGCTGTAATTGGGGATAGAGGCGGATGGCGCGTTCTAGTAGAGCCTGAATTCCAGCTGGGGTATTGTGAGGAGTAAATCCAACTAACTCGCTTGTTGCCCCAATTACAATCCGGTGGTCACGGCGTGGCACGATATAAATATCAGATCCATACAAAACCCGCTGTAAAGGCAAGTCGCTGGAGTTAACATCAGGCACTCGTACCGCTAACATTTGCCCTTTTTTTGGACACACCGGAACTGGTAACAATTCATTTGACCATGCCCCAGTTGCTAAAACATAGTGCCCCGCACGGCTTACGCCAGCGGAAGTCTGAACACCAATAACAGAACGCTGGTGCTGCTGGATTCCCTCTACTGTTATGCCGTCGTGGACATCAATACCAAGCAACTCAGCCGCTGTCCATAGGGCGCGTACCAAGGCGCGATTGTCTACTTGTGCATCTTCGGGATACCACCAGCCACCAACAACTTCTGAACTTAATCCCAGTTGATATAAATTAATCGCATCTTGATCTAACCAGTAAGCAGCAACGTCGTATTGCCCCGCGCCCCGCGCCTCTCGCCCCTCGCCCCTAGTTTCATAGACGGGAGCTAAAATCCCACAAGGCCAGTATCCAGTTGGTTCACCGCTGAGTTCTTCTAGTTTGCGCGTCCATTCGGGATAAAGTAATCGCGATCGCAAACACAAATCCAGCATCGGACTCGCGGGAATTTCTTCAGCCTGGGGAGCCAACATTCCTGCTGCTGCATGGCTAGCGGCGGCCTGTAAATCGCGGCTAAGGACTGTAACAGAGGCTCCACGCAATTTTAGTTCAATGGCGATCGCCAGACCAATAATACCGCCACCAATAATTAGAACGTCACTTGATCCATTCATGGCAAACTCAGATTTAATCCCATCTATCTCCAAACTGTTCGCTCACGAAGTCGGAGGAAGCTCCGCCGTTGCACGGCGGAGTCTCTCTGACCTTGGCCCCAAAACCCGTCAAATTTTGTAACACAGATGTCACCCAAAACTTGATGACACGCTAAACGTAAGTTTCTTGTAGGAGAATGGGGAGGAAGCGATCGCCGTGTTTTATCGCGCCAGTTTGCTTTTGACACTTCTCCTGCCACCACGACAGCACAAGTGCCGCAAGTGCCAATGCCACGACAGTTAATCAGCGTTGCACATAAGACTTGTCGCATTGCCCCGCGATCGCATTCAAATGTCTTTCCCGAAGCTACTACCTTGACCATCCCACCAGCTGCCTTAGTATCCTATACTTCTACATTGCCTTAAAATATCGTCTTTGGTGTTCCAGTCAGCCCAGTTTCTATCCCTATGACAGTACCCTCAACCCAGCTTTGGATTTATGACACCACGCTACGAGATGGCACCCAGCGCGAAGGGCTATCCGTGTCAATTGAAGATAAATTGCGAATTGCCCGCCAACTAGATCAGCTGGGTGTTCCTTTTATTGAGGGCGGCTGGCCAGGGGCAAATCCTAAGGATGTGCAATTTTTCTGGCAACTAAAAGAAGAACCGCTGACGCAAGCAGAAGTAGTTGCTTTTTGCTCTACTCGTCGCCCCAATGTAAATGCAGCAGAAGATCCGATGCTGCAAGCAATTCTGGCTGCTGGAACTCGCTGGGTAACGATTTTTGGCAAGTCTTGGGATCTCCATGTCACGGAAGGGCTGAAAACTAGTCTGGCAGAAAATTTAGTGATGATTCGGGATACGATTGAGTACCTGCGATCTTCAGGTCGTCGCGTGATCTATGATGCCGAACACTGGTTTGATGGTTACAAGCACAATTCTGATTATGCGCTCAAAACTTTAGCGGCGGCGATCGCAGCTGGTGCAGAATGGCTAGTTTTATGCGACACCAACGGTGGTACTTTACCCCACGAAATCAGCCAAATTGTCCGAGATGTGATTAAGGTAATTCCACCTGAAGCGCAGTTAGGTATCCATACTCACAACGATTCAGATACAGCCGTTGCGAATGCAATGGCCGCTGTGATCGAAGGAGCCAGAATGGTTCAAGGCACAATTAATGGTTATGGCGAACGCTGTGGTAATGCAAACCTTTGTTCTTTAATTCCGAATCTGCAACTGAAGTTAGGCTATAGCTGTCTTGAGGACAACCAGCTAACTCAACTCACACAAGCGAGTCGCTTCATCAGCGAAGTTGTAAATCTTGCCCCTGATGAACACGCTGCCTTTGTGGGACGTTCTGCCTTTGCTCATAAAGGTGGCATCCACGTCTCAGCAGTTGAACGCAATCCCCTGACTTACGAGCATATTCAGCCAGAGAAAATTGGTAATAGCCGCAGAATTGTCATATCTGAACAAGCTGGACTTAGCAATGTTTTAGCAAAAGCCCGCACTTTTGGGATTGAACTCGACAAGCAGAATCCAGCTGCCCGTCAAATTCTCCAACGGCTTAAGGAACTTGAAAGTGAAGGTTATCAATTTGAGGCAGCTGAAGCAAGTTTTGATTTACTCATGCGTGAAGCTTTAGGTAAACGTCAGCAGCTATTTGAAATCAAAGGTTTTCAAGTCCACTGTGACTTGGTGCCAGGAATAGAAAATTACAATAGCAACGCCCTTGCTACCGTTAAAGTAGCTGTTAACAGTCAAGACATTCTGGAAGCAGCAGAAGGAAATGGCCCAGTTGCGGCACTGGATGCGGCGTTGAGAAAGGCTTTAGTAAACTTCTATCCGCAAATTGCCGAGTTTGAGCTAACAGACTACAAAGTGCGAATCTTGGATGGACATACTGGTACTGCGGCAAAAACCCGTGTTTTAGTAGAGTCGAGGAATGGTCATCAACGCTGGACGACAGTAGGCGTTTCAACCAATATCTTAGAAGCTTCTTATCAGGCAGTGGTGGAGGGTTTGGAATACGGTTTGTTGTTGTTACACCCCTCAGCTAAAACGGCGCTGACATCAGCCAATTCACTTTGATTAGTAGTTATTATGTTTACCTTGATATAAATGCAAAAAAATTATCTGATTAGTATGTCAGACTGAAACTAGCCAACATAAAGGATGTCGCTATTAAGCGACAAAGAGGTGCTTGTGCCATTTGACCAGCAGATAGAAGCCTTTCGCGATCGCGTGGCTAACTTACAACAGCACACTGAATCACCTTTGCCGCAACAACAGCTAATAGCAGAATCTGTTGGGGAACTGAGTACTGCCTTGGAAGAATTGCATGTAGCCCAAGAGGAGCTACAACAGCACAATGAGGAACTGGAGGCTACTCGTCAAGTGGTGGAAGCAGAACGCCAGCGCTACCAGGATTTATTCGAGTTCGCACCGGACGGGTATTTAGTTACTGATGCAAACGGGACGATCTGGGAAGCTAACCGTGCTGCCTCTACGATGCTTAACATCTCGCAGAAATTATTAATTGGCAAACCGCTGATTAACTACATCTCCCAAGAAGAGCATCTAGTCTTTTATGCCAAACTGGACCAGCTACGCCACATTGATTCGGTACAGGAGTGGGAAGTACGCTTTTCTCCACGCGATCGCCAACCCTTTGACGCTGCTTTGATGGTAGTTGCTGTCCGCGATCGCTCACTGATTACTCTGCGTTTGTGTATGCGTGACATCACTGAGCGCAAGCAAGCAGAGTCGGCACTACGTGATCTGCACGATCAGTTAGAAGTACAGGTACAAAAACGGACTTTAGAACTGGCAATAGCCAACGCAGAGTTGCGGCTGGAAATCACCGAGCGCCAGCAGGCGGAACAGAAGATACGCGAACAAGCTGCCCTGCTCGATATCGCCACAGACGCAATTCTAGTTCAATGTCTGGAACATAAAATCTTATTCTGGAACAAAGGTGCTGAACGATTGTACGGCTGGCTCTCTGAAGAAGCTTGTAGCAAGAATGCGTTGGCTCTTTTGTACGAGGATTCACTTCAACTCGAAGATGCTCTTAAGACTGTTACCCTTACAGGCGCGTGGCAGGGGGAGTTGCATCAAGTCACCAAATCTGGCAAACAAATCCTCGTCGAAAGCCGCTGGACATTAGTACACAACTTTGGAGGAAAACCCAAATCAATCCTCGTTGTCAACACCGACATCACTGAGAAAAAACAACGAGAAGCGCAATTTCTCCGCTCCCAGCGCATGGAAAGCATCGGCACCCTCGCCAGTGGCATTGCCCACGATTTGAATAATCTACTAACACCAATTCTAATGTCCGCTCAACTTTTGCAGATGAAAATTCCTCACGAGCAGAGTCAACGGCTGCTGAAGATAATAGAAAGCAACGTTAAACGTGGGGCGGCTTTGACCAAGCAAGTGCTGTCGTTTGCTCAAGGAATTGAAGGCAAGCGTGTGATTCTTCAAGTTCGGCACTTAATTTCGGAAATTAAGGACATTGCCCAACAGACATTCTCAAAATCAATTGAATTTTATACAGATATAACACCGGATCTTTGGTCTGTATCTGGAGATGTCACCCAACTGCATCAAGTTCTCATGAACCTAATAATCAATGCTCGTGATGCTATGCCAGACGGCGGTACTCTAAGTATCTGTGCCAAAAATTTCTTTATCGATCAAAACTATGCCCGGATGAATTCTGAGGCAACTATTGGTTTCTATATTGTGATTACTGTCGTGGATACTGGAACGGGCATTTCGCCTGAAATACAGGAGAAAATTTTTGAACCCTTTTTCACCACCAAAGAGTTAGGCAAAGGCACAGGATTAGGTCTTTCCACGGTGACAGGTATCATCAAAAGCCACGGCGGTTTTGTGAAGGTGGATAGCACAGTAGGCAAAGGTAGCCAATTTCAGGTGTACTTGCCAGCGGTAGAGTCAACCCAAACGCAGGAGGCAGAAAACATTGAACTGCCTACAGGTCACGGAGAGTTGATTTTGGTTGTAGATGACGAAGCCCCAATTCGAGAGATTACTAAAACATTGCTGGAAACACACAATTACAAAGTGCTAACTGCTAGTAATGGGATTGAGGCGATCGCGCTTTACGCTGAGCATCACGATGAAATCAATCTGGTATTGACCGATATGATGATGCCGTCTATGGATGGTTTGACTACCATCCACACCCTGCAAAAAATGAACCCACAAATTGAGATTATTGCCGTCAGCGGTCTAGCATCAAACCGTCAAGTTGCTGAAACTTCTGGCACCAGTGTCAAAACATTTTTATCAAAGCCCTACACGGCAAACGAATTATTGAGAACGTTGGATGAAGTGATTACCACTCAATAGAAACAACCTCATTCAAAAGCTGAACATGTTTGGTTTATTGCGTCAGTCAGTTGGTGCATCTGTTGTAGTCTTGTGTATATTAGGAGTTTGTTTTCTCCAATTACCTCAACTCAAACAAATTAATTCTAGTAAAACAACTTCATTAGAAGATATTAAAAAAGAAATACAGTCTGAAAAACTGCGTCTTAATCTCCTGCGTCAACTGCCTACTTTTGGCTTTGATAACTTAATTGCAGACTGGGTATTTATTAATTTTTTACTTTACTTTGGCGATGACGAAGTTCGGGCAAAAACTGGTTATAGTCTTAGCCCAGAGTATTTTGAAGTAATCTTAGCGCGTGATCCATACTTTTTACAGGCTTATTTGTTTCTTTCTAGCAGTACCTCTCTATATGCTGGTAAACCAGAACGCTCTGTAGCATTGATGGAAAAAGGATTAAAGTTACTTACTCCTAAAGTTCCGCCAAAGTCTTATTATGTTTGGCGCTATAAAGGAATTGACGAATTATTGTTTTTGGGAGATGCTCAGGCGGCGAAGCAATCTTTTGCAACAGCAGCACAATGGGCTAGTACTTATGCAGACGAAGAAAGTAAACAAGTAGCAACAATTTCACAGCGAACCGCTGAATTTTTAGCTCAGAACCCTAATAGTAAATCAGCTCAAGTTGGCGCTTGGACAATGGTTTTGAGCAACCAAGTTGATGAACAAACTCGTAATTTAGCCATTAAACGGATTGAAGCACTGGGTGGAAAGGTATTCATTACTCCTCAAGGTGCCGTGCAGGTTAGTCCCCCTAAAAAAGACTGAGGAAATGGATCTCTACTTAAAATTTTATTGGCAACTGCTAAAGCTCGACCGGAGAGCAGGAGTTTTATGGCATGATCACAATTAGATGAAATACGGGTTTAAGCATAGGAAACAGGTTATGACGCTTCGATTAGGTGACACAGTACCCAACTTTAAACAAGCTTCTACGGAAGGCGAAATTGATTTCTACGAGTGGGCAGGCGACAACTGGGTTGTGCTGTTCTCTCACCCCAAGGACTTCACCCCAGTTTGCACCACTGAATTAGGCGAAGTTGCTCGTCTGAAGCCGGAATTTGACCAGCGCAATGTCAAGGTGCTTGCTCTCAGCGTTGATGACGTGGATTCCCATAAAGGCTGGGTTGGTGATATTGAAGAAACTCAAAGTGTCGGTCTAAATTATCCGATTCTGGCAGATCCGGATAAAAAAGTTTCTGACCTTTACGACATGATTCACCCCAACGCCAACAATACTTTAACGGTTCGGTCGGTGTTTATCATTGACCCCAGCAAAAAACTACGGCTGACGTTTACTTATCCTGCTAGCACTGGGCGCAATTTTGATGAAATCCTGCGGGTGATTGATTCTCTGCAATTGACTGATAACTACAGCGTGGCAACCCCAGCCAACTGGACGGAAGGAGATGACTGTGTAATAGTTCCTTCAATTAAAGATCCCGAAGAATTGAAGCAGAAATTCCCCAAAGGTTACACAG
>JBGTCQ010000307.1:0-28713 GCA_041748755.1 Chroococcidiopsidaceae cyanobacterium | reverse complement strand
TTCTCTGTCTGACTTCTGGGGTGGTTCAACCGGAATTTCTGCATCCGCTGCTGCTTTTGCCTTGTAACGACCAAAGTAAACTTGAGCCAGTTGTTTTACCTGATTGGGATTCACATCTCCAACAATGGCGATCGTCAAATTCCCAGGATAGTAGTGAGTATCGAAAAACTTATGCACATCTTCTCGTGTGAGATTGCGGATATCTTGGTCATAGCCAATCACTGGGCGCTTATATGGATGCACGTCGTAAGCTTTATCTAACAACGCCTCCACCATTTGCCCAATCGGTGAGTTATCCACCCTGAGCCTGCGTTCTTCTAAAATTACCTCTTTCTCTTTATAAAACTCTCGGAACACAGGCTCTAAAAACCGCTCCGACTCCAGCGACATCCATAGCTCTAACTTATTAGCCGGAAAGCTATACATATAGCGGGTAGCATCTGTAGAGGTATTAGCATTTAAACCCACACCCCCAGCCTGCTCAACAATCTGCCCCAATTCATTTTGCTTGCCTAGTTTCAGTGCCTCAGCTTCCACCTGCTCAAACTCAGCTTGCAGGCGAATAACGTCGACTGGCTTTCTGGCTGCCCTTGCTGCTTGAATTTGTTCAGCCAGATCGTCTAAGCGTTCTAATAAAGGCTGTTCTACTTTATAGTCTCGTGTTCCAATTCGTTGAGTTCCTTTAAAAGCCAAGTGTTCTAAAAAGTGAGCTACGCCTGTTTTACCTTCTGGTTCATCTACACCACCAACATCGGCATAAGTCATAAAAGAGACTACTGGTGCTTCGTGCCGCTCTAAGACAATGAACTTCATGCCATTATCAAGCCGAAATTCAGTTAATTGATCGACGACGCGATCTAGATACGGCTGAATTGATGTGGCAGCGAGTGCGGAGGTTTCCTTCGCGATATTAGCTGATGTTTCAGTTGGCTTAGGTGGCGCAGTTCGAGCCAAGGCGATTCCTGGCAGCATCCAGCTAAACATGGCTGTAACTAAAAACGCGATCAAAAGCCGACGTGGGGCAAAATTTACTGAGAATAACATTTTTAAGCGACTAAACTGATTCATGAGCGAGAATGCAAGTAGTGTTTCAACGAGCCGTTAATAATCTATTAAAGTTTTTCGTTATTTCAGCCAAATGTTAGACAATATCGCTACAAGTTGTATTGCATTAATACAACCATAAACTCTATGCAACTTTTTAACCGTCCTCCTCAGTCAGAAGATCAGACTCGCACTCGAATTTTGCAGGCGGCGCAGCGCTTGTTTGCGAACCAGGGCTATGATGGCACAACTACCCGTGACTTGGCACAAGCAGCAGGTGTAGCTGAAGGTACTCTATTTCGTCATTTTGCCAATAAAAAGGCGATTTTGATTGAGGTGGCAACCCAAGGCTGGATTGAAATTCTCACCGATTTGCTGACGGAACTAAGTGAGATGGGTAGCTATAAGGCTGTTGCTCAAGTAATGCGACGACGGATGTGGAATTTTCAGAAAAATGCAGATATGATGCGGGTTTGCTTCATGGAAGCTCAGTTTCACCCAGAATTGCGCGATCGCATTCAATCAGAAGTAATTGACAAAATGAGCGATGTAGCAGAAGCTTTCTTTCAAACTGCGATGGACAGAGGCATTTATCGCCCGATGAATCCCAAGATTGTCGCGCAAATATTTTTGGGAATGTTTGCGATCGCTGGTTTTAGCCACAACACAATGATGGAACCGGATGCTTCCCCCCAAATAATGCAAGAAATGGCGGAAGGACTAGCTGATATTTTTCTGAATGGCGTTTTAGCCAAAAGTGAGTAAATGGTAAGACTGACTATATTGCGATTTTTAACGGACTAAGTAAGTATGACGCAAGTAACTATAAAAATAAATACATATCCTCAACACAGGAGCTTGCTAATGGTCTATCAAAATCGAATCTGGGGAAAAGCGCTCAAGGCTATTTTTGGGATTGTGGCTTTGCTAAGTGTTACAGGTGGATTAGTAAGCTGCGATATCGGAGGAGAAGAGGGTGGTGAAGACACGGAGGAACAAGGCGAGGAAGATGAAGAGGACGACAATTAAGCGCCGTTCTTGTTAACGTCGTTTCTCGTGCAATCCTATTCATGGACATTTACAACGCCCCCAGTTCCCTTGCCAGTTCCCTTGCCGACACTTTGCGCGATCGCCGCCAACAACTGGCACAGCTATTTAATACACCAGTTGTTCTCTGGGCAGGGTGCAGTAGTCCCCGTAATTTTCCAGCAAATACATTCCCATTTCGGGCAAACAGTCACTTCCTCTACTTTGCTGGGCTACCGCTAGAAAGTGCGGCTATTTGCTTGGAATCTGGGCAGATGACGCTATTTATGGATGAAGCTACTCCAGGTGATGCCCTTTGGCATGGAGAAATGCCTTCCCGTGCAGAAATTGCTCAGATAATTGGGGCTGATGCCGCATTGCCAATGGCAGAACTACAGTTATTAGATGCAGCTACAGATGCAGCTACAGTTGTGGTACAAGATGCTACTACTAAGTTACTACAGTCTCAGTTGTTGAAACGACCAATTGCTCTGCAAGGAGTTGATCTGGAGTTAGCACGGGCGATCGCATCTCTACGACTCACACACGACTCAGCTGCCCTGGAAGAAATCCGCAAAGCAGCAGCAGTTACTGTGTCAGCCCACCTGTATGGCATGGCTAGCACTCATATAGCCTCGCTGGAAGCAGATATTCGTGCGGCTATGGAGCAGGTTATCATGGCCCACAACATGACCTGCTCTTACAGCAGTATTGTCACCGTCTGGGGCGAAGTCCTACACAACAACCATTACCACCACTCACTACAACCCGGAGATTTATTGCTGGCAGATGTCGGTGCCGAAACAGCTACGGGTTGGGCAGCTGATGTAACCCGCACTTGGCCTGTATCAGGTAAATTCTCATCTACCCAACAAGATATTTATCATGTCGTGCTGACGGCTCATGATGCCTGCATTGCTAAAATTCGCCCTGGGGTCGAATATCGGGATATTCATCTTTTGGCAGCAACTGTCATTGCTGAAGGGCTAGTAGATTTAGGCATTCTTCAAGGGTTACCTGAAGATTTAGTAGATATTGATGCTCACGCCCTATTTTTTCCTCATGGTGTCGGTCATCTTTTAGGTTTAGATGTCCACGATATGGAAGACTTGGGAGATTTAGCGGGGTATGAAGAAGGGCGAGTTAGAAGTACTCGTTTTGGCTTAAACTACCTCCGGCTAAATCGACCCCTACGCCCTAGAATGTTAGTTACTATCGAGCCTGGATTCTATCAAGTCCCAGCAATTTTGAATAATCCAGAAACTCAGTCAAAATATCAAAATGTGGTGAATTGGGAACGCCTTGCCCAGTTTAACGACGTGCGTGGGATTCGGATTGAAGATGATGTACTGGTGACTTCCCAAGGCAGTGAAGTATTAACAGCTGCATTGCCTACTGATGCTAGAGCAATTGAGCAGCTGGTCAAGTAGAATAATGCAATTACTCAAGTGCAGTACCTTTGCCAATCGCATCTACTTAAGCTAAGCGATTACTAATTGGACGCAGTGATTGGAGTTTTCGCCTGTTCTAATTAGGAAAATGAAACATTGACTTTTTATAGCTGGAGTGACAGACTTAGCCAGGA
The DNA here is from genome assembly GCA_041748755.1 of Chroococcidiopsidaceae cyanobacterium. GTDB lineage: Bacteria > Cyanobacteriota > Cyanobacteriia > Cyanobacteriales > Chroococcidiopsidaceae > JAHHHE01. Next base: position 25,058 of record JBGTCQ010000307.1, on the reverse strand, counting down.
GTCATCGCCTGAACTATCCTCATAAATTGCCCCTCGACTTTGCAAATCATGCTTCATCTCCTCAGAAAGCCCTAAAGCCTTACTAAGTAGAGCATTTTCTACTCTTGCACCACTGAGATTGACGCGGCTTAAGTCGGCAGATTGCAGATTCTGTACCCCTGATGTCAACCTCGCTGAGGTCAGCATCGCGCAAACCCGCGCCAGTCATGATAACAACAGTGCCCGCGCCATGCCCAACTGCTGCTGCTGGTACTTGTGCGCCCGTGTCAAGTCTCCAAGGGCGCTGAACGTGAAGGGCAGGTTCTGACTCTGTAAATTTACTTGCAATTACCAAATATTGCTCAAAGTAGGCGATCGCTCTGCTATGGTCTTCTAGCGCATAGTAAGCAGCCCCCAGATTATACAGCGTTTGCCCCTCTGCTTGAGAGTCTTGGCTTGCCTGGATAATAGCCATTTGTTGATGATACTCAATTGCTTTTGGAATATCGCCCACCGTATAGTAAGCATTTCCCAGGTTTAGGAGCGCATTTGCCTCTCCTTTGTGGTCTTGAATTTGCTGGGCTACATTCAAATGCTGCTGATAGCACTCGATAGCTTTACTATAGTTGCCCAAAGCTTGATAACCAGCCCCTAGATTTCCTAAAGCTGCCCCCTGTTGCCGCAAATCCTGGGTTGTATAAAGACTTAGAGCAGTTTGCCAAGACTGCAATGCAGTTTCAAATTGCCTTGTCTGATATTGCAAAATTCCTTGTTTCAGCAGTCGATCTGCTTCTTTAGTCATACAGCAACTATGTACAGCTGAAGTTAGGCTATAACGCTAGCATGACGCTGCAAGATACTATCTGTATAAACTAGTACTTTTTCTCTAGCTATCCTGAAAAAACTTATAGGGCGTTTCCTCTTGAGAAACACCCCGTATCAGATTAAGCCTTGTCCAAAGCTATTAAATAGGGACAAGTAGCTTTAAGTTCTTTAATTCCAGCGACGTTAGCTGAGAATTCAATTTCTAACTTTTTAATCGGGAACTAGCTTAAGGTTGTTCCACTGTGATCGTAAATCTTTTTAAAGCTGGGATGGGTCTACTTTAAACGTGGTTCGAGTTATCTGCTCCCTCAAGACGCACTTCTGCCGCAGCGCGGTTTAGCATTGACTGCTGACGGTTTTTGATCAGGTGATGACGACGCATCATTAAGGCACGGGCTTGTTCTTGAGTAGACATACTGAGTTCCTCTTTGCTTTTTAGATTTGATTTACCTTACATCTTTAATATATCAGATAATTCTGTATCTAAAACTACAAAATGGGGTTTTTTAATAAAAATTTACAAATTTATTGGCATAGATCATTCTGAGAGCATCTCTAGATTCCTGGTTTGCATCTATTTAGTGAAGTTATGCTTCCACTTTAGTGAAGTTATGCTTCCACTACAATACTCAGGTTTTTTTTAGATGCTCATTGCTGAAATTTAAGGAAATGAATCGGGTGACAAAGAATAGACCTGGCCATCGACTAACAGGCGTGTAATTCCTTTGGCTTGCAGATGAGAACGAGCCTTGTTAAGCATTCTGCTATCTGGAACTTTAATCACTCGGTCTCGTTTGGTTGAAAAGCGCCTTGCTACTCGGTGATTATCAAATATCGGTAGCGTTTTTTGCTGGTCCTCTTGAGTAGGGATCTGACCCAAATCACCAAACTCCTTTAGCGGACGCGTAATTAATTCCGATGCTCTGTCTATAACCAAATAGCAAGTTTTAGGCAAAGTTGCTTCGGACAAAGGCAAGACTTGAACCAACAATTCAGATGGCATTCGTCTTGTAAGTAGAGGTGGGTCCCGATCTAGGTCGTCCTCGTCTAGATATTCTAAATCTTCATCTTCTTCTAACTCCATTAATTCTTCTGAATTGTCTAGCAAGTCTTCCCCCAACATTTCCGCTAAGGTACTAGCTTCTGCCTCCGAAACCTCATCCAGCGTACTAGATCTGCTACTTACTACAGCAGGACGGTCTAAGCGTTTAGGTTGTCTTACACGCGGCTTGTTGTCTGCATCTTGATTGAGCGGACTGGCACTGCTACGTAATTCTGCTTCAACATCATTGTATAAGTTTTGACTTTCCACATTCTGATTAAGCAGAGGAGCGCTGCTACCCTCTATATCACTTATAACGTTTGGAGTGTCTAAGAGTTGCAGTTGCACTTCTGTACTCACGGGCGTTTCTTTCGATTTGGAGACAGCAGATGAGCGCCGCCGTAGCCTGCTAGAAACAGAAGTGGATTCGGTAGTTTCTTGTCCGGGGTCTAATATTAACTGTTCACCAACTAAAACATCTGGCTCTTGATCATTAAACGGTGAATGTAAAGTTGCGTCTCCCCCAGAGGTTCGCGCTGCCCGCTTGGAAGCGATTAGGGTTTCGTACTCCTCCTCTGGCAAGGTACTTTTTAAGAGGCGGCTAATAGTCGAATTGCTGACACCATAGCGTTCAGCCAAAGTTGAGGTTGTTTCTCCAGTTTGCCGATACAAGTTGAGGATATCACTCTTGTCAGAATCTAATAGTTTTTTTACAGTCATAGTTACAGTTTTGTCTAAGCCCGTCTCCGCCAGCGTTTCTCGCGGTGATAATAGTCTGATATGTCATATTCTAGGGCAACGCTCATGGCAAAAACTTTATCGAACACCGAAAATACCTTTAGCAGTGCTCTTCTTTGAGGTTTTCTTTTGAATTCTCGGCATACTTCAACCACATATTTCCGATTTAGAGCGACACTGCTACCGCAGTCATTCGCCAAGACTAGGAAAAACGTCCGCTCCAAAAGTTTAACTAGTAGCATTGTAACGATAACCAACAGCAAAACACCGTCCACTATACTCTCACCAACACTCCATCCGGTTAGTTAAGATACATTGTCCAGTTTATGAGACGGAGCGTTTATAGTGCAATTTGGATGCCAGATTGCCTTGTACTGGTAGGAACAGATACAATATTAAAATTGAACCTGGTTAAAGCAAGGTTTTTATATGGGTGCGTAACTCAGGTGGATAGAGTAGCGACCTTCTAAGTCGCCTGTCGCAGGTTCGAGTCCTGCCGCACCCGTTTTTTAACTAAAGTAGATGTAAACTTTACAATATTATAATTTGAGCAAAACCTTGCTTTAAGCCACCCAGAGGATGCTTGATAAAAAAGCCTATATTAAAGCTCTCCGGTATGCTAGAAGCCCGTGACGAGGATTGAACTCATGACCTCTTCATTACCAATGAAGTGCTCTACCACTGAGCTACACGGGCACTAAAATGGTGGGCCGGGCTGGATTTGAACCAGCGTAGGTGATAACCAGCGGATTTACAGTCCGCCCCCATTAACCACTCGGGCACCGACCCATTCTGAACCACGATTTATTATCTTATCACACTAGTAGTTGAAATCGAAAGATTTTTTTTAGTCCAGAGTAGCGGCGGCTAATATTTAAATGGATCACCTGCACATCTCTACCCCAGCAGTTCACCTGTTTCTTGCAGCGAGTGCAAGCGCTGGTAAATTCCTTCGCGGCGTAGTAGTTCAGCATGAGCGCCAACTTCCACAATTTTGCCTTGATCGAGAACTACAATCCTATCTGCTTCCCGCACTGTACTGAGGCGGTGGGCAATGATAATTGTGGTACGCGTACCCAGAATTGAGCGCATAGCTAGCTGAATTGAGCGCTCAGATTCGTAGTCTAGGCTGGAAGTGGCTTCATCAAAAATTAGAACATCTGGTTCGACAAGGAGCGATCGCGCAATTCCCAACCTCTGTCGCTGTCCGCCAGACAACCGCACACCCCGCTCACCCACTACAGTGTAATAACCTTCAGGCAACTGCTGAATTACTTCATCCACTCTGGCAATCCGACAGGCTTCTTGAACCTGCTCAAAGCTGGCTTCCCTGTTGCCATAGGTAAGGTTATCTAGCAAAGTGCCGTTAAAAACGTCTACTTCCTGATGTACGATCGCCAGCCGCCGCCGATAATTAGCAACGTCTAGCCTGCGGATGTCTTGACCATCAATTAAAATCTGCCCCTGATTCGGTTCAAAATACCGCAATAGTAGCTTTACTAAAGTAGATTTACCTGAACCAGATCGCCCGACTAACGCCAGTGTTTGATACGGTTCAATCAACAAATTGATATTTTGTAAAACTAGGCGTCTGGGGTCATACCCAAAACTGACATTGCAGAACTCCAATTTTCCAGTGAAGCGATATGTTGTCGCAACGCCAGATGGAGCCATTACGGAACTGGCAGCATCAATCCCAGCTGGCTGCTGCATAAACTCATGAAAGCTCAGCATAGAGGCATAGCGACGTGCAAAAATTTCAGCTAGATCGCTGATTGGTCCCAACTCCGCATATGCCATGCTGGAAACGGTTAAAGTAGTAACGAAGTGACCAAGCGAAATCTGACCCTGTAAGGTAGCGGTAAGAGTCAGACCTAGCACTATAAAGACACAAAACTGGATAATAGTTCTTTGCCAAGTAGCCAGCTTGACGTAACCCAGGTGGATGCGCTCAACAACTACTTTAAACTCACGGTTGAGGCGCTGCTGTTGGCGTTTCAGTTCAACAGGCTCACTGGCAAACGCTTTAACTGTTTTGATGTTGGTAATGATTTCCGAGGTGCGGCTTTGGGTATTTTCCATGTATCTATCCAGCCGCCGTTCTTGAACCATCAGCTGCTTCAGTCCTTTAAGGCTGAAGCTGAGGATAAGCACGAACGAAATCAGAAATAGGATGGCTATTCGCCACTCGATGAACCAGATAATTACAAAGATGCCCAGCACTCGAAAGAGTTGGGGAATCATCTGCCCTGCGATTTCTGGGTAGGCCCAGGTGTGGTTTTCAAGTCCTCTAGCGATTCTTCCAGCAATGCGTCCAGGGTTATTTTCGTCGTAGAACTCTAGCGGCAAAGTCAGGATTTTTTCTAGGGTTTTTCGGGAATGATCGCGACGGGTACGCAAAGCAATATCCCAATGAAACCAACCGCTCAACCAGACTTGAATTGGCGCTCTGACCACTGTTACTAGAAAGATTAACCCCAGTAGTATGGCTAGGGATAAGAACTGATTTTGTGGCAGGTGGGTTAAATTGGCTAGAAGAGCGATCGCCCAAAGCACAACCTCGTCAACCGTTTGACCAGACAGCACGTTTAAAATCTGCCCGATCGCGTAAGGAACAAGTAGATCAATAATTTCAAAGATACTGGCTGCGGCAATACTAAAAACGGCGATCGCCCAGTAAGGTCGGTAGTAGTTGAGGATATCTCGAAATTTTGCCATAATCCTGAGAAACCACGACTTTGCTCAAAGCTACAAATACAATTGTACTACAAAAAGTAACACAAAATAAGGTAGAGAAAGAATACTTCTTAGAGAGTAGTCAGAGGTGAATCTGATCACAGTTTTTGCAGCGCCTCATCTGAGAAAGATGTTTCAGGAGTGGATCTTGGATAGCGTCCAATAGTTTAATGAAGTCAGTATCCAAATAGAGATTCCACCTCACAGGTAAATTCTGGTAAGAGAGGACTCGTTAGTTGATCTGCTTTGAACAAAGTTAAGGCTTTTTTGAGAATGCCCTGCTCACGTCGGTAAACCTCAATCAATTGTTGTTCGCGATCACCAATCCAATACTCAGAAACCCCTTGAATAGAATAGAGTTTTAACTTAGTTTCGCGATCGCGTTTTTTATCTTTTTCAGTATTTGACAAAATCTCGACAATCAGTTCTGGAGCACCTGTTAAATGACCTGAATCATCAATTAATTGCGATCGTCGTTCATGGCTAATCCAAATTACATCAGGAATTACAGCGTCAGATTCAGAAAAGATGATTCCTGGTGTAATAAAAGGTTTCCCCATATCAATTTGAAGTAACCAGCGCAATAATTCTGCATAGATCAAGCCAGCAACATCCTGATGACCCAAGTGTGGGGCACGGGTCACAAATAGTTCTCCATCAATAATCTCGTAACGATTGCCGTTATCAGGTAACCCCTCCAAATCGGCGATCGTCCAACAAACTTGTTCTGAGGTGGCCGGAGTCATAGACACCGCTCCAGAATACAGGTATTTCTATTATCGTGGATTCTTCAGCAGCCATCACTAGCGATACTGGTCGTGTTATCAACCAAGCTTAGATGGGGATCTGCGATCGCACTTTAGTCTAACGGCTTCGCTCAATGGTAGTAGATAATTTTCGCATCCACAGCCAACTCTCAAGGTAGGCTAGTTCCTCCCCCCAACACTTCAGCTCACTGAATCATCTGCTGTGTGAATTGCCTTAGTCAAGTCCCACCCCCGCGCGTAGTAAGTCATACCGTTTTTCAGTTTATGAAATGCAGATGGAAACGCCCAAAAGCTCCATCGCTGACCGATTGGTGTTAGGCGAATTGTTTTACGGGCAATCCAGGCTTTTAATCGCCTCCAGAACCGCCAAGTTTCTGGCGGTGCTAACCCGTAGCGATTACCAATCCACTGAAAATCCGAAACTGGCAAGAGGTCGCTGTTACCCATCCACCAGGAAACAAGCTCTGGAAGCGTAGAACGTTCGATCTCTGAATACGGGCGGTGTCGAAGCCGAAGTTCAAGCCGGATTTCTGCTGGATGTCCCGGACCAAAGTAGGGTGTCGCTGGTTCTGCGCCAGTTATTTGTTCTATCCATCCCTTGCACGGATCAGCAATAATCTGATTAAAACCAGTTTCAGTCAGTAGAGGTAATGCACCAGCGGGTCTATGCCATAAGCTATATTTACCATTACTGAAGTTATCAATAGTGCTTACAGCTTTCCATCTTTGCCGATAAAGGTCTTGTGGTTTATCTGGAACGATGAAAGCAATCTCGCCCTCTGAATTTAACCAGTGGAGCAAGATTTCAGCATCTAGTTCATCTGCAAAAAACGATATGCCAGGCATTACCAGAGTTCTCTGAACTGAGACTGAAGTTATGCAGCCTAACTCAGGCAGCTACACAAAGTAATATAACCACTCCATCATGCTGCTGTCTACGACGGACTAAAACCCTTGCTCCCGCAGGACGCAGACTATACTATAACCTGCCTATAATTCGACAATGAAACTGTCTCTTCGGTGAAAGTCTGCTTGTGATCCAGGATGTGTCAATGCCCAGTAGGTAAAGTCGCTATTTCTGTGTTTGATAACGGTACTGATAGCAACTGCCAGGGTTTGGTCTGCCTGGACAAGCTTTGCTAAATCAAGTTTTAGGGCAAGCAGCAAAGCGTTCGATTGGTTCTGGATGCTAAATGGGAGTGAAGTAAACGCAATTTCCTCTTGCATCCCTTGCCGATAAGCATCAAAGTGATAAATATTCCAGTGCCCAGATGGCGAGAGGTTAAATTCCCAATACCGCTCAAGATTCTTGATGCCGAGGAAAAACTCGAAACATGTTTCTTGCCAAAGCTCGTTCTTGCGGACTGGCTTGTCTGCTAGCGGGGGAATCACAACTTCAGTCAGAGGATCGAGAAGCTCATAGCTCAAAGCAAGTGTATTAGTGTTCCGGGCAATGTTGCCTGTAATCTTTAAATCGCGCAGAAGACTAGCTGTAGCTTGCTGCGACTTAGAAGGAGAAAATGGATGTAGACAAAAGTGGTCGTTCATCTCAGATCATGGATGATGGTGCGAATGCGAGTTGCTTGGGATTCGATACTCTCAGTAAGCTTGAACTGGACAAGCGCCCTAGCAAGATTGTGTTCCGGGTGGGTGACTTTAAAGTAGACATTACCTGCTAAATAGTCGGTGAAAAATCTCAGTCCTAGCTCAAAAGTAATCAAGCGGATTGCGTCGTACAGATATTCATAGTCGGACTCGGTGAGGAAATTTGCCTGTGAGAGATAGCCTTGGAGAATGGACTGGCAAAGGTCAGGATCGAAGTAAACCGTCTCCCAGTGAGCAGTTTCTTCTCCTTGAGGATTACAACCAGAGCGCAGGCAGTCACCAATATCATAATGAACCAGTCCGGGCTTGACGGTATCCAGGTCAACAATGCTAATCGCCTGCTGGGTTGCAGTGTCTATCATGATGTTGTTGATCTTTGGATCGCCATGAATCGTGCGCAGAGGCAGCTTGCCTTTTACTTTGGCATCTTCAAGGACGTGCGCCCAGGCTTGGCGATCGCTCACAAACTTTAAACAGTAATCCACTTCAGAAGATTTGCTGGTGCATTCTGTCAGGACCTGATTATAGTGCTGGAGGTAGCGTGGCGTAATGTGGAATCCTTCCAGTGTGTCGGCTAGTCTTTCGGGAGGCAGGTCGCTGATCAGACGGTGGAACATGCCAAGTGCATAGCCGACTTCTTTAGCGTGTTCAATATTTTGGATGGTATCAAAGGACTGCGCGGTGTCAATAAAGCTGATCGCACGCCAGAACGACCCATTTACATCGATCCAGTGATCCTGAGCATCCTGTGTCAACAGCACGCGCGGTACCTCCCAGCGGCGTTGGACCAGGGGAGTACGTTGCAAGCGATCGCAAACATGCTTGGTGAAGGTGCACATGTTTTGCATAATCAGCTCTGGCTGCCGAAATACCTGCGTGTTGATGCGTTGCAGAATGAAGTACTCTACTTTAGAATTCAGGCTTACCAGGAAAGTATCGTTGACATTGCCATGTCCATATTCCTGGATGTCCATCACCTTGCCCTGTGGTTTGAATTGGTTTGCAATGGCAACAAGATTATCCAAAGTTTTACCTCTTGTATTGAACGTTCTTCACGATAGCTATAGAACATTCATTGCTACAGTGGTGAATCAATAGCTGTCAGCTTGAGAACATCTAGCAGCTATTGATTGATAAATGCAGCAGACGTTAGAGTATCTTGGCAGCTCGTAGACCGAAAAGCAGCCCCACAGCGATCGCAAAAAATAAACCCAAGAACAAAATGTAAGCTATCACTCCAAGCATTTCCTTTCTTCGCTAGAACTACATAAGGACTATTGAATCATCTAGCGGCGTAAAATAGAGCGATTAGAGGCGCTTGGATAGGGGTTTTGTGATGCATTCTGTTATTCGTGTAGATTTACCGCAGCAGCCTTACGAAATTGCGATCGCCGATCAAGGTCTAGATCAGCTGGGTCAATTTATATCCAAGCTTAATTTAGGTAAGAAAGTCTTGCTCGTTTCCAGTCCAATAATCAAACGGCATTACGGTAAGCGGGCAATTACTTCTCTAAAATCTGCTGGGTTTGAAGTTGCTGTCTGCAATCTCCCAGCGGGTGAACGCTACAAAACCCTTGCTTCAATCCAAAAAATCTACAATGTAGCCCTGGAAAACCGCCTAGAGCGCTCCTCAACACTAGTTGCCTTGGGCGGGGGTGTAATTGGAGATATGACTGGGTTTGCTGCTGCTACTTGGCTACGGGGCATTAACTTTGTGCAAGTGCCAACAACACTACTGGCGATGGTTGATGCGGCGATCGGCGGTAAAACTGGTGTAAATCATCCCCAAGGCAAAAACCTGATTGGGGCTTTTTATCAGCCTAAATTTGTTTTAATTGACCCACAGGTACTGAACACGCTACCAGCGCGCGAGTTTCGGGCTGGAATGGCAGAGGTAATTAAGTACGGTGTGATTTGGGACGCTGAGTTATTCACTCAGATGGAGCAGAGCGATCGCCTAGATCAACGCCGTTACTTAAACGCAGTATTACCAGAAATTCTCTCTCGTTCCTGCCAAGCCAAGGCTGATGTCGTCAGCAAGGACGAAAAAGAAGCAGGACTGCGGGCGATTCTTAACTACGGTCATACTATTGGTCATGCAGTTGAAAGCTTGACTGGTTATCGTTTGGTCAATCATGGTGAAGCTGTAGCGATCGGTATGGTAGCAGCAGGACAACTAGCTGTAGAACTCAAGTTTTGGGAACACGAGGCGCAAGAGCGTCAGTTAGCTTTAATTCAAAAAGCTGGGCTGACTACAAAGTTACCAGATGGGGTAGATATTGCAGCGATTTTAGAGACTTTGCAAACTGATAAAAAAGTTGAAGCTGGTCGTGTCCGATTTGTCCTCCCGACCCAAATTGGTGCAGCAACTGTAACTGACCAAGTACCAGCAGATACCATCAGGCAAGTATTGCGGCAGATGCAAGTTTAAAGGAGGGCGAAGTGCGTCAAGGTTCTTTATTTGCTCAGAATATACCGCACACTAGAGTCCAAAACTTTGGAGAGAGGTAAAGGTAATTATCGCTAAAACAAAAGGTAGTGGTGTCTATTTACCACTACCTCTTTTGCTATATTCGACAACCAGCCTTCATCATTAAAACCAACACCTAAAATTGTTAGTTCACCTTACCATGAGTCTTCCTGGTCAGCGGGGTCCCCGTAGGGATCTTGGCTTGCTGATAATACACTACCAAATTGGTCTTGATACGCCGGATCGCCGTAGGGATCTTGGCTTGCTGGTAATACACTATCAAATTGGTCTTGATACGCCGGGTCGCCATATGGATCTTGGCTTGCTGGAATTACATTGTCAAAATCCTCTTGCTCTTTAGAGTCATCGAAAGGATTTAGGTTGAATGGGAAGATATTCATGCATGTATTTCCTTTTTAGATTCGTGTTACCCCTCTACAATTCCAGTAGTAGTGATTACATTGCTGGAGCAGGCTGCAAATCACTTAAAGTGCGGCCTGTGCGACTATTGTTATAGCCTTCAAAGTCACGGTACTGTCGCGCTTCCGATTCCGGTACTTGAATTCCACCCGGTGGTGACGTTACCCAATGAGCGCGATTTTGGGCATCACGGTAGTATACGCGCCCATTCTTAGAAAGGTAATACTGACCTTCCGGCCCTTGCTCTTGTGCGTTTTTATGCTTGTTATAGAGGTAGTAAAGTGCGGCGGCTCCAGCCAAAACTGCCACTTTTTGTCCTGTTGAAAAGCCCTTGTTAGCCTGGGGTTGGTTGACGGGGCGAGTATTGGACACTGTTCCACCACGTGTATCATCGATTGGTGGCAACTGAGAAGCATTCCGCGAACCTCCGCCACAGGCAGTTAAAAGCGGAAATGTTAGTAAAACTGAAAGTAGCAACGCTATTAGGCGCAAACCTCTTCTATGCTTTGGATATATGATGTTCATCGTAATTCTTCTCTCTGGATTATAGGAGGATGTGTTTTAAAACGATTTATGGACTAGCGCTATTGCAGAAGTAGCAGGATGTTTGCTAACAAATTAACAACAGCACAAGTACAGCATTTCCATGTAATGATGATTAAATTTGTGAATTATTTCATCTCACCAGAGGTAGAAGTGTCATCTTTTAAGGAATAAGATATCAATCATAAAAATTTATACAAGCGCCTGAGACGTTGTACTACTAAGAACAAAAAGGGGTTGTGTTACAAAATAATGATTGAGATCAGTGAGCTATTATCAATATTACAAAGGCATTAAAAAAAGAAGGTAACATTTATTTTGTGCTAAGTTCTGCACCTTAGGTGTTTAAGAACGTAATTCACCTTCCAATACATACCGATAATTTTTAATGTCAGGATAGACGTTCTCTGTATAGTGCGATCTGCTTGCAGCAGCGCTTCGCTATCGCCCATAATATTTTCCGTGGATGAACTAACAGCTGATGTCTTGGTAGTGGGAGGTGGCACTGGAGGAACAGCTGCTGCTATTCAAGCGGCGCGTAGAGGTGCCAAGACTATCCTCGTGAGTGAATTTCCCTGGTTGGGGGGGATGCTGACATCAGCAGGAGTGTCGGCACCGGATGGCAATGAATTGTTTGCTTTTCAAACAGGTTTATGGGGTGCATTTCTTCGGGAATTGCAGCAGCAGCAGAGGAGTGGATTGGATAACAGCTGGGTTAGCTTTTTTAGCTATGATCCACGCATTGCTGCCCGCGTGTTTTCGGATTGGGTACAGGAATTGCCGTTGCAGCTGCTTAGTGGGCGATCGCCATTAGAGGTCTTCAAGCAAGGAAATTGTATTATTGGTGTCCGGTTTGGAGATTTAATTGTCAAAGCCAAGATTACTCTGGATGCGACAGAACTAGGAGATTTACTTGCTTTGGCTGAAGTGCCTTACCGTTGGGGTTGGGAATTGCAATCTGAGTGGAATGAACCCAGTGCGCCAACTGCCCCGAATCCACTTACTGAACGATACCCAGTGCAAGTGCCTACTTGGGTTGTAATTATGCAAGATTTTGGTGAACAAACTGCGCCAGAAATCTCACCACTTCAAGACGATCTAGTGCAGTTTGCTGATGCTTGGGATGGCTATAGTTCAGAACAGTTTTTGAATTACGGACGGTTACCAGGAAATCTGTTTATGATCAACTGGCCGCAGTGTGGTAATGACTACGGTGAAGGCGTTGGGAGGTTAGTTGAATCCGAGGCATCACGGCATCAGTTTCTCCAAGAATCCCGTAGACATACTCAAAGTTTTGCCCGGTTTATCCAAACTCAGCTAGGTCGTCGTTACGGCTTGGCAGAGCAAGTCTTCCCCTCCACCAAAGGCAAGCAAGAGGAGTCTTCTGTATACTCCCCAATTCAAAACTCATTTTTCAAAACTCAACGGTCAGCCGGAGCCTCCTCCGGCTGCTGCGTTGAGCAAGCTCAAAACTACTTGGGCGGAGGTGCTTATGCAATGCATCCTTACTACCGGGAGAGCCGTCGTCTAGTGGGAGTAACTACACTGCGTGAGCAAGATATTCTACCTCCTTCTGGAGGTCAAGTTGCGCCATTATCAGTAGATTCATCTGGGAGGGTTAGTGCGATCGCTCTTGGTAACTACGCCAATGATCATCATTATCCAGGCATCGATTTCCCTCTGAAACCAAAATCTATCCGCTGGGGAGGGCGTTGGACAGGAACTCCCTTTACGATTCCCTATGGTTGCCTGATTCCAACCGAGACAGATGGTTTATTAGTGTGTGAAAAAAATATCTCGGTGTCTCACATTGCCAATGGTGCCACCAGATTGCAACCTGTAGTTATGGGTATTGGTCAAGCAGCTGGAATGGCGGCGGCGCTGTGCGTAAATCTAGGCTGTCAACCGAGAGAACTGCCTGTAAGAGATTTGCAAGAAGCTTTACTGCAAGACCAAGCTAGGGCAGCAATTATCCCATTGTTCAATTTGCCCCCAAATCACCCCAACTGGCTACACTGGCAGCGCTATTACCTAGATCATCCAGAGGCTTACCCAACTAGCGGCAACTGCCCCTGCACAGAAGCACCCTTGTACAGAAGCACTTCTGCTTTCTTCTCCGGCATTTTCCACCGCCACAACGAGCAGGATTACACTTTTGCTCTCACTGAACCAGCTCACTTGCAAGGACATTGGAAACTTGTTACCTTGCGATCGCTTGTAAACGAGCAACTTCAAATGTGTCTCGACACGCAACCCATGACTGTCTGGGGTAATTTGAATCACGCGGGTAATTGGCTGTTAGTTGAACATATTAATAGCGATGGATAGGCGACACGGCTTACCTCACTAAGATTGCCTCAGCAGGCACACTATACCAATGCCATGCCAATGCTAGTAGTACGGCAGCGATCGCACCTATCAATGTATTTAAAATATTTACAACTTCATTTGTGAGCCAGCCTATTTTGGCTTGCAGAGTCGCCCCGATTACACTTTCTAAATTGGTGGCAATAAACGCTGCCAGCACACAAAAAAGCACTCCTGACAAATCTATTAAGCCGAACCCCCAACCGACCAAGGCGATCGCTATTGAACCAACAACCCCAGCTAGTGTACCTGCTAAACTCACTGCTCCTTCTGTGCCACGCGGCACCGCTTGTAACGTAGTAATCAAATACGTCCGCTTCCCGTAGGCTTTACCGACTTCACTGGCACAGGTATCAGAAAGCTTGGTGCTAAAACTCGCTACATATCCTAACAACAGTAGAGATGTAATTAATTTATCTAGATTAAGAATTGGAACTACTAGGGTTCCCAAAGCACACAGCACAGCAGTCAGCGCCGAACCCCAAACATTTTCTGGTCCTCGCGCCCCAGAACGTTTTTCAGCAATCCCCTCTGCTTCCTTTTGAGCCATGCCAATCCGCGTCACAGCAGAACCAACCAAGAAATAAAACAATACCACTATATATCCCTGCCAGCCCAAGCTGCCCCAAATTAGAACACCCAGCAACCAAGCGTGGAGTAGTCCAGCTGGAGTCAGAAGTTTTTTAGGAGCAATCCAGGCTACGCTCAATAAAACTGTGTTCAATCCAATAGCAATTAGCCAGGGATTTAGAGAATAGATTTGATAAAGCATCAACCACAAGTCTCCTAGACACAAGCCGTGAACCAAATTTTATTTCATCTTGCCTTTCCGATTACAGACATTGCCCAAACGAAAGAATTTTATGTCGATGGGTTAGGCTGTATCGCTGGTCGTGAAACTCATCATGCCTTGATTTTGAATCTCTACGGTCATCAACTAGTTGCCCACGTTACCAAAGAACTTCTCACACCCCAACAAGGTATCTATCCCAGACACTTTGGGTTGATTTTTACGTCAGCTAGTACTTGGGAAAACTTGCTAGAGCGAGTACTTTCTCGGCGACTACTGTTTAGAGAAGAACCCAAGCATCGGTTCCCTGGTTTGCCTTTGGAGCATCGTACCTTCTTTTTAGAAGATCCGTTTTATAACTTGATGGAGTTTAAGTATTACCATCACGCTGAAGCAATTTTTGGTAGTTACGACTATGCCCAAATTGGCGATTCTGCTTGAGTGGTTCGGAAAGCGCTGCCACTACAGCGTCCAGACTCATTGAGTCTGTAATCATTCCCGCATGGGTCAAGACAGGCACTTGCACGTTTTGACCCACTTGCATTTGTGAGCTGTTGGCAGGAACAATCATTAAATCCATCGGGGTCCAGATCGATGTAAAATTCAGCCGCTCTAATATACCAGCTTCTTGATTCAGCTGCATCAAAAAAGTGCTATAAGGACGCATTTGGAGACAACCAGGGCGATCGCACATGTAAGCCATCCAGGTGCCGGAATGAGGAGAAGCTATGGTGATGAAGCGTTGAATGCGGTTAATTCCTCCCAAGCGTTGGACATAGTAGCGGCTGACAATTCCTCCCATGCTGAAGCCGACTAGATCGACATGTTGTTCTGGTGCAAAGGTTGCCGCAACAGAATTAGCGACTTGCTGACCCAATTCGTCAAGACGAAGATCCCCATTACTAGGCATTAGATCCAAGTCATATACAGACCAACCCCGCTGAGTTAAGTAGGGAGCCATTCTCTGAAAAACTGCTCTTGTATCGTTAATTCCATGAACTAATAATACGGGATTGCGATTTTTAGAACTGTTCATGGTAGTGTTGAATCGAGGATTACCAAAATTTTATTAATAGCGTGAGTACCATACCTAGCCACAGTAGGACAATATTCTTACTGCACATTAATTTTGGGATGGTTACTACAACTGCCTTTTTAACATTAGGTTTACGGTTACAAAGTGTCGGATAGTACTGATTTAGATCTGAAGTACTTAAGTAAATTTGAGCAATAGATACCTTTAAGGTTGTCACCAAGGAGAAGCACGGTTATGAGATGGTTTCGTAATCAAGCCTCAACAGCAACCCAGTGTAAAGTTAGCATTTTGAGCTACACCCTAAATCAGTCTTGGGAATGGGTTGCTCAAAAAACCCCGATGGCTACCTTAGTGGTGTCACTAGGGTTAGGAGGTTGGGTAAGTACTGAAGTACTCGCGCCACAAATTGCCCAGGCTGATACCGAGCGCGTTGAGATCTCTCTTGAGAGCCAGCCGGCTGAAACTTACCAGACGATGCTGAGTCGAGCAGAAGCGGCTGCCTTGAACGCCATTCAGCAAAGCTTTAATCAAGACATATTGATGACGAATGTTTCCGTGATGATTATGGGTCAAAATCAGGGCGCGATCGCACCAGTTTTGTCAATGGACGTAAACCGAGAGCAATGGCTGAGTAACCCTGATGTCCAGCGCTGGGTTACCTATTTCACAGCGGCGCGATCGCTACTGGGATTTGAAGGTGTAGCGACTACAACTACTGGTTCGGGCACTGCTACCCCCAACACGCTGGAACAATCAGAGAATGCTTCCCCTAATACAGAAGCCATCAGTGACACCCCCGCTGCCGGTACTGCTACCCCTGTCAGTACTCCGACTCAATCCACAGGTACCACTTTCACTCAACCAGGCACTGCTCCCACGTCCACGCCTAGTCAAATCCGGGATTCTAGCCCCAATTTTCTGAATCGCCAACAACCGGATGTTGCGCCAATAGTTCCTGTAGTCAATATGCAGAATCCGATCCCCAGTAGTGTCAATTCTGTCCCTTCAGGTTTGACTCCCGCAAACGACTCGCAGACTCCTTTAGAAGGATCGCCAACTAGAGGAGGAGCCATAATTGATAACCCTAATTACTAACCCTGTTGTCCCCCACAACACCCAACAGCACTTTCCCTGGAACCACACAACTTAAAATACGCCGCCTCAATCAAATTTTTATGCTTAGGTAAGTTTTGCAGGCAATCTGAGCCACACCAACAAGCCTTCGCTATAGAATAGAAAGGTTGTGAAAAATTTCTGAGAGTTCTGTCATGGCTGTTCCTAAGAAGAAAACATCGAAGTCAAAACGAGACAAACGCAAAGCTACCTGGAGACGCAAAGCGGCAGTAGAGGCTCAAAAAGCTCTTAGCTTAGGCAAATCAATTCTGACTGGACGTTCTAAGTTTGTCTATCCAACTAAGGAAGAAGCTGAAGAGGAAGAATAATCTTGACACCAAACGGGCTAGTTACCTAAGTAAACCAACAAGGTGCTAGCTTAATAGCGTTGTTAGGAGGTGGAGAATTGCGCTACAACTCTACTTACAGGTTCTCTACCAGTGAGTTTAGAATGTATTTTTCTAGACTAGAGTGACCAATAACCTCATCTATCTACACTAAATGTTAGGAAAATTTTTTCAAAAACCAGGAACAGAAGAGAGTAATCGCGTCCCTCCTGGTCAATACTTAACCAAGGGGTTTCCGGTACTCACATACGGTCAAACACCTCAAATCAGCGAAGAATGGCAATTTCGGGTATGGGGGTTAGCAAAACCTGTCACCTTTGGCTGGTCAGACTTTATGGCGCTACCGCAACACGAGTTCACAGCAGATTTTCACTGTGTAACCCGCTGGTCTAAGCTTGATGTTAAATGGACTGGTGTTAAAGTAACAGACTTCATGCGTCTAATTGAAGTAGATGCAAAAGCCGTTCATGTTATGGAACACTGCTACGGCGGTTACACTACAAATATTCCTTTAGAAGACTTTGGCCGCGAAGAAAACTTCTTTGCTCACACCGTATTCGATGAACCGCTGCCAGCAGAACATGGTGGTCCAATGCGGCTAGTAGTTCCCCACCTCTATGCCTGGAAGAGTGCCAAGTGGATTAATGGTTTAGAGTTTCTAGATCACGAGGAATCGGGGTTTTGGGAGCGCAACGGCTACCACCGACGGGGAGAACCGTGGGCAGAAGAGCGCTATAGTGACTAATTTTAATTTTGTCCATTACTATTTGTAGGATTACCCTGGGGAGCATCCCGTTTTGGTAAATCGCTCTCAGATTGGAAGTATGCAGCTAGACAAACAAAGCCTGCAATTTCTAATCGCCAGGTATTTTTTCTAACCAATAATTCGCTTCAGCAGCTGCAATTTGCCCTGATAAGGAGCGTATCGCAACTTTGGATCAAGCAACATAGACCTATTCAATACACTTTTGTAGTGAGAGAAGGTATCAAAACTTGCTTTACCGTGATAGCTACCAATGCCGCTATCTCCGACACCGCCAAACGGTAAAGATAAGACACCGACTTGCATAACACAGTCGTTGATACAGACACCACCGGATGTAGTTTCTTGTAAAACTCGCTGTTGCAGATTTTTATTATTAGAGAATAAGTATAGAGCTAAGGGTTTTGCTCTTTCATTAATAATAGTAATCGCCTGTGTTAAATCGTTGTATTCAACTACGGGGAGAATTGGACCAAATATTTCATCCTGCATTACTGGATCTGACAATGAAACATTATCAATCACAGTAGGGGCAATATAATGCTCCGCTGAGTTTGTTTCTCCTCCAATAATAATTTCACCGTCTTTAAGAAATTCAACCAGGCGCAAAAAGTGTTTTTGATTGATAATCCTGGCATAGTCAGGACTAGCAGCTGGTTCACTGCCATAAAATTCTCGAATGCATTTTTTGATGCTATCTAATAAATTTTGTTTAATATTCTTATTGACTAAAATATAGTCAGGAGCAATGCAAGTTTGACCAGCATTGATAAACTTACCCCAAGTAATCCGTCTGGCAGTGTATTCAATGTTAATGTCAGAATCTACGATGCAAGGACTCTTACCACCGAGTTCAAGAGTGACTGGTGTCAGATGTTTTGCCGCCGCCTGCATAACAGTTTTGCCAATTGCCGTACCACCAGTAAAAAAGATGTGGTCAAACTTTTCTGCTAATAGCTGTTGACTCGTTTCGATACCTCCTTCTACTACAGCAATGTATGCTGGATCGAAATACTTTTGGATGATATTAGCCAAAACATGAGAGGAATGAGGAGCAATTTCTGAAGGTTTGAGCATCGCACAATTTCCAGCTGCTAGAGCACCTACCAACGGAGAAATTATTAGCTGAACTGGATAGTTCCAAGCGCCGATAATTAGAACTACGCCAAGCGGTTCTGCATAAATGCGCCCAAAACCAGGAAACTGCTCAATCCCAATTGCAGCTTTCTTTGGCTTAGTCCAAGACTTAATATGTTTGATGGCATAATCAATTTCTTTGAGTACCCCAACCTCGGCAGCGTAAGCCTCAAATTCTGGTTTATTCAGATCTGCCCTTAATGCTTCTATAATGGCTGGTTGTTGCTCAAAAACTGCTTGTTTTAAAGTTTTCAGCTGTGCCAGACGAAAATCAACGTCTTTGGTTTCACCAGTTTTAAAGAAGTCACGCTGTTTGCGAATGGTATCACCGACTGCTAATTGAGTGAGCATCTTTTTGTCCTAACTAATACAAAATTGGATTTTAGCTATTTTTAATAGTCTTATTTCATTTATAAATGTGGGGTAGGCTACAAGGGTTGTACGAGAGTTAAATATCTCCCCACGTATGTAAATTAGATTGCTATACAGCTTTTTTTGCACTATAAAATAACAAAAGGAGGTTGTGCAGGAGCAAATTTTATGTTATATTTTATAATGGGAATATAAACACTTGTAAAAAAATCGCACAGATTTCTATTATATAATTATACATCGAAAAAGTGAAAAAAAGCGCAGTAAAATTAATAAAAATTATTTTTTCTAAATGCTATACAACAAGTTAGTACTGCTTATATAAGTGCCGGAAACGTCAAATTGCTAGATTAACCAGCTAGCAGTTGAAGAGTTAAGCATGCAGTCAAAACAGGACGCTATTATTATTGGTTAATGGGTAGACGCACAATAAATGCACTGCCCTTACTTAATGACTTAACCTGAATAGTGCCTTGATGTGCTTCTACAATTCTGCGAGAAAGGTACAGCCCTAAACCACTACCAGAACGCTTATGACTTCCCTGACGAAATCTTTCAAATAAAGTGGCTTGTTCTTGAATCGGAATGCCTGCTCCTGTATCTTCTACTGTAATTGTCACAGTGTTTTCTGGTGTAGTTGGGTTCAAGCGGATTGTGATTTCGCCAGAATCCGTAAATTTGATCGCATTTCCTACCAGATTGGTAAACAGTCGGTGGAGTTCTAAGCGATCGCCCATGACTTTAGTATTAGCTGATTCTCCTACATTTAGCTGTATTGATAGTTGTTTTTCCTGAATTAAGGGAGTAAGTTCTTTAACAAGCTCCTCAAGCAAATCTTGGAGATTAACAGGCGAGAAGACCAAGTTTTTGCGGCCAGCTTCAAAACGGTAGACCTCCAGTAAGGTATTCACCATTTGCAGCAAGTTTTGATTGCTGCGAGCCATTGTAGCGATCGCTTCCTGCATATTTGGGGATAATCCTCCCAAAACTCCCTGCTGAAACAGGATCAGCATCCGATCTGCCGCTACTAGAGGTGTGCGTAAATCGTGGGTGAGGCGGGAAACAAAATCTTCGCGTTGGCGGGCAATTTGGTCGCGCTCATCTACACTGTGCTTCAACCGCAGAAGCGATCGCACTCGTGCCAGTAATTCATCAACTTCAACAGGTTTGCGAATAAAATCATCTGCACCGATGTCTAATCCCTGAGCCACACTAGGCGAGTCGTGGGCGGTGATTAGCAGAATCGGGATAAATGGCAATGTGGTGTTTTGCCGGATGCGCTGAGTAACTTCAAAGCCATCCATTCCCGGCATCATTACATCCAGCAATACCAAGTGTGGGGGCGACTGTTCAATTTGTGCCAGGGCAGAAGGGCCATCCTCTGCTGTACTAATCGTGTAGCCTTCTTCCTCCAAAATGGTTTGGATCAGAAACACGTTATCGGGAGAATCATCTACAACAATGATCTGGTCAGACTGAGAGGATTGCAAGCTCATGGACTAGAAGGACTACTGTAAGGTTAAGTTTTTGTAATATAGATAGCGTCTGTATCATTTTTTCCCGTGATACCTGAATTAACCTCCTACTGGCGAAGGATTCTTGAGGAATTTATCTATATCAAGTTAGTGGGGACATTTAGAGGATGTCTGAAAAGTAGTAAACTTGGCGCGCAGCTAAGGTTGAACAATTCCTGTTGTCTCGTCCTCTTAACTAGGCTAGGGACATATGGGACAACGAAGAAGTTGGGAGCGGATTACGTGCTACTTTTCACAAGAGGTTTTTGAGCCTGTGCCAGTGGATTGAAGACAGGTGTCGATTCCGGAGCCGCCGTTAAAGGTATCATTGTCCTCTCCTCCTCCTAAAAAGTCGTTGCCGTTGCCACCGGAGATCCTATCGCTACCGTTGCTGCCATATATTGTGTCATTACCATCCTCGCCAGCGATCGCATCAATGCCACCACTGCCTTGAATTACGTCGTTACCAGCACCACCATTAATCAAGTCATTGCCTGCGTCACCGTAGATCAGATCGCTGCCGCCACCGCCGCTGATCGTGTCATTGCCTCCTAAGCCACAAATCACATCATTGCCGTTAGTACCGCGCAGGGTATTGTTACCAGGGCTACCAGTAATTGTGCAGGCTCTCCGGCTCGTGATTAGGTAGATGTCGCCAGTGAAGTAATCTGCTAGATATAAGTTGCCAACTTGATCTTCACCGAAGCTGCTAATGCCATGCCCAGTGTCATGCAAAAGCTGATTTTGCCAGACGTTGCCATTACGCTTCAAGCCCCAGATTTTTCCGTTAATGAAATCTGCGTAAAAATAAACGCCATACATCTCCAAATAATTCTGCCCACGGTAAATTACACCGCCAGTGATGGAGCTACCTTGTGAATGATTATATTCAGCTATCGGTAGTGTCAAACCTCTGCGATCGCACGTTGTAGCGTTAAAACAGTTTGCTCCTTCCATAATTCTCCAGCCATAGTTCTTGCCGCCGTTGTTGGAAGATGCCTCAAAATTAATTTCTTCGTAAGTATTCTGCCCTACGTCACCGATATAAAGATCGCCCTGCTGTCGATCAAACGAGAAGCGGAACGGATTGCGTAACCCAAGTGCCCAGATTTCGGGACGGTAGCCAGGGGTTTGTCTGAACGGATTGCTGGCAGGGATGGCATAAGGGGCAACCCTAGACTCGACATCAATCCGTAGCATTTTACCCAGCAGAGAACCGCGATTCTGTCCGTTGTTTAGGGGATCTCCGGCACCACCGCCATCTCCCGTGCCAATGTACAAGTAACCATCAGGACCAAAGGCTAGTTGACCACCATTATGATTTGGAAACTGCTGATGATTGATCGTCAGTATGACTTCTTGATTGCTGGAGTTGGCTACGTCTGGGTTAGTCGTAAGGCGATAGCGGGCAACTACAATGTTGCCGGATACATTGGTGTAGTATACATAGAAGTATTTCTTGTCTGCATAATTAAGCGGAAAGGCAACACTAAGCAAGCCTCGTTCACCGCTAAAACTTACTCGGCTAGTGATGTTGAGGAAAGGTTGACTTAGGAGAACGCCGTTTTTGATGATCCGAATGCGCCCACTTTGTTCTACTACAAATAGGCGGCCGCTGCCATCCTCAGCGTGGGTAATGTGTACTGGTTGACTTAATCCACTCACACGTTTGGTTAGGGAAATTGTTGGCCAGTCAAGACTTGTTGCTTGGGCAACTACTGCTGCCGGCTTGGAAAATACGTTTCTCAGGGTGTTGTCGGCGTTAGGCTTACTGCCGCTACTAGAAGATTCCAGTAATGGAATCTTAATAGCCTTACTAGACTTAGCTAAGGTGGTATGTGCAGTCGCGGCTAAACGCGGAACAACATGCGTTCCCTGAACTGGGTAAGCAATCATGCCTAAAGCTACCGATTGTGCAGTTAGCAGCAGTGTGCTCAAATACCCTAGATTATTCCTTCTCATAATTACCCCTTTTTTTAAGTAAGCTAATGTGTTATTTCGATTAACGTAAAATCAACGAAGTTTAGAGCAAATAACTAATAGTTATTCTTATTGAAGCATGATATACATCAAACTTTCACCTTAAATCAAACAGCAGGAGTTTTATCTCTAAAACGACTATAAATGCATTCAAACTCGAGATTCAAAAAGTAATAATAATGTGGATGATGTATACTCTTCTTATCAAAATTCATCACTCTTCAGAAATAGATTACCTACGTTTTTATTCAATAAATAGTTGGAAACAATACATTATCAAGCTTGATTTCCCAGTAAAATTATTTAAATTACTAGGAAATTCAGAAACAAGCTAAAGTCATTTACTGCTATAAAGCTTAACATCGCCAAGTCAGTCAGCAAGTAGTAGGGTTTGTTTCCGCGCGATCGCAAGTTCATGTAAAATCTTTTCAGTCTTCTCCCGTAAAATCAAATCGTTGACACTGAATAAGAGAAAATTATGGAAGTTTTGACACAACAACAGTGTACTACCTGCCACAAGGATGCACCACACGTAACTGAGGAGGAAATTGCTCAACTCAAGCCGCAGATTCCAGACTGGAACCTTGTGAATGTTGATGGAGAACCGCATCTGGAACGCACATACAAGTTTCCAGATTTTAAAACGGCATTAGCGTTTACTAATTCAGTTGGTAATGCAGCTGAAGAGGAAGGACATCACCCAGCATTGCTAACTGAGTGGGGTAAGGTGAAGGTGGCTTGGTGGACTCACGCTATCCACGGGCTGCACCAGAATGATTTTGTTATGGCGGCAAAAACCGATGCGATCGCCAAACAGTAAGCTGTTACACATACAAGCTTGGTTACACGCGACTGCCAAAAGTCCTGCTAATTATGGTTTTTTACTTTTTGTTCACACCTTTTTAAGGAGGCTAGGGGGGAGCAAGACTTCCAATTTCAAGTGCGTAACTAATGCATCATCATGTTGACAGAGATAATTACACTTTAAACAGTCCTGATATAAATTTTCCCCCGGTATACCCAGCAGCCGCCCATATACCAATACCGATTAATTCGGGAATTACCAAAGCTGTCACCAGAGTTCCTGCTACCCATTTAACCGTATCAATCTGCTCGGAAAAATTTTCACCTGTTCTGCACCAGTGGGCGAAATGTTCACAATTATTGCTAACAAGATCGTAGCCAGGTTGATTCAACTTATTTACAGCTCTGTCAACAACCTTATCAGGAGTATAACAAGAACCTGTTTGGTATTGAGCTACATAAATTTCCTGTCCTTTTGCAAATTTTTCATACGAAATTTCCCTAATCGTTCCTCCTTTATGTTTGCCTTGAAAATGAATAACAACATCTTCATAAAGTTTATTTTTATACGAAAAATCACCACAGTATATGCCATGATGATCGTAGGCTCCACAAGAATAGTAGATATGGTCGCCTGGATAAATACCAACGAAATCCATAAAACTTAGGAATTTATAAATAGCTAACTTTGTTTATTAAAGCTAACAAATTCTCCTAAAGCCTTTATAAAGTAGTAGCAAATTAAGTTAAAGCTTCAATGAGCTTTTTTGCCAAAAAATAGTTCTCTTTCATAACTTTGGCAGTAGAGCGGGCATTGCCCACCCTACTCTGGCTTAACTTTTAACTTAACTACATTGTTTAACTCTTGACGGTTTCTTTTGCCAAGAACTTCTCTAATTCTGTCAGTGCATCTGCATCAACTTTAGTCTGCATTGGGCAGAACTTAGGTCCGCACATTGAGCAGAACTCAGCTGTTTTGTAGATATCAGCTGGCAAGGTTTCATCGTGATATTCTTTGGCGCGTTCTGGGTCAAGAGATAGTTCAAATTGGCGGTTCCAATCAAAGTTGTAGCGGGCGTGAGAAAGTTCATCATCCCTGTCTCTTGCTCCTGGTCTGTGCCGGGCAATATCCGCTGCATGAGCCGCAATTTTGTAGGCAATCAAACCAGTTCGTACATCCTCTGCATCCGGCAATCCTAAATGTTCTTTGGGTGTGACGTAGCACAGCATTGCAGTACCATACCATCCAGCCATCGCCGCTCCGATTGCCGACGTAATGTGGTCGTAACCAGGAGCAATGTCCGTTACTAGAGGTCCCAGCACATAGAAAGGTGCTTCGGAACACTCTTCCATTTGCTTGCGGACATTAAATTCAATTTGATCCATTGGGACGTGTCCTGGCCCTTCTACCATCACCTGAACATCATCTTCCCAAGCACGGCGAGTTAGATGTCCTAGCGTTTTCAGTTCAGCCAGTTGAGCCGCGTCAGAGGCATCGTGAGTACAGCCAGGACGCAGGGAATCCCCTAGACTGAATGAGACATCGTACTTCTTGAAGATTTCAATAAGGTCTTTGAAGTGAGTGTAGAGGGGGTTTTGTTTGTGGTGATGCAGCATCCAGCGGGCAAGAATGCCGCCACCGCGAGAGACAATCCCAGTAATG
This sequence comes from Chroococcidiopsidaceae cyanobacterium, assembly GCA_041748755.1. Classification (GTDB taxonomy): domain Bacteria; phylum Cyanobacteriota; class Cyanobacteriia; order Cyanobacteriales; family Chroococcidiopsidaceae; genus JAHHHE01. Next base: position 47 of record JBGTCQ010000307.1, on the reverse strand, counting down.
CGATCTCTTACTAAAGGCAAATGCTCAATTAAGATTCCAGCATGGAT
>JBGTCQ010000306.1:0-5116 GCA_041748755.1 Chroococcidiopsidaceae cyanobacterium | reverse complement strand
AAATTCCTTTAGTTTGTAGGAGTACATCAAGAGAAGGTGATGCAGCTTCTTCTGCCCGCATTTGCCGAATTGCTTGGCGTACTATAGCTGCGAGCGGCATCTTAGTTTCTTTTGGTTTGCGATCTAGCCAATGTTTATCTTTAGGTTCAAGGTTAATTACAATGCGGATCATCTGCTGGAGGCGATATTATTCTTCAAAAATGAGATCGCTAGCGAAGAACCATGAGTGCAGAGAACTGCCCTTAAAGCCAAGTACTGCGATCGCCTGCATTGCAGGGGGCATTCTGAACCACGTCTGCTAAAGCTAAGAATGTAGCAGTAATTGCAGACTTTTTAGTGACGGCTGATAGAAAAGGCAGGGAAATGGGCAACTTAAATCTAGAAGATAGTAGTTACTCCTATCCCTCCTTAAGGAAAAATTTGGCATGAAAGCCGAACTAAAAGCTAAGTTCCTGCAACACCTAAACCAGAAAAACCAGGACAAAGGTTTCACGCTGATTGAACTGCTTGTCGTGATCATCATTATTGGGATTCTGTCTGCGATCGCTCTGCCTTCTTACCTAAACCAAGTAACTAAAGCGAAGCAATCTGAAGCAAAGAATTATGTTGGCGTAGTTAACCGGACTCAACTAGTTTATTACGCTGACAACGCGAGGTTTGCCTCAAGCGTTACTGCTCTAAGCGCTGGTTTGCCTACTAGGACTACCAACTATGACTACGAAATTACTAATGATTCAACTTCAGCAACATTCGAGGCAACTACACTACAGCCAGAGTTGTTGAAATCTTATGCGGGTGGTGTGGTTGCTCTTCCGTCTGGATTAACCCCAACAGCAGCTTGCCAAACCGAAGGTGCTAGTAACGTTGCTCCAATCGTGCTGTATACCAGTGATGGAGCTGCTTGTGCAAGTATCAACCAAATAATGAAGTAGAAAAGGCTTCTTATACTGAATCTGTTTGACATCAGTTAGCGGCTAATGATTTTAAAAAGGTCTGCGTTTGTAGAAAGTAGTATTGCGATTTGCCTCTTAGCGCTGTGAGAGGAATCCCAGTCGATAAGCTCAATAGTGGAGCGTTGGCAGAAATTGTGACCAGTACATCATGTAACTTTACCAACAACAGAGAGAAAGACTTTGAACTGGTTTTGACTGCGCTTGAGAGTTTTGGCTATCTACTGCCGGAACATCACCCTTGAGTAGTGTGATCCAATAAGAGCTATTAGTCGCATCAGGAATTGCTAAAATTTCAGTAGCATTTCGTAGCAAAGTGGCTTGCTTCTACCCTCAAATAGCGATGTTTTCAGCTTTCATCTGATTAACCAAGTATATATACTGAATTTTGATTAGTAGTGATATAAATGGTTTAGTAGGTGGGTAAGTTATGTTTAACAGGCAAAAAAACTATATACCCCCATCCGGAGACTACTCTAATGAAGACCGAACTAAAAGCCAAATTTCTACAACACTTGAATCAGAAGAGAAAGGACGAAGGTTTCACGCTGATTGAACTGCTCGTCGTAATCATCATCATCGGTATTCTATCGGCTATTGCTCTGCCTTCTTTCCTCAACCAAGCATCTAAAGCAAAGCAATCAGAAGCAAAAACTACAATTACCTCTGTCAACTCAGCCCAGAATGCCTTTCGGAATGAAAATACCAGATTTGCCGCTGGTCTGACCGACTTAGCCTTGGGATTAGGCACGGCTAGCGCCAATTACAGCTTCGTAGTTTCTTCAGGTAATGATACGGCTCAAATCCTATCACAAAATGCTGACACTGCTCTTAAGACCTACACTGGCGGCAACGTAAGATTCACAGATTCAAGTAGCCAAAGTGCTATTGCCACTATTCTTTGTGAAGCTAATACAGCTAGTGCTAACACTGCTGGTCTTGCTCTAGCGACAACAGATCCATCCCAAACCAGTACCACTCTTGCGCTCGCCTGCCATGCAGATCAAGAGCCGCTTTAAGCCATTCACAGCATATTGCTGAATACATTCAAACTCGTTTTAAGGGTAACTCTGCGCCGAGTTACCCTTATTTTTATTACCTCTCTCTGTAACTTCCAAAAATGAATTGGCAACAGCAAGCCCAAGAGTTTCTCTTAAAAAATCACTATAACCAGTTAGCCAATCTCTACGAACAGGCAATTACAGCCGAGCCTGACGTTATCACCCACTACTGGCATTTGGGTTTAGCCTACCTGCTTCAGAGTCAAGAAGAAGCAGCCCAGGCAACCTGGCTAGTGGCAATAGCTCAAGGCAGTGAAGAGGAAGCTGAACAGTGGGCTGAGGAACTTGTCCAAATTCTTAATATAGAGGCTCAACGTCAGTTAGATTTAAAAAACTTTCAAACCAGTTGGTTAATTCGGCAACATATCCGAGAGATTGTCCCAGCTTTCACTAACAATCTGCTTCATTTAATTCAAATTGCTATTAATTTAGATTACTTCACTATAGAGCATCTTAATGAATGGCAAGTAGCAACAATTCTGGAAAAAACTTCACCAGAAAAAGTAGATTCAGTATTGCTATTACAGGTAATTAGACAACTCGTAGAATGTACTACTCCAGAAACTTTGGTATTTGTCGAAGCCTGCCTACCCCATTATGCAGAGAATACTGAAACCTTCATTAACATTTTAATGCCAGTTGCAGTCAAAATATCTAATCAAACACACAGACCAGATTTTGCTGCTAATCTTGCTGAACTATGCCTCAAGTTAGATGCAGAGCATCCAGATACACTAAGACATTTATCTATGTTTTATTGCAATACTGGATGCTATCAACAAGCTATAGAAATAGCTAAACGTTTTTTTAACAACTGTGATAACACAATTTCCCAAGTTCAAGGTAGCTACCTGATAATGCGGGCAATCCTTAGCTCTGGAGCTTGGTTAGAAAAAGCTATTGCCCAGCGTCACAATTCCTTAGTTACAGACTTAGTTCAGAATCCACCTGAAACTATAACGCCAGGTATGGCTAATTACCTGATACCTGCTAACTATTTCTTACCATATCTTAAGGATCAGCCCCAAGAAACCCGCTTCTTGCAAAATCAACTTGCTCAATTGTTTCAAAAGAATGTGCAAGTTGCTAATTCTACTTTTGTGGATTTACCCTGGAGTAATTGTCGAGAAAAAAACAGACCGCTAAAAATTGGTTATATCGCCCATACTCTTAGGGGTCATTCTGTAGGTTGGTTGAGTCGCTGGCTTTTTCAGCACTATGACCGAGAATTATTTCAAACTAATCTCTATCTAATTTATCAAAGCCCAGAAGATCATAAATGGTTTAGAGAACAAGTCAATTGTGTCCATAACTTTGGTGCTGAAATTCAAACAATTGCTGCTCAGATCAAAGCAGACGAAATTGATATTCTGGTTGATTTAGATAGTATTACATTAGATACTACCTGCCAAGTAATGGCTCTTAAGCCCGCTCCTGTACAAGTTACTTGGCTTGGTTCAGATGCCTCTGGAATTCCAGCAATTGATTACTTTATTGCTGATCCCTATGTATTACCAGAAAATGCTCAAGAATACTATAGCGAAAAACTCTGGCGCTTGCCTCACACCTATGTTGCCGTAGATGGGTTTGAAGTAGGTATACCAACTCTACGCCGTGAGCAGCTAGAAATTCCCTCAGATGCTGTGATTTATCTGAGTGCTCAACAGGGCTTTAAGCGCCATCCTGATGCGCTTCGCCTGCAAATGCAAATTCTCCAACAAGTTCCTAATAGCTATTTCTTAATTAAGGGTAAGGCAGATGAATCAACCATTCAGCAATTCTTCACGCAAATTGCTGAATCAGAAGGAGTTGAGCCAAATCGTTTGAAGTTTTTGCCAAGAGATCCGGATGAGTTTATACACCGAGCAAATTTAGGTATCGCTGATATTGTTCTAGATACCTATCCCTACAATGGGGCAACGACAACCTTAGAAACACTCTGGATGGGCATTCCCCTAGTTACGCGGGTAGGTCAACAATTTGCTGCCCGTAATAGTTACACCTTCATGATGAATGTTGGGGTAACTGAAGGCATTGCCTGGACGGATGAAGAATATGTGGAGTGGGGAGTGCGCTTGGGGAAAGATCCGGCTCTGCGGCAACAGATTTCTTGGCAACTGCGGCGATCAAGACAAACATCCCCGCTATGGAATGCAAAACAGTTTACTCGTGAGATGGAGAAAGGTTACAAACAGATGTGGCAAAATTACTGTCAATGACCCAGATTTGATCTTAGAATCTTGTAATGGCATAAAATGGCAAAAATTGCCAGAATGGTTGGGTAGGTTAAATAGGTAACAACCCATGAAAAGCATGAACATTTCCCTACCTAACTCTATGCGAACCTATGTAGAGGAACAGGTAGCCAACGGTGGTTATGGCACAGTCAGCGAGTATTTTCGTGAGTTGGTTCGTAAAGATCAGAAGCGCAAAGCCCAAGAACGTCTGGAAGCCTTATTATTGGAAGGTTTAGACTCTGGGACTGCAACTGGGATAACTGCTCAAGATTGGGAAGATATTCGTCAAACCGTGCGTAAGAGAATTAACAAGCAACAAGGTTCAATTGAGAGCTGATGGGCGAAGTCAATAAACGACCGCAAGTTATCCATGATTTGGTTGAATTAGCAACCTATATCGCTGAAGGAAGAACGTTAGCGCAATGCTTTACGGAACTCAAGGACGGCATCATATTGATCGGGTATGCTAGCGCAGCGAACTAGTAAATCTATATCTAAATCTGGAATAAATTCACTTCGTTCTATTAATTCATACTTCTCTCGCAAGTGGTACAGGAAAAGCCGACCATCCTGCCAAAACAATACTTCAGGAACATCCAAGCCCTGGTATACATCCAATTTATTGATACTGCCACTGGTAACAATGACTTCTATAGCAAAATCAGGAAATTCTTTGAGTGTCTCAACACAGTAGCTCTCATCTGGCTCCAGTCCTCGTTCTTTTGCTTTTTTGCGATAGGTTGTAGAACCACAGCCATAAAGTCTAGTATTTGTCTCTATGGAGTACAGTTCAATCAATCTACCAAGCATTGTTTTCATTATTTCATGCTCAGGAGAAGGCATAAAAATCTCCAGAGTTCTTGCCAGG
>JBGTCQ010000305.1:0-14055 GCA_041748755.1 Chroococcidiopsidaceae cyanobacterium | reverse complement strand
GATCATCAATACTCCAAACCAGCCGATGTATAGTCGGTTGTCTGTTGATGTCACCCAGCTACAATATCTTTCCCACAGGCTTTCGCTCTCGCGCCGCTGTATGGTTGTTGTCATTGTTTTATGATTGCTTTTTGTTTGTTGATGATATCAAGGCGGAGCTTTGCTTGCCTCAACTTGATCATATATTAAAACCTTTGTTTCATTTTGTAAAGCATTTGGCAAAAGTTTTTAATTAACCTTGCTTAATCCAAGCTTCCGCTTTTGAATCGAAGACTTACTTACCAGGTGGAATCCGCTATGAAAAAGTGAGGCGCTATCTGAGAAACATCTAGCAGCTAGCTGCCCAGTACCCGCAACAATGCCCGTGTCTTCAGCTTGCAGCGCCGCCAAAGTGTTCTTGAATTGGGGCAATGCGAATTTTGATCAAAGATATGCACTTTATTCCCATACCACAAGGTTTTTACCTACTTCGGGTTTGGAGAAAAAGTTCTAGGGTGAACTTTTATCTGATCCACAGATTGCCTGAGACTGAGAGAATCGTAATCAGCACTGCAATTTAGACCTACCTGTGAACATTCCTTCAAGCTTGTCCGCACAAACCCAGACGCGCAAGGCAGATCATCTGCGGATTTGTCTGGATGAGGATGTGCAATTCCACTCCACCACAAATGGACTGGAACGCTACCGATTTACCCATTGTTGTTTGCCGGAACTAGACCGCAATGAAATTAACTTGACGACGACGTTCTTAGGGAAACAGCTATTAGCACCGCTGCTAATTTCTTCAATGACGGGTGGCACAGAACAGGCAGGTATAATTAACCAACGCCTCGCGGAGGTTGCCCAGCACTACAAAATAGCGATGGGAGTTGGTTCCCAACGAGTGGCAGTGGAGAAGCCCCAAGTTGCAGCAACTTTTGCCGTGCGATCGCTTGCTCCTGATATTCTCCTATTTGCCAACTTGGGCGCTGTTCAACTCAACTACGACTACGGGCTAGATGAATGTCTGCGCGTAGTTGATTTACTAGAGGCTGATGCCTTAATTTTGCATCTCAATCCTCTGCAAGAGTGCATTCAAACTAGAGGTGACACTAATTTTAGGGGATTGCTTGACAAGATCGCGGAGTTATGTCTAAAGCTGCCAGTGCCAGTAATTGCTAAAGAAGTAGGTAATGGCATATCAGCGGACATGGCTGAGAAACTAATAGCCGCAGGGGTAACAGCAATTGATGTTGCTGGCGCTGGGGGAACGTCTTGGGCGAAAGTGGAAAGTGAACGAGCAGATAATGCTCAACAGCGACGCTTAGGAATGACCTTTGCAGATTGGGGTTTGCCAACGGCTGAATGCATTACGAGTATTCGCGCTGTTGCGCCAGCAGTTCCCTTAATTGCTTCGGGGGGATTGCGTCATGGATTGGATGTGACCAAGGCGATCGCCTTGGGGTGCGATATTGCTGGACTTGCATGGCCTTTTTTACAGGCAGCAGATGAATCAGAAGCAGCACTCCAGGCTTTAGTTGAAGTACTAATCGCCGAAATTATCACTGTGCTGTTCTGCACTGGCAACGCCACCTTGGATCACCTGAAACATTCTGGAGCTTTGCAGCGAATAGAATAGCAATCAGCAACCAATCAGTTTCTAGCCTCTAGCCCCTAGTCCCTACCAAATGCGTAATTTCATTAAACAAACCTTTGCCAGCGTAGTCGGCAGCCTACTTGGACTTTTCATTTTCTTCGGTATCGGAACCACTGGGCTACTCTTGCTACTAATTGGAGTTGCATCTAGAGATAATGGTCCGCAGGTCAAAGATAAGTCGGTGCTGGTTTATGACTTGTCCCTTAATATTACAGATGCAAAACCAGGTGGCACCAGCGCGATACTTCAGGAAGCACTATCGAGTGAAGACAACAACACAGTAACACTCCGCAGTGTTCTGGATACTTTGGAAAAAGCACGGCGTGACAAGCGAATTGTAGGTATTTACCTTGATGGCAGTCAAAGTTCAGCAGGCAACAGTGACACTGGCTTTGCCACGCTTAAAGAAGTACGGACGGCACTAGAAAGGTTTCGCGCTGCTGGTAAACCAATTATTGCCTACAACATGAACTGGGGAGAACGGCAATACTACCTGAGTTCAGTAGCAAGTAATATTGTGTTAAACCCCCTGGGTGAGTTGGAAATCAACGGGCTGAGTTCCGAGTCTATTTTCTTGACTGGAGCGTTGGAGAAGTACGGTATCGGGGTTCAGGTGACTCGCGTTGGCAAATTCAAGGCAGCGGTTGAGCCATTTTTGTCAACAAAGCTGAGTCCAGAGAACCGTCAACAAACTCAGAAATTGTTGGGTGATCTTTGGGGAGAGTGGCGGACTGCGGTGGGCAAAAGCCGGAAATTAAGCCCCCAACAGTTGCAGGCGATCGCAGATAATCAAGGTCTGTTGCTGGCGACAGAAGCACGTCAGCTTGGGTTGGTGGATGAAGTAGCGTATTTTGATGAAGTTCTGGGGCAGTTGAAGAAATTGACGGGCGACGACAAGGAAAAAACCTTGCGTCAAATTAGCTTGAATGATTATGCGGAAGTTTCTGGTAAGTCATTGGGCGTAGAGCGCAATTCCCAGAATCAAATTGCCGTTGTCAATGCTGAAGGTGAAATTGTCGATGGGGAAGGTAGCGCTAGCCAAGTAGGAGGCGATCGCTTTGCCAAAATTTTTCGTCAACTGAGACAGGATAAAGATATTAAAGCGGTTGTACTGCGTGTCAATAGTCCTGGCGGCAGCGCCACAGCCTCTGAAGTAATTCAGCGTGAGGTGCGGCTTACTCGTCAGGTAAAACCAGTTGTAGTTTCGATGGGCGATCTCGCTGCCTCTGGGGGCTACTGGATTGTCACCGATGCTAACAGGATTTTCGCCGAGCCAAATACAATTACAGGTTCGATTGGTGTGTTTGGGCTGTTAGTAAATGTCCAAAAACTAGCTAATAACAATGGCATTACCTGGGATGGAGTCAAAACTGGTCGTTATGCAGATAGTGAAACAGTTTCTCGACCCAAATCTCCCCAAGAGTTAGCCCTGTCCCAGCGCTCTGTCAACCGGATTTACAATCTATTCTTAAGTAAAGTGGCCCAGGGGCGAAAGCTGCCGCAGCAAAAGGTGGCTGAGATTGCCCAAGGCCGAGTTTGGTCAGGTGTGGCGGCGAAGGAGATCGGTTTAGTTGATGAAATTGGTGGTCTTGATGCTGCGATTCAATATGCAGCTAAACAGGCGAAGCTGGATTCCGATTGGGAATTACAAGAGTATCCTGAAGTTCGCACCTTTGAAGAACGCTTTTTGGGACAACTTACAAAAGAGGTTAGAAGTATCTTAAGCAGCGATACTGGGCAATTGATATCACCTGATCCGCTAACGGCTGAATTCCATAAACTCCGAGAGGAAATAGCCATTCTGCAAGTAATGAATGATCCGCTGGGCGTTTACGCGCGTTTGCCGTTCAACTTACAAATTAAATGAGCTAGCACTCCTCTCAGCGAATGGAATTCGCGTCTATACAAACGTAGACGTTTTGCGGCTTGCCGGAGGCTAGTCCGCAAAGGCGGACTAACCAAAAAACAAAGGTTTTGAACCTGCGGAGGCAGGTTTTGTTTGTATAGTCGCGGTTTCAACCGCCAGGTGCAAGATGTGAATAGTTGTTCTATACCGCTGGTTCTAAAAGCGGTAATTGCGATCGCTTACCCAGAAGCTAATTGGCACTGCCCGCCCTTGGGTATCTACCTTCACTTCAACTACTGAAGATTGCTGTTGTCTTCCTCGTTGCGCTTGATTAATATCCTGGTTAATCTCATCTCTGCGTGACTCTGGCATGTAGTAGGTTTCCAAGCCGTACTCAATTGAGTTACCAGTGGACTTGCCTTTTAAGGCTATTTGATTAGCAGGCAAAGTCGGAAGAGTACCACTCACGCGCACTGGTTTCCAAGCTTTAGGAGGTTGAGATTCAGCAGATGCAGGTGCTTCTAAAACTACATAGAATCTAGTTTCTCTAGCCAAATCGTCGGAAGTAGATTTTGTACTCCCTTGTTGTCCCACTAACTCTTTCCAACCCGGAAGATTCCGCAAATTCTCTACACGAGAAATATCATAATTCAGTGTCTGCGAGTAGCCCCGCAAAGGATCATAGGGATCTACCGGAATCGTCTGTAAAATTACTGTTTTACCCGTGACTTGGGTATAAAAAGGCTGGGCAGGTGCGGCAAGAATTAGCCCTGTCTGCAACAGCAGAGGAACCCAAAGCCTCCAACCTGGTAGTTCTGGTAATTGAGATTGTCTGCCTTGCACTACAGGCGTTGTTGATGGCGAATTGTGTGTCATAAATCTTTAAGAAAGTGGGGATTTTAAACTACGTTTTGGCTTGTTGCTAAGAGTACGGACATAACGCTCAAACCAAAGTCCGATAGCAATTACACCGACACCACACAAAATAAAAACTAGGGACTTGAACGCTAATCCTGTAGCGGACAGCAGAAACCATATAAGAATTCGCAGAGTTAGGAGTACAATGCCACTCCAAAAGGCGCGTCGTTCTCCTTGTGCTAGTCCTTCACGCATCAAACCAGCAGCTAAGAGAAATAACATCACGTTGAATATAAATGTGGCAAGTACAGAAATAGGCGCAACACTAAGATGCCAGAAGGGTAGTAGGGCTGATATAAGTAGCAAGATACCAATAATAATTGTGGTTAACTTACTCTGATGAAGGCGTTGTCTTGCTAACAACGCCAAACGCAACCACTCAACAATTGCTAATGCGCTCAATAGCAAAATATCTAGTAAAGGGAACCAGCTAAAAACAGGCGATCGCGCTGCTGAGGCAGTAAACGATAAGTTATTCCAGAACTCAGAGAATGACGCAGTAAAAAATACGATGCTGAGGAAAAATAATGCCAGATTATGAGCAATAGGCTGAAATGAACTTATTGCTGTCACTAGGCGATCGCCTCGTTCATTTGACTGCTGAAACAAGTTACCATAAACCCACAACGAATCATCGTAGCCCCATAACATTGCTGCTGGTAAAGTAAAAGCAAGTGCTAACATCCAAGCCGCTGATTGAGCCGAAACCGCTTGGGCGTTCAACATTAATATATTACCTTCCAGAGAAAATACTAATGCGATCGCACCTAGTCCAAAAATCCAACGCGATCGACACCAGTAAGCCAAGGGTACAACTGTTAAACATACCAACAGTGGCATATGTTGTCCCACAAAAGATGACCAGGAAAAGTCTTCTAGAGAGGACGATGTTAACCAAATTTCTCCAACAGCGTTCCACCAAAAACGCCAATAACCTAACATGACTAGAATAATTGATAGCACACCCAAGGAAGTTAAGCGTAAGCTGTAAGCCATTGCTATTACACCAATTCCCCAAGCTAGTAATAACTCATAGAATGGATTACTGATGTGGAACATTTGACCCATCAGCCCCATATTGGCCCCTAAAATTAATGCTCCTAAGATTAATAATCCATGGCCGAGACGTTGTTGTGCTTCATCATGCCGCCTCCATAGATAAAATCCAGCGATATTTACCCCAATAAATAAACTTAATAGCAGCGTTACTTTGGTAGAGCGTGGCAATTCCTGCCAGTTTGCTGCCACAAAGGTAATCACCCCTAAACCAATCAAAATACTCCCTAATCCCAGCAAAATCATGATGAAACGGTTGCGGGCAAGGGTATCAAGGGTATTAAATTGATAACGCTCTGATAACTGTTCGTGTTGAGAATCATCAATCAATCCTTCAGCCCGCCATACCTCTAATTCATGGCGTAATTGGTGGCGAAACTTATCTGGGAGCATATTAATCTTCCCTTTGAGGTGAGTAAGAAAGGCGGTAGTTAGCTAGGTATAAATTACTAAAAAAATATAATTATAATTATTCAAAATCATAATTTTAGTGTGAAGCTAGTAGGATTATTTAAACGCTTATTCTGTGACAGTTTTGCTTTTGGTCTATGGCTAATGTCAGTAAACTTTTTTAATAAAAGTACAAAAATATATAAATATTAAATTTTGCATCAAGCTTCAACCTCAGCGAAGGGAATTCGCTGCTATACAAACTTAGTCCGCCTACGCGGACTAACCAAAACTCAGGGGTTTTATAACCTGCGGAGGCAGGTTTTGCGGAGCCGGAGACGCTCCGCCTCCGGTCTGTATAGCGGCGGTTTCAACCGCTAGGTGCAAGATGTGAGAAAAGATATAAATATTAAATTTTGCTATCTAAAAATTTTTGAGAGATTAAGAGGATTTTGGGATAATTTGGAGTTCTTTGTAGCCCGTTTGCTCGTCAAGAGTCCTCATAAAAGTAAAGTCTTCGCTGGCTCCGATGACTATCTCTGCTGTTGTATAGATTAAACAGCCATTATCCAAATGCCCACTGAGGGTTTTACCTTGTTTATCAGCTATTGCTATATGCAGGTGAATTCCGGTATTTGCTAGCGTACCGTTGAGAGAAATAATCTCAAATTTATCAGTTAATACTGTACTAACATTTTGGTTTGCAAATCGAATTGTTGCCTGTTTAAGACTACCGATCGCAGTTAAGATAAACCCTGCTTTTATATTCTGTTCTGCGGCAAAAGTTTTCAAACTTTGTCTTAAATCTTGGTCTGGTTTTAGTCTTAAAGCAAAAACTTTCACTTGTTAAGCATTAGTAAATACACTTAGGACAAATTATATCAGTCAGAATTCTATCAGTAATTTTCCTATTCCCCTTGCAGAATGACATTCATAAAATACACTGAATAACCCTGATTTTATTCAGTAGGATGAGAATTATGACTCAGCTGTTCCCGCAGTGCCAGAGTTTGCAAGAACAAGTTGAGAGTCTGTTGCAGTTGTTGCATCATGAGCCAAAATTGCGATCTCAAGATGCTACCCCAGTCCAATCTTCTCTGAGAAAAGCGGTTTCCCCCACTTTTGAAATTGTGTTTGCTGGTGCTTTCAGTGCTGGAAAATCGATGTTGCTCAACGCATTGTTGGAAAGGGAATTGCTCTACAGTGCTGAGGGACACGCCACCGGAACGGAATGCTACATCGCTTATGCCGAAACAAATCAGGAACGGGTAATCCTCACTTTCATGAGTGAAGCGGAAATCCGGGAACAGGCAGCGGCGCTGTGTCAACGACTAGGATTGACTGCACAGCCTAATATTAATCAACCTGAAGTAATTAACCTGCTGCGCCAAGGATGCGAGGAAATCATTGAGGATGAGGGTGGCGAGAGCAAGTCAGAACTGGCGAAACAGGCGAAGGCGCTGATATTGTTACTGGAAGGATTTGAGACGAACCGCGATCGCATCCACACAGTCAACAACGCGACTTATTCAATGGAGCAGTTTAACTTCTCCAACCTTAAGGAAGCAGCTGGTTATGCTCGTCGCGGTAGTAATAGCGCTGTACTAAAGCGAATTGAGTATTACTGTAATCACCCGCTGTTGCAAGATGGCAACATTTTGATTGATACGCCGGGAATTGATGCGCCTGTACAGAAGGATGCCGAACTGACTTATAGCAAAATTGAAAACTCTGATACTTCAGCGGTTGTCTGCGTGCTTAAGCCTGCCTCAGCGGGTGACATGACGAAGGAAGAAACAGAACTTCTAGAAAAGATGCGCTCTAATCCAGGCATCCGCGATCGCGTTTTCTATGTATTCAACCGCATTGATGAAAGTTGGTACAACACTCAACTACGACAACGACTAGATGATTTGATTAGCTCTCAGTTTCGGGATACCACTAGGGTTTATAAAACCAGTGGGCTACTAGGATTTTATGGCAGTCAGATTAAACAGACAAGTGAGCGCGATCGCTTTGGTTTGGATTCTGTCTTTGCTGAGACTGTTAAAGGCATGGATGGACAGGAAGAGACACCACAATTCATCAATGAATTTAATCGCTACTGTGGAAGTTCTGGCAAACTGCCGCCTAATAAGTTTCGGATTTCTGTAAATAGCTACGAGTCACCCAATGAGAATTATGTAAGAATTCTTGCTGAACAAGGTACGCCGCTGATTGAGCAGCTGATTCAAGATAGTGGAATTGAGGGATTTCGCACCGCTATCACGCGCTATTTGACAGAAGAAAAGCGCCCACAGCTGTTTGCAAGTTTGGCTGATGACTTGCAACCATTATGCATCGCTCTACGGAAACATTACCTAGCTGTGCAGCGGGACTTAGAGAGTCAACCCAGCGAAATTGAGGCGATGAAAGCACGAGAACTAGAACGTCTCAATCAGCAGTTACAACAAGCGGGAAACGAATTTTGTCAACATATTGAAACAGAAGTTAACTCTGTAGTGACGAATGGCTGTCCAGCGTTTGAGGACGATTTCCACAAACTTCAGGCTAAGATGATTCGCCGCTTGGATGAGTTACTAGATACATTTTCTGTACAGGGAGCTTATGAACGGGCAACATTCAGTCATCGCCGTAATGCTACTGCTCCTTTAATTGCTGTTTTAGTAGAAGCGCTTTATTACCTAGCGAATCAGTTAGAGGATATCTTGGTGGAGTCTTGCCAAGAAGTTGCTGCTAGCTTTTTTCAGCGTTTAATCGAGCGGGTTCGCAAGTCAGAATACTACCGTAATCTATATCGATTGTTGGGCAATGATGCTGGGATTGAGCAACAGATGAAAGGGCTGGAAAAACAGGTAAAACAGGCTTTGGTAAGTGCGGCTCAGGTAGAGTGCGATCGCTTTGTACGGGAAAGCCCTAGATTCTACGATGAAGGCACATTTTCAATTTATCACTTCCGGCAAACACTACAACAAACTTCCCAAGGCTACGACTGCGAAAGTATGGTGGAAGCAGAACCAGCAATTCGGCAGTTGTTGAAGTTAGATTTTGAGCCAAAAGTATCGGCAACAATTCGGAGAAATTTTCGCCAAACTATCAACCAAACTATCAAAACTCAGCTATTGCCAGCATCTAAATTACAGGCAGATGAAATTTTGCAGCAATACAATCATGCTCGTACTTATTTAGAGCAAACTCTGGAGCAAGAGGCAAAGGCGAAAATTGCTGGTAATCGCCGTTTATTAAGTGAAGTGCAGCAAAAAATTGAGGTTTACAATCAAGCAGTTTCGGGTATCAATAACTGTCTACAAGCGATGCATTTATACGATCGTTTATTGCCTGTAATTGGTGATTCTGATATCATCCCTGTTTCCCTTAACTCAGAAGCTTCTAATCTCACTTTAGCTGGTGTTGAGTTTTCCGAATCAGATGGAAAAGTTGATGCTGTGGGAGTGAAGGTTTGAAGTAACAATATTCCAATACTTTTGACGGGATATTTAGTTCACATCTATTAGTCCTTTGAAACGGACTTAATTCTTTAACCTTGGACTTGAATTTAAGGTGTATGAATGCAAAGTAAGAAGGGTGAGTCCGCCTGAAAATTAATCTCCAGGCTCGTAGCTTAAGTCTGCTCAAGCCGATTGGATAATTTACAACAATACAATTTTAAGGATGGAAATTAACATGACAGATAATTTTTTCTTGCAAAATTATGAAAATGATGATGTTGTTTCTTTTAATTCTAGAATATTTAAAGTAGGTAATATTGTACAAGTAATAAAAAGTGCATTTGGACATCCGTTAGAAACAGCACTAAACCAACAATTAAAATCTCAGAATGTAGAGATTCAAACTGAATTTTATGCTCTTGAAGTGGAGAATGGGCGCAACAAGAAATGGTTTGGAGAAGGTATAGATTGTGAAATACTCAAGATAGGTGCTAAAGGCTGGCAAAAAGGCAAACTTAGAATCAGAGTCACTGTAGAGTTTTGTCCTGATGAACCAGAAATTCCAGAAACACCCGTCAGCAATAGTCCAGAAATCAATAAATCAGAATCGCCACTTGATGACATTCGCCAGATGATGAATCAAGATAGTTAGTAGGACAATTACAAAACTGGAAATCAACATGAACAATAGATTTGAACGGCTAACTTTTGACGAGGTAATATGTCCTAATACCATATCTCTTAAGATAAGTGGTTCAAGCTTACCGCACACCTTTAAAGTAAAGGAATTAGTTGAAGCAGTTAAAAATCAACTTGGTGATGCAAGTAAGAAGTTGTTTGAAGAAGGTGGTTTAGAGCTGGAAGTTTTGAAACTAGATGCCAAAGGTTGGAGAAAGGGAAAAGTTCGATTTAGTGTAGAATTTTGTCCTGATGAACCTGATATTGAAGAAACATTGACAAGCAATCAGCTAGAAACCAGCAATCTAGAATCGCCGCTTGATGAGATTCGCCGGATGATGCCAAAGGAGAGTTAGCGGGACAATTAATGAGTAAAACACCCCGAATTTGTATTCCGTCAGAGGTGAGGAAATATGTTTTTGAACGCGATCGCTACCACTGAAAAGTTGCGGTAAAACTAACCTCAACATTGACCATATTATTGCCTTGGCTCACGGGGGCCAAAATGACATTAGCAATCTGCAAACACTCTGCCGTGTTTGTAACCAGCAGAAAAAACATCACTTTGATCCCCGCTTCAAACGCCATTTTTACCTTTAAACTATGAGCAGCTATTAGTTTCAGCAAACTATGCAGAAAAAACCGAACTATAACTTAAAGAACACGGCTAGCTCCGCTTCACGCCCTTCTCCAAAATTTCAGAGAGTAAGCCTTAAAATACTGCGTTTCTTGCTGATTATTGCTCTTTTAATAGCAGCTTTCCCGTGGCTATATGAAATTAAAACGAAAGCTGGGATTGATATAGTACCAGGAAACCACGCCGGGCCCTTTTTTGAGAAATATACTTATGGGATCGTGAAATGTGAGTGGTTTTATCCTTATGATTGCCATAAGTATCACGCTAAGTCAGGTAGTGTAAGTAGAGGCTGATCTATCCAGATAGCTTTTGAGCAGCGATCGCCAGCTAAATAGCCTAAAAGCTCAACCCCTGCAAATAACTTACTTACCCTAACTGGTTCACTAAAACACTGACATCTACGCCTAACTTTTGCCCCAACCTGAGCAAATCACGCAGTTGAGTAATATTCAACTTATTGGCAGCAGAATTATCCGTGCCATTTTCATTACCTTGCTGAGTTTGAATCGCTTGCAGACACCAAGGTACAATTTGATGTAAGCAGCTGAAATAGAGTTCCTGCGCTCTAGCAAGAGACAAGCCAAGGTTTAGCTGATATCCCACATCAATTAATCGCTCTAATCTTTGGATATCTGCTTCTGCGATCGCCGGATTGCTATCGTGCAACAATTGCCAGAGTAATCGCCCAATTAACTGCTCTAATGTCTGCTTACCTTCCGGTATATTCAACCGACAACGTAGATGCTTTGCTTCCGTAGCAACCGCTTCTAGTTCTGTCAGGTGATGTAAACTCAATTCCGCTTCACCAATTTCTTGCTCAAGCGATCGCACTAGACTTTGGCAGCGATGCCCCAAAGCAATCTCAGCTGCTACTTGCAACTCCTGCGGCACTGCTAATTCATCCCGGTGGAATGCCATTAACACGCCATAATTATCCCGATACACCTGACTATATAGTTGATCTAACCGTGTCAAAGTTTCTTGACTCAGTAACTTCATAATTCGGTGTCGTTCCTCTGCAAACAAATTCTGCAAACTAAACGACTGATCCCCAAACATCTGTGTCATCGCTCGAATTGTATGAGCTGCACTTGCCTGTTGCAAAGCTTCAAACACTTTCTCTTTCATCTGGCTATAAGCACGTCGCCCTGTGAAAGGTTGAATGCAGCAGTGGAAATCCCAGCCGCCCAAATGCAGAACCGCAAAAACGAGATGTTCACTTTCCCAGGTAATTTCTGAAACCAATCGTAGTTGCTCCACAGCCAGCGTCAGCGATCCCATCCGTTGCATTTGGTAGTCTAATTGCTGGGTACTGTAACAATAAACCCGCTTCCCAGCAGGATGATTTTTATCTCCTTCCTGTCTGCCAAGCAGTGAAGTAATAGCGTACTGTGCCGCTACTTGCTTGAAGTTAATTTGGGCTGTTGCTACCAGTTGCCGATATACTTCTGAGCCGTGCCTGAACAAGTCAACATTACTGGGAGCTTGGGCGAGGCGTTTAAGAAAGCCTTTTTCTAACTGGACACCTGCAACATCTCCAGCCAGTTCTAAGGCACGGGAAGCGTAACGGAGAATCTGAGTTCCTTCTGGACGCGATAATTCTTCAAAAAACCAGCCGCAACTGGTGTACATCAGCAAAGCATGACGCTGCATTTCCAATAGACGCAGAGCATCTACTTGTTCAGCTGCTGTAAGTTTATGGTTTTGATGACGGGCTAGGAAGCGACTAACATTTGCAACAGAGCGATCGCGTACTACCTGGATATACTCATCCCGCGTCGCCCAAGGATCGCGGAATAACTGCTTACCAGTTTCCTCATATACCTTAATTAATTGATCCCGCAGCCAATCGAGCGCCTGACGCAACGGGCGACGCCATTTCTGATGCCAACCACCTTCGCCGCCGCAACCACAGTCATCCTGCCACCGATCTACACCGTGAGCGCAACTCCAAGCGGTAACAGGTTTCAGTTCCACTTCCCAACTAGGAGGATTGAGACTAAGGTAATGGGCAAAGTTTGTCACAGTCCAGCCACGCTGCGGAAACTCATGTAAAAAGGCATAAGCTAATGTCTTCTCAGTGCCGCCTTTATGATGACCAAAAGTTTCTCCGTCAGTCGCCACAGAAATTAATTGCGCGGGACGATGATCCCCGCGTACTGCTTGCCCAATCCTTCCCGCCAAGTGATCAGCATTGTAGAGGGCATCACTAAAGCCCATATCCCGCGATATCGGACCATCGTAGAAGAAAATATCAATGTATTCGTGGTTAGGATTGCCGCCAGGGAGAAAACAGCGATAAGGACGGGTGGGATCAATTTGACTCCCGCCGACTTCGTACCACTCACTTATCGGCTGCTCGTCTTTGGGGAGTGTTCGACAACGCTGTGCTTGGGAGGGCGCAAGCACAATGAAGCGAATGCCCTCTGATATCAATGCTTCCAATGTGGCAGAGTCTACAGCAGTTTCAGCCAGCCACATGCCTTCGGGAGCACGCCCAAAACGGGATATGTAATCCTGTTTACCCCAGCGGATTTGGGTGTATTTGTCCCGCTGATTTGCTAGCGGCATGATGATGTGGTTGTAAACCTGGGAGATCGCATTGCCATGACCATTCAAGCGATCGCAACTTTTACGATCTGCCTCTAAAATTCGCTGATAAACCTCGACATCGTAGCGTTCTAACCACGACATCAGCGTCGCCCCAATATTAAAGCTGAAATACTCATAATTGTTAACGATCCCGACTACTTCGCCTTGGTGATTCAACACTCTGGCAAAAGCATTCGGGCGATAGCATTCGTGGTGAATCCGCTCATTCCAGTTATGGTAAGGGGAAGCACTGGGTTGGCGCTCGATCGCATCCAGGTAAGGATTTTCGCGCGGCGGTTGGTAGAAATGACCATGAACAGTAACATAAACACCTGTAGCCGTCCGCAGAGGTTCCAGCGTTTTCATCTCTTTCTCGTCGCGGTACAGCGTGAAATTCGATCCAGCAACAGATGGGATAGTAGTAAAAGTCATGGAATGTTCAAAATGATTAATTTAGAACCCTAGACAGCATCCATTAACCGCTCTATGGGAGCAGATATCTTTATTAAGCGTGGCTGATGACTATAGGTTGAATCCAGATCAAGAGATAGCGCTCTTAGTATTGCTTTAGCGCCCCACCCAAAAACTTGTTTGAACGGGTGCAGTGGGACAAAATGTTTCAGTCGCAACTAACTTTAAGTGCAACTCAATCTACTCTAACTGCAATGCCAGAGTGTAGGTAAGGGAAACTTGATTGTTTTGCATTAAGTTTGTGCGATCGCTGCTCAAAATGAAATATTCTGTTACAAATCCAGTCAGCAGCCATAGAAGGCACTTAAAGTATTTGCCCAAAAAAACAGCAGTCTGGTTGCAGCACTCAAATTCTCGGCAAGACTGGCATCTGTAAACGACA
>JBGTCQ010000304.1:0-2808 GCA_041748755.1 Chroococcidiopsidaceae cyanobacterium | reverse complement strand
CGTCGCTTGAAGATATTTAAAATTTTGTCTGAGCGCTATCGCAACCGTCGTAGACGTTTTGGTTTACGTTTCAATCTGATTGCTGGGTTGTACAATCATGAACTCAGTCTAGCTAAATAACCTTTTGCAAGAGATCTAATGCCTATAAATTTCATTGCCATCGAGTAAGATGTGCGGTTATTATCCTACTCCTAGGTAATGCTGGATGGATTGGGTGGGGTGTAGGGCTTTTCGATTTTCTGATGGGTAAGGAGCAATAAGCTGCAAGAGCGGTAAAGTACTCATCTTGGTGGTATTAGACTGCAACGTGCAGTAAAAATCATGAAATTTTGGAGTTGTATCGCTATCTAAGGAATAAACAGGAGGTTGATGAAGATTTATTCTTCAGGAAATCAGGGTAATGCCGAAAAAAATTCGAGAACTTAAGCAACTATTAAGCAGGGTAGGATTCCAGGAACTTCCAGGGAAAGGCAGTCATCCGAACTGGATACATCCACTTTATCGAGGGAAAATAACAGTTTCTGGCAAAGATGGTGCAGATGCCAAACCCTATCAAGAAAAAGAGGTTTTGAGAGCAATTCAGGAAGTGGAGGAACAAAATGATCAACAGACTTAAATATCAAATGGTGATTCAGTGGTCAGAGAAGGATAATTGTTTTCTGGTTGGTTTCCCCGATTTCCCAGGGCAGCAATGGCGCACACATGGTGATACTTATCGGGAAGCTGTCACCAATGGAATTGAAGCCCTTGAATCTTTGGTGATTGCCCATGAAGCCACTGGAGAACCCCTGCCAGAACCCAATACGATTTGCGTCGCCTGACCAATACATACCTATGGAAAAGGACTATCAAAAACAATGAGATAATAGCTGATCCTAATAATTTTCGGCATAAGCTTGTTAGCCTGCTAAATAATCAAGGCAACAATGGTGCTGGCTTTATTTAGAGTTAGAGCGAACAAGCTCTTTGACAGCTTTTGAATTTTGTAGACTATCACTATATTGTTTGATTCATGAACCTAGCCGACATCCTCAGAGATTCAGATTACAAACTTTCACAGTTTACTACGGCTGAAATTGAGCAATTAGAGCGGACTATTACTCTCAAGGCGACCAAAAACGGCGAAGTTCCCTACACGGTTTGCTTGGTTCGTAAAAAGGCAATTAGGCTCACGCCAGAAGAGGCGATCCGGCAGCTATATCTACGGGTTTTGACAGAACGTTTACATTATCCGCTCAGTCGCATCCAGGTAGAGTATGGGGTGAACTTTGGGCGGGAGGTGAAGCGAGCAGACATTGTGGTAATGGACAAAGACCGTCCTAACACTGTCTATATGCTCGTGGAGCTAAAAAAGCCGAAGCTAAAAGATGGTAAAGATCAGCTTCGCTCGTACTGTAACGCGACAGGTGCGCCGATCGCCGTGTGGACGAATGGCGATCAAATCTCTTACTACCAGCGTAAAGACCCTAACTATTTTGAAGACATCCCCAGTCTACCCAATGTTAATCAAACTTTGGCAGATATTCTTCAGATCAAGTTTACCCTGGAAGACCTGATCGCCAATGACAAGTTGGTGAAAGAGAATAAATCCCTCAAAACTCTGATCGAAGAAATGGAAGATGAGGTGCTGGCAAATGCCGGAGTCGATGTGTTTGAGGAACTGTTTAAGCTGATTTTTACAAAGCTTTACGATGAGTGGTATTCCGGGCAAGGCGATCGCCGTAAAACCCGCTCTCTATAATTTTACAATAGCGGACAGACAGAAGCTGCTCTTAAAAGCAAGGTTCAGGACTTGTTTGATAGAGCGAAGAAAAAGTGGGAAGGTGTGTTTAGCGAAGATGCCAAGATTAGCCTCACGCCGTCTCACCTGTCGGTGTGTGTGTCTTCGTTGGAGACTGTGAAGCTGTTTAACTCCAACCTGGATGTGATTGATGAAGCGTTTGAGTATTTGATCAACCAGAGTAGCAAAGGCGAAAAAGGACAGTTTTTCACGCCCCGTTATGTAATTGATCTGTGTGTGAAGATGCTCAATCCTCAAGAGGATGAGTACATGATCGATACGGCGGCTGGCTCATCGGGGTTTCCGGTGCATACAATTTTCCATGTGTGGCGGCAGATTTTAGCGGATGAGGGATTAGAAGCTAGTCATTTATTTTCCTTGGAAGATAAGCCGCCGCGCTGTCGAGAGTACGTGGAAGAGAAGGTGTTTGCTATTGATTTTGATGAAAGGGCGGTGCGGGTAGCGCGGACGCTGAATCTGATTGCGGGGGATGGGCAAACCAATGTGTTGCACTTGAACACGCTGGATTATGAACTGTGGGATGAAGTGACGCAGCAAGAAGATTGGGATGACGTTTACCATGAGGGATTCAAACGACTGAAACGGCTACGACCAAACGGCAGTAAAGACTATCGAGAGTTTCAGTTTGATGTATTGATGGCAAATCCGCCCTTTGCTGGAGACATCAAAGAACCGCGGATGATTGCCCGTTATGACTTGGCGAAAAAGAACGATGGTAAGTGGCAAACCAAAGTCGGGCGCGATATTTTGTTTATTGAGCGTAATTTGGACTTTTTGAAACCAGGAGGCAGAATGGCGATCGTCTTGCCTCAAGGACGGTTTAACAATTCTTCTGATAAAAATATTCGAGATTTCATTGCGGAACGTTGCCGGATTCTGGCGGTGGTGGGACTGCATGGCAATACCTTTAAGCCCCACACTGGCACGAAAACCTCGGTGCTGTTTGTGCAGAAATGGAACGACGACCCCAAAGCAGGCGCACTCTGCCCCCGCCAGGATGACTACAA
>JBGTCQ010000303.1:0-8168 GCA_041748755.1 Chroococcidiopsidaceae cyanobacterium | reverse complement strand
TTAGAGCTTGATTCAGCTTTCAGTACAAGCGATCAGGGTCCAGATCTGCATGTGCTCCTTGAGCCTTCCCAAAAGCCGCCGCAGTCTTATCAAACTCAACAAGCAGGCAGCTATGTGAATCTGGGTAAGTTACACAAATTCCAGGGGACTCAGCGCTATCCAATTCCAGATGCAATCGAGCTGTCCAACTTTAAATCTGTCAGTATCTGGTGCCGGATGGCTAATGCTACCTTTGGTTATGCTCCGCTTCGTCCGACTGCTAGCGCTGGTGCTTCCCGATAATTTCGCTTCTACAGCTACAGCAACTTCATCTGAACCAGTGTCCACGCTATGATCAGCGGAACCTGCTTCTGCACTCATCTATATATTCTCTGTTGCCATCGGTTACTATTTCTTCAAAGAATCCGTTTCATTCAAGCATGTTATTGGTTTGGGTCTAAACTGTAGCTAGGTGAAATATGGACGCAGATGTCATTATCATTGGCAGTGGTCAGGGCGGCATTCCGCTGGCAGTAGACTATGCCAAAGAAGGGCGCAAAGTTGTTTTGTTTGAACGGGATGCACTGGGTGGCAGTTGTGTGAACTATGGTTGCACTCCTTCAAAAGCATTCTTGGCAGCTGCTCATGCCGCAGGTCGTGCCCGTCGAGCAAAAGATTTGGGAGTTCATGCTCACGTCGAGGTGGATTTTCCGAAGGTGATGGAGCGGGTACGTGGGATTCGAGATCGCTTCAATGAGGGAGTTCACCGACGATTGCATGATGCAGGAGTCAACGTTGTCTGTGCGGAAGTCTCTTTCACCGGAGAACGCGCCGTTACTGGTGGAGATGTCACTGTTCAGGCTCCTTTAGTTGTGATCAACACTGGCACCTCATCTCTGATTCCTAATATTCTCGGTTTAGCAGATACACCCTATCTCACGAACCGCAACGTCTTTGACCTAAAAGAATTGCCGCCCCGCTTACTCGTGCTTGGAGCAGGTTACATTGGACTGGAGTTGGGACAAGGGTTAGCTCGCTTAAGCAGTGAAACTCAGCTAATTGTGCGGGGCGATCGCCTCCTGAGTCAAGAAGAACCCGATGTCAGTGAAACCTTAGCTGAAGCGTTTCAACAAGATGGTATTGGGCTGCATTTCAATGTGAACGTTGAGCAAGCCGCTTACGCAAACGGTGTATTCACTCTGACGCTGAGCAACGCTCAAGAACTCCAAGGCGAAGCCTTACTAGTCGCCACAGGACGCAAACCAAACACGAGCGCTCTTAACAGTGCTGCTGCTGGCATTGAACTAGATCGCCAGGGTTACGTCAAGATTAACGAGCAATTTCAGACAACTTGTTCTGGAGTGTATGCGATTGGGGATGTCGCTAAACAACCAGCCTTTACCCACGTATCCTGGGAAGATTATCGCCGTTTAAAAGCAATTTTGGGCGGTGAAAATCGGACGCGCAATGACCGAGTGCTTGGTTATGCCGTCTACACCGAGCCGCAAGTTGGGCGAGTTGGTTTAACACTGGAAGCAGCCAAAAAGCAAGGTATCAATGCCTGTGCTGTCACTCTCCCGATGAACTTCATTGCCCGTGCGATTGAATGGGGTCACGATTTGGGATTTTACCGCATGGTGATTAATCAAGATACCAACAAGATTTTAGGGGCAACACTGGTGGGTTATGAAACCGCCGAGTTAGTCCACGTATTTTTATCTCTGATGGAAGCGGGGGCGACTTGGCAGTTGTTGGAGCAGTCTGTGCATATCCATCCCACTTATGGCGAGGCATTACCTAGCTTGGCACGTCTGCTGCTAGGAGAAGATATGCCTACTTGTCCCAACATGTAAGGGTTTACCTATGACAACCAATCTGCAAGTTGGAGATTACTTTCCTGATTTTGAACTACCAAATCATGACAATGAATTGGTGAGGCTATCTAGTCTTACTCAGTCCAGCCTGATGGACAAACACTTGGGATTCACGGACGGCTACCCACTGATTTTAGTCTTTTATCGGGGATTTTTTTGTCCGCGCGATCGCCAGCAGCTGCCGCAGTTAGTGCAGTTTCAGCAGGAGCTAACAGTCAACTATTGCAAGTTAGTAACCCTCAGCGTTGATCCACCCCTGGTACAAGCAGCATTTAGAGCGGGTTTAGGAGCACAGTGGCCCTTTTTATGCGACCAAAAACGAGAACTCATCAAGCAAATTAACATCTTAGATGAAACGGAGGGCGAGTACGCCTATCGTCCGCAGCCCTATACATTTGTATTACGCTCAGACCTGACCATCCATAAGATTTACAACGGTTGGTTCTTTGTTGGGCGACCAACGATTGAGGAACTACGGCTAGATCTGCGAGCCATCATGGCAACTCGGTCTGACTACTGTTACGAGGCATATGATACGCCAGCAGTTCGGCAAATTCGGATTCCTCAGCAGGAATGGGCTGACGGCGCACCACCTTTAGGAGCAAATGGGCTACCCGTAGCACGGGGCATAGTGCGCTGGTTTGATATCAAAGCAGGCAGTGGGCTGATTGCCAGAGACGAAGGAGGTGAAGATATTTTCTTTAACTTCACTGCCATTCCCGGACAGGGATATCGCACACTGCAAACAGGTGCGCTGGTCCGGTTTGAACTTGTTGAAAGTAAATTTGGACTAACTGCTCGCAATGTTCAGCAGGAAGGGAAAGAACCCAGGAATTAAAACTTTCTTTTCTAGAAAACTCAGTTGCCGTGATCTAGGGCTTCTCACTGCTGTCAACCTCTATGACCCCTTTTATCTCTTTGGAAGCTCCGTTAAGGGGTAGTTTGAACATTGCTGTCACCAGGAGTAGAGTAGCACAGTAATAGGGTTCCTTGCTCTACCTCCCTATCAATCCCGCATTACTGGTAACATTTGCTCCTCTATCCGGTCTGACTTAATACAATCTGGTGAAGATTTGTGTCTTAGAATACTTTCGACTGATTCTGATAATTCAAGCAGAAATCAGCAAGGTTTACTTTTATGCAATGGCTCAGTCGGCTCAGTATTAAGTCAAAACTAATTGTGATGCTGCTAACGGTTAGCAGTTGTTCCATTTTGGTTACCGCTTACCTGGGCTACCGCAGTGGTCAATCTAATCTGACTGATCGCGTCTTCAGCCAACTCACCAGTTTGCGATCGTCCAAAGCCTATCAAATTGAATCCTATTTCAAGACTGTTCGCAATCACATTCAAACGTTGAGCGAAGACCCGACTATCATTACCGCGACGAATGAATTTGTAGGAACCTATCGCCAGCTTGAGACGGTTCAGGTACCCGCAGAATTTAACCAAAAGCTGACGGCATACTATCGGGATGAGTTTTTGCCCAAATTAGCCAAAACAGAGCAGGGTTCACCAATGTTGAACTCGTTTTTGCCTGAAAGTCTAGCCAGTTACTATCTCCAGTATCACTACATAGCAGCAAACCCGAACCCAATTGGTAAAAAGGATTTGTTAAATGCGGCTCAAGATAGCAGCCAGTACAGTCGCATTCATGAGCGTTATCACCCGATCTTTCGCAACATCATCAAAAAATTTGGTTATTATGACATGTTCCTGATTAGTCCTCAAGGCACTGTTATCTATACCGTTTATAAAGAAACAGACTTTACCACTAACCTTAGTACCGGACCTTACAGCGAGAGTAATTTGGCTCGACTGGTTGCTCAGGTTCGGCGGGCAAACGAAACAGATTATGCCAGAATTATTGACTTTGAAGGGTATACCCCTTCCTATGGCGCACCTGCAACCTTCATCGCCGCTCCCATCTTTGATCGGTCAAAATTCATTGGTGTTTTAGCGGTTCAGTTGCCAGTGGATGAGATCAACAACGTGATGACGGGAAACCGCAACTGGGAGAGCGATGGTTTAGGGAAAACGGGAGAAACCTATCTGGTGGGACAGGATTATCTAATGCGATCAGTGTCCCGGTTTTTGGTTGAAACACCGGATGAGTATCTGCAAACCTTGCGATTACTTGGTGTTAAAGAACCAATAATCACCCGGATTCGTCAGTACAAGACTTCGATTTTAGAACAGAAAGTCCGCACTAAAGGAGTTGAGGAAGCTTTAACGGGCAAGCAAGGAACACAAATAATTCGGGATTATCGTAATGTTCCCGTGTTGAGTTCCTACGCACCCTTAAAAATTGGTGAATTAGATTGGGTAATTCTATCAGAAATCGACTTAACAGAAGCCTATGCTCCGATTAAATCGTTTGAGCGCCAACTGTTGGTTTCAGCAACCTTGCTGATGCTGTTAGTGACGTTGCTAGCGATGGGACTGGCTTATTTCTTTGTCAAACCGATTAATCAGTTGATTCAGAATGCCCGCAAAGTGGAAGCGGGGCAGTTAGATGCGATCGCGTCTTTGGATACTGACGACGAATTTGGGGAACTCGCCCGCTCTTTCAATGCCATGGTTCGTAGCCTGCGTGCTCAAACTAGCCTAGTCGAGGAAAAAAATCAGGAGAACGAACAACTGCTATTGAGTATTTTTCCAGCAGCGATCGCTAAACGCCTCAAAAGCGGTGAGAAAAACATTGCTGAAAGCGTTTCCAACGTCGCAGTTCTATTCTCCGATCTAACTGGGTTTGCCAAACTCTCTGACTCTCTAACAGCCCAGGAAACTGTCAGCATTTTGAATGATTTGGTTAGTTCGTTTGACGAAGCCACTGAGCGCTACGGCATGGAAAAAATTAAAACGATTGGAGATAGCTATATGGCGGTGTGTGGGCTATCAGTACCCTACCTCGACCATGACAAACGAGCGATTGATTTTGCCCTGGAGATGCTGAAAATTGTGCGCCGTTTCAATCATGAACGCAGATTTAAATTAAATGTCAGCGTTGGCATCAACTCCGGCGATACAGTTGCCGGAATTGTCGGCAAAAACAAATTCATTTATGACGTTTGGGGCGACACGATCAATATTGCCAGTGCCTTGAAGTCAGCC
This sequence comes from Chroococcidiopsidaceae cyanobacterium, assembly GCA_041748755.1. Taxonomy (GTDB): domain Bacteria; phylum Cyanobacteriota; class Cyanobacteriia; order Cyanobacteriales; family Chroococcidiopsidaceae; genus JAHHHE01. Next base: position 3,203 of record JBGTCQ010000303.1, on the reverse strand, counting down.
TGCCCCCCTGGGTCCATTCTAGTTTCTGAGGATGTGCATAACCGTTTATCCGATCTCTATGAGTTTGAGCCGATGGAGACAATGGTAGAAAACGGCAAGAAGCCGCTCAAGGCATGGCGGTTGAGAAGCATCCAAACACCGATTCAAACTGAGGCTTAAAATTTTTATGCTCCAGGTTTCTTCTAATCATTTGTTTCTTTGGGCGATCGCCTTGATCGTTGGCTTTCCGTTGCTCGTGATTGGGCTAGGAGAACTCATCTATCGCCTGCAACGACGAGCAAAACCTTTGGCTGATACTTTACGGGTGATCCGTAATTTGGTCTTACCCGTACTTGTCTTCATGCTGTTTGTGCAGTATGTGCTGAATCGTCCTGCCAGTGATGCCTTGGTTAAGAGCCTCCAAACGCTGTTCTGGCTCTGCGTCATCCATGCCGCTCTTTGTCTACTCAATGCTGTCCTGTTTGGACAGGCAAAGGGCGATACCTGGCGCTCTAGAGTGCCTAAGTTGCTGATTGATCTGTTTCGGCTATTTTTAGTGTTGCTGGGGGGAGCGATCGTCTTGGCGACAGTGTGGCACGCAGATTTAGCAGGAGTAGTCACAGCCTTGGGGGTCAGTTCGATCGTCATTGGTTTAGCGCTTCAAGATACCTTGGGCAGCGTTACATCGGGAATTGCGCTTTTGTTCGAGCGTCCCTTTATAGTTGGAGACTGGCTGCGCGTTGGCGATCTGGTGGGACAGGTGATTGATATTAACTGGCGGGCAGTTCGCTTACAGACCTTTGAACGCGAGATGGTTATCATTCCCCACAAACTGATTAGCAGCGAAATTATCCGCAACTTTAGCCAACCGTTGCGCCTCCACGCGGAACGTATCCGCATTGGCTTTTCCTACGGCGATCCGCCAAATCTGGCTAAACAGGTACTGCACGCTACTGCCCTTGAAACTCAGGGGATTTTATTGCAGCCGGAACCGCAGATTTTTACCGTATCCTACGACGATTCGGCAATTACCTACGAAGTTAAATTTTTTATTCAGGACTATGGCGACTTAGAGGAAATTCGCGATCGCTTTATGAGCCGTGTCTGGTATGCCTCCCAGCGCAATAATCTCACGATTCCCTTCCCGATTCGCACTCTCTATAACTTTCACGGTCCTACCTCCCGCACTGAGGATACCTCTAAGAAGTTCACTGAGAGTTTGCAATCTATTCCAGCCTTTGTGCCGCTTGAACAATCAGAAAATCCGCAAACATTGTCTGAAGGCATCACTCTTCAGCATTTTGGCATTGGCGAGAAAGTCGTGCGCCAGGGATACATCAGCAATGCTCTATACATCATAGTTTCAGGACAGGCTGCGATCGCTGTAACAGATAAAGCGGGAGAAAAACATGACATCCTACCACTAAAGGCGGGTGAGTTTTTTGGCGAAATGACTCTCTTTTCAGGTGAGCTTAGCCCTATATCAGTAACTGCTGTGGATGACTTGGAAGTAATGATGATTTCCGCCACAGTTATTAACCAAATGATTGAGCGTCAACCCAGTTTCGCTCGTGAAATCAGCCAGATCCTTGAGCTTCGTCGCCGCACTGTTCAAGCTGTCAAGCAAACGGGCGCTGCATCCCATGTCAACTCATAATCGATTTGCTCTAGGCGATCGCGTTTGCCTTCGGCGATTAACGAGAGTGCTGTTGCCAGGGTTAAGTTAGTTCTGATACCAATTTGCGCTCTAAATCGTAACGTTGGACTGCTGTAGTGCTTAAAACGATTGAGTTTTGGTAGCTTAGTATAACTTAACCCTGGCTTTAGGTAGCCGTTATTTGATAAACAGCATTTCCTGGTACTTGGGTAGCGGCCATAAATCATCTGCCACTTCACCTTCTAGACCATCAGCATATTCCCGAACTCGATCCATCATTGGACGAATCGTTTTCGCCGAATATTGCAAGTGTTCTTCTGTCATAGAAAAATCGTGCTTACTCAGAGCATCACTTAATTTGCTAACATTATCCATCAGCAGTTTGGTTAGCGAAGCCACCTTTTCAAGACTTTCTTTCTCAAGCTCAACCCCGATTACTTTCAAATTGACGACCGTGCTAGAAAGCTCAGATAAATAGCGGTAGGCGGCAGGATAAATCACAGTTTTTGCCAGACTAATCACCAGCTTGGCTTCCATCTCAATCACCTGGATGTACTGCTCAGCGTAGACTTCAAAGCGACTTTCTAGTTCAGTTGCAGACAGCACACCCGTTTTTTCAAATAGTTCTTCAATGTACTTCTCTTTCAAAACGGGCAAGGCATCAGCAGTAGTCGGTAAGTTTAGCAATCCCCGCTCCACCGCCATCTTGTGCCATTCCTCCGAATAGCCGTTGCCGCCAAAAATAACCGCGCTGTGTTGCTCCATCACCGATTTAAGAACTGTGTAGGCGGCATCATTCAGTGCAAACCCTTTCGCCAACTCAGCCTCTAGCGTGTCTGCCATCCAGAGCAACGAATCCGTCAGAATCGTATTCATTGCAACCAGTGGACCGGAAACAGCTTGATTAGAACCGACTGCTCGGAACTCAAATCGGTTGCCCGTAAAGGCAAAGGGCGATGTGCGGTTGCGATCGCCGGGATCTTTAGGGAAAACCGGCAAAGTGTCTACGCCGAGTTCCATTACCCCAGCGTGGGCAGAACTGGTTGGCTGTCCCTGGCTAATTTGCTCAAACACCTGCGCTAGTTGCGTTCCCAGATAAACCGAGATGATTGCAGGGGGAGCCTCATTCGCACCCAGGCGGTGATCGTTACTGGCTGTGGCAACAACTGCCCTCAAGAGTGGGCCATACTTATGCACGCCCCGAATCACCGCTCCGCAGAACAGCAAAAATTGCATATTCGCATGAGGAGTATCGCCCGGATCGAGCAAATTGCCTTGAGTGGGATTGCCAACCGACCAGTTGACGTGTTTCCCGGAACCATTAATTCCGGCAAACGGCTTCTCGTGCAGGAGGCAAACAAACCCATGTTTCCTGGCTGTGCTCTTGAGGATGGTCATTGTTAACTGCTGGTGATCGCTGGCCACATTGGCGGCTTCAAAAAATGGCGCAAGCTCAAACTGACCAGGAGCCACTTCGTTGTGTCGAGTTTTGGCCGGAATGCCCAACCGATACATTCTCTCTTCCACGTCCTGCATAAAGACTTGGACGCGATCGGGAATGGCACCA
>JBGTCQ010000302.1:0-16679 GCA_041748755.1 Chroococcidiopsidaceae cyanobacterium | reverse complement strand
ACTACTGTCCCTAATTCATTCAGTTCACCTTCATAATTCGTCTCTGGTGCTGCTGGTTGGAGAAACATCTCGCCAATCGGCAATTCTACTAACGTTCCCGCCTCTGGAGAATGTAAATGATACCGATTTTGCAACTCCTCTAAGCTGGTGAGATCTGCTAGGTAGGTGGGAGAGCCGTGGACAAAAATAATGTGCTGCGGTCGCAAGTTGTGAATTAGTTGGGTGATACCGGAGCCATCACTATGCTGTGCCAGCAGATAAGTTTCGACGCTGGTGATTGAACCCCCAATTTCAAATGGGCGACCAGGTTTTTCAGGCAACAAGACAACCCAGGAGCCACTGTCTGGATGGCAGTATTGATTCAAATCAGCTGTTTCATCCGTGACGATAATGCAGGGATGCTTAACTGTGTGCCGCTGTTCCGGCTGTAATCGGCGCATTCGGGGACGGACTCGTTCATCCCAAAATAGGGGTTGATGTTTGGCAAAGTTCTGCACAGAGGCGGGTAAGTGGGGTAGCAATTCTAGGTAAGCATCGCAACCAGTGGCGACACTGCCATCAACCCAGATATCCAAATCACGACCTGTAAAGTTATGATGACTCCGCAGCAGCATGACAATCTCTTGACCTAGCCCCAAAGTTGGCGTAGGCAGGAGGACAGAGTAGGAATTGGCGATCGCGCGATTAATTCGCTCTACCAGCTGATTTTCTTGATTGCGCCGATGCGGATGACGAGCAGTACCATAACTGCCCTCAATAATTAGCACATCTGGTTTCAAACCCCGTAATTCCTCTAAGGGCAACCCCTCAACTAACCGAGAGTTTGACAAGAAAAAATCGCCAGTATAGAGCAGCCTGTAATCTCGCTGAGGAGTAGTGTATGTCAGTAAAATTGCCGCAGCCCCTGGTAGATGCCCAGCAGGAAATAATTCAGCACTCAAGCCATCTTGAAACTCAACTGGCGATCGCCAGGGTAATGCTTGACAAAATTGGGGAATCTTTTTAGGTTCTACCTCTGACCAATTCAGCGGCAGTAACTGAGTTGTCACTTCACTGGCATAAATTGGTAACTGGGGAAAAGCTTGATGCAGTGCTAGTAAGCCCTTGGCATGATCGGGGTGGGCGTGTGTACACAGCACTAAATCTGCTGGCAGTGATTGTAGTCCCTGTTGCAAGGGTGAGAGGTCTGCTATACCACAGTCAAGTAGGATGCGGTATGGTCCCATCCGCACTAATAAACACACACCTTCATCAACATGGTGAACGCCATAAGGCAAACATTCAAGTTCTGTTTCCCCAGTATTGATGCGGGAGGATACTGATCGCTGATTACTCATGCTTCCCTCCCTTTATATGCCCTGACTAGAGTGCAACGGCAGCTCCTCTTATCTAGTGAGCAGATCCGTTACCGTGATATTTGTCTGTATCATAAAAGCCATTCTTAGTGCCAAAGAACAGGCACGACACAGTAAAGAGAACCGTTAATCCTACTAAAATTAGTTTGACATCCATTTTTTTACTCTCTGTATAAAGGTTTTATAACAACAGTATCCGTGATCCTGGCCCTTCCCCATACTGGTTGTTGAATCAGCTAAGTATGGAATGACCAGATTCTACTATTCTTAAGTTTGCTAAACTACTTTTGTGAATTCAACTGTATTCAATCAGATTGTAGAACCGAACTGGCTAGCGCGTCCATCTACCGAAGTCGCACCCGATTTGCTCGGTTGTACACTCGTGCGGCAACTGCCAGATAAACAAATAATCCGGGGGTTGATTGTGGAAACCGAAGCCTATGCCCCAGGTGATCCGGCTTTTCATGCTTACCGGAGACGCACAGACCGTAATTGGGTATTGTTTGGACCTGCTGGCAGAACCTACATTTATCTTATTTATGGTCTTTACCACTGCTTTAACATTGTGACCGACCAAGATGGTGTTCCCAGTGCAGTTCTGATTCGGGCTTTGCAACTAGACTCATTACCAACAGGGGTAGATGGCTCAAAACAAAACCTGCTGCGAATTGCTGCTGGTCCTGGTAAGCTGTGCCGTGTGATGCAAATTGACCGCAGCCTAAATGGTAGCGCTCTCCAACCAAGTGAACCGCTGTGGCTAGAGCATCGCGGGGGGCAATTTCAACAGCAGCTTGATTGTCAAGCTGTTACCTTTGTCCAAACTACCAGAATTGGCTTATCCCAAGGCGTAGATTTACCTTGGCGGTGGTACTTGAGCAACTGCCCAGCAGTTTCTAGACTTGGAAAACTGGATAATGAAGACATAAAGGCAATGTAGACTGGGAAATCTTCGCTCCCCCCTAGTTAAGGAATGGAACCTCGACCACGAAAGCAATTCGCTCAACACTGGCTGAAAAGTGATAAAACGCTGCATCAAATAATTCAAGCAGCAGAAATTACAAAATGCGATCGCGTTTTGGAAATTGGTCCCGGAACAGGCATTTTAACTCGCCGTTTATTGCCCCTCGCCGAGTCTGTTGTTGCTGTCGAAATTGACTGGGATTTGTGCCGGATGTTGGCTAAACAACTCGGTCGGATTGAGAATTTTTTACTCCTGCAAGGTGATTTTTTGACGCTGGATTTAGCTGCTCATCTGACTGCTCCAGCTTTCCAAAAGCCTAATAAAGTTGTTGCCAATATCCCTTACAACATTACAGGACCGATTTTAGAAAAACTGCTAGGCACAATTGCCAATCCTGCGATTCCATTTGATGTGATCGTGCTGCTGGTACAAAAAGAAGTGGCAGAAAGACTTTATGCTCAACCGGAGTCAAGGGCGTTTGGGGCGCTGTCGGTACGAGTGCAGTATTTGGCGGAGTGTGAACTGATTTGTCCTGTACCAGCTGGATATTTCTCCCCGCCGCCGAAGGTAGATTCAGCTGTAGTGCGGTTGCGTCCGCGTAACTTTGTCCCAGCTACCATCGATCCTCACCGTTTTGAGACTTTGATCAAACTAGGCTTTAGTGCTAAACGCAAAATGTTGCGAAATAATTTGAAAGGAGTAGTAGAACGCGATCGCCTCACCCAATTGCTGGAACAATTAAAGGTAAATCCCCAAGCCCGCGCCGAAGACCTCAGCGTAGCTCAATGGGTAGCCCTAAGTAATAGGCTAGAGGTAGGAGACTAGAGCTAATAGTAATAATGCCCCTAGCCCCTAGCCCCTAGCCCCTAGCCCCTAGCCCCTAGCCCCTAGCCCCTAGCCCCTAGAAATGCGTTCTTACTCTCTGATTGCCCCTGCCAAAATCAATTTATATCTGGAGATCCTCGGCGATCGCCCAGATGGTTATCACGAATTGGCAATAGTGCTGCAAAGCATCGATTTAGCAGACAAGGTAGATTTGCGCTCAGGTAGCACTGACACCATCCGCGTCCGCTGTGATTATCCCGACGTGCCTCAAGACAAAACTAATCTTGCCTATCAAGCAGCTGAATTAATGGCAGCAGAATTTAGTAATGCCTTTGCCCAATATGGCGGTGTAGAAATTACTATCCACAAGCGAATTCCTGTAGCAGCTGGATTGGCGGGGGGATCTAGCAATGCGGCAGCAGTTTTAGTGGGCTTAGATTTAATGTGGAAGTTGGGATTAACGCAGTCGGAATTAGAAGAGTTGGCAGCCCAACTCGGTGCCGATGTACCTTTTTGTATCGCAGGTGGAACAGCGATCGCTACTGGTAGAGGCGATCAACTTTCTCCCCTACCTAGCCTGGATAATTTGTATGTAGTGGTAGGAAAATATCGCAACCTCACAGTTTCCACAGCTTGGGCTTATCAGAACTACCGACAGCAGTTTGGTAGTTCTTACATTGCTAATAAACAGAATTTAGAATCTCGTGCTGCGGCGGTACATTCAGGACCAATGGTGAAAGCCATTACTAATCAAGACGGAGCCCAAATCGGTCAATTACTCCACAATGACTTAGAGCGGGTAGTATTGCCAGAATACCCCCAAGTGTTGCAACTGCGGCAGACATTTCAGAACACTGGTGTTTTAGGCGCAATGATGTCTGGTTCTGGTTCAACAGTGTTTGCGCTGTGTGAATCTTCTAACCAGGCACAGCAGGTTCAGCAGCAGGTGAGAGCAGCAATTCCTAACTCTGATTTAGACCTTTGGCTAGCTAAGTTTTCTAGTACAGGTATTCAGGTTAAATCTACAACTAAAAATTGAGAAAAGCTTTTTTGAACTACAAAGATCTAAAGCAATAACTGGATAAAGAACTAAAAATGAACCCGACACCGACTGAAAACCCAAGACCTCCTAAAATTACTCAGACACTAACAAGTCCTTGGCGCTGTTTAAGTGGAGCGCTGATTGCTGGAGGAATGGCGATCGCGCTTTATTCTCTAACAGTATCTATTGCTCATAATTTCGCCGCTAAACCTCTTCATTCCGTCAATCCACTTGTGCTGAATATTGGTGCTGCTGTTCGTACTTTGGTAGTGGGAGTCAGTATGCTGGCGACTTTTGTTTTTGGCTTGGTGGCTATTGGTTTGGTGGCTCTTGCTGTTCAAGTTTTTGTGCAGCAGCAAACACAGCAACCACCATCAGATATTGAATAAACTTGATTCTAGATCACGACTAAATTTCTCCAGCACGAAGAGCAGCAACGCCATTCAAAAGCGCTGACGCTAGGACGCAGCATCGAACATAGACTCGAAACACATCCTTCCATAACAATTGCCACAAAGCCGCCACCAAGCTAAAAGCTGCCATATAGCTGGGAGGAGTGTTTTTCTAATGTCTTCTAGCTGGTAAACTTCCTAACTTCTTCGCAATTCTTATTTTTAGCTGAATTTTTCCCCACTCATTCCCCACTGTTTCCACAGGACAGTTCAGCTTTTCCACAAAGGGGCAGAGGTTTTCCCCAAGCTGTTACCGCCAGATAATGGCTTCAGGGTGCAACTGTGGATTTTTGAGCAGCGCCTTCAATCCTTGAGAAACACGCAGATTATATAAAGAAGTGTAAAGAAAATTAAGCTCAAATGCTGATTATTGCGTAAACGTTTTGTTTGAACCCAGGCAACTGTAATGTTCCGTAACATTGACAACCCTACCCCCACTTGCCGCACAATGATGCGACTTACTTCTTAAGTCTGTTCACCCGCTCACTTGAAGTGGGGCACTACAGAACTACCTTACTCAAGGGCTAGTGAAGGTATAGAAAGCAGGCTGTTGTAAGTAAGGTATCCCTTATTGACTCGTCCTAGAGGAGATTTTGAATGAACGCCAGCGTTAGTATCCTGACCGAGATTCCCGAAGAACTACATGAATCGCTTAAAAGCTACCTAGAAATGCATCCCGACTGGGATCAAGATCGAGTCTTTACAGCGGCGCTGTCGCTGTTTTTGCTCCAAAATGGCAACGGCGATCGCCGCGCGGTTCGGGTTTATTTAGAAAGCCTGTTCCACCACTGCGGTTAGATAATCCAAACGACAAACGATCCTATCGTGCGGACCGAGATTAGCGGTCTAAGTGTGGGTATGGCAATACAACAGTGACGCAGCAACTATTGCAGCCGTTACGTTTCTGGTATTTATCCGGAATCAATGCAATAAGTTGCTGCGTCTACCTGCCTCCCCTGCCTTCTTTTGGAGAGACAATTTACTGCTGGCTGTGATTCGGAGATTCAAACTTATAGCCAACGCCGCGCACTGTCTGAATCAAAATTGGCTGAGTCGTATCGATTTCAATCTTCTTCCGAATTTGACCGATATGAACATCTACAACCCTCTGATCGCCTACATATTCGTAGTCCCAAACCTCTTGGATTAGTTCCGAGCGTCGCCAAACCCTACCTGGATGGCTGGCTAAAAAACGTAAAAGGTCGAATTCGAGAGCGGTTAAAGGTATTAACTGGTGATTGAGTGTTACCTCCCGCCGCTCCGGATCAATCACCAGCTTCTCAAAAATTAGACGTTGCTTTTCTGCCGCAGTGACAGTCCGCTGGCGCTTCAAAATTGCTCCGACTCGGACTTCTAACTCCGCTAAACTAAATGGCTTAGTGAGATAGTCATCTGCACCTTGGGAAAAGCCACGAATCTTGTCTGCTTCATCAGCTCGACTAGTCAGCATGAGGACAAAAACCTTGGTACGGGTTTGCATCTCTTCACAGAGGTTATAGCCAATAGCGTCCGGTAAATTCACATCCAGAATCACCAAGTCTGGGTTAAATTGCTCAAACGTGGCAAGAGCAGTCTTACCATCTTCGGCAGCCTCCACTTGATAGTTCTGCTTGGATAAAAAGCGTTGGATTAAATTCCGAATTGCAGGATCGTCATCAACGACAAGAATCTTGGCAAGAGCCATAGCCATCACTTTGCACAACAAATGAAGAGGATAAAAAAACTGAGCACAAATTAGGAGGTAGTAGTTGGGGGCAACATAGATCTACAAGGCTAAGGCAATAGATTCCTAATTTACCTTGATGATAATTTATTCAGCATCTTAGACAATTATCAGCCTATAGTCAGAGAATGCCAATAATTACTTGATGTCCATTCACTTATAGAGTTAGTCACGACCCTTAAAGAGAGCAGGGGAGGAGGAGAGAACACGAGAGTTGTTAGCATATGTTAAATTGGCTATGGGTAAAAGTTACTGCTTGTTAAATTGACAGGGTTATAGCCTGATAAGGGAAGAAAATTTAATCTCACAAGTCATTTCGACCAGCACAAAACCTAAAACCATTATTCATTTTCCACTGGCTGCCCCTGACTGAGGCTGAAGCTATAGAGTCACATGAGCGATCAAAATAACTACGAAAAGCTTGGGGTAACAGAAGACGCTACATTCGACGAAATTCAGGATGCCCGTGGTCGCCTTCTACAGCAACACAGTGGCGATCGCAAGCTCCTAGAGACGATTGAAGCGGCTTACGATGCGATATTGATGGAGCGCTTACGGATGCGCCAAGAGGGTAAAATTAAGGTCCCAGAAGGCATCCGATTTGCTGAGCGCCTTTCTCAATCGCCTGCCAAAGCCAGCCCAGTTCCTGCCAAACAATCAGTTGCATGGCTCCAAAATCTGCGCGATACGCCGAGCTTAACAGACATTCTTTTACCTGGTAGTTTGTTTCTCGGTCTTATTGCCATAAGTGTCTTTTACGTGACTGCGGGTGTTCAAACTTTGCAATTGCTGTTAGTCGTCGGCGTTGGATTAAGTTTTTACTTTCTTAATCGTAAGGAGCAAAAGTTTGGTCGAGCAGTGCTGCTGGCTATCTTAGGCTTAATTACAGGATTAATTGTGGGGGGGCTAGTTGGCGGCTTACTCTTAGACCAAATACCCAGCATCAAATTGACAGTTGAGCAGTTTTCTACGGTATTGACATTTATCCTACTTTGGCTGATTAGCAGTTTTCTGCGATGATAGTGTAGGTCAGAGGGCTAAACTTTCATTCTTTGGTAGAAGAGGGCGTAGGACTAAATCTACCGCCTCGCTGAGGTCTTTAACAATTAAGTCTGGCTGGTAGAGTTCAAGTTGAGTGCGATCGCGGATACCACACAGCACTGCCATCACTTTGACACCGTGATTTTTGGCAGTAATAATATCCGCTTCTGTATCTCCCACCATCCAGGTATCATCAGCTATCGGAAGTTCTGCTAATGCTCGTTCCATTAGTAGTGGCTTATCATCGATGTCACGGGTTTTCTGGTAATCGTTAGCCAGACAATAACAACGGTCTTTCGGAAAGAATCTGCCTAAATCGTGCTGGTTAAAGGCATACTCTAGTTCACGCACACGGCGCATAGTCATAACCGCTAGCTCAACTCCAGCTTGTTGGACTTTTTCGAGTGCTGCTACTGCTCCAGGTGCAAGGCAGTCATATTTGAAGTAAGGTGACGTATGCACAATTTCTCGTCGCAACTGGGCAAATTCTGGTGCTTGTGCTTCGTCAAGCCCGGAAAGAAGCGCAATCCTTTTTTCGGGAACGCGCGATCGCTTTAACTGCCAAAATTCTGCTTTGCCCAATTGTTGCACTGGCTGATCTGGATATCGGGTCGAGTCTAAACAAAATTTATAAACGCTGTAATAGCGTTCTGAGACATCAATAATTGGACCATCAAAATCTGTAATAAGTCTTAACATATCAACCTAAATGTAAACTTTATTTACACACTAGCTCAAATGCTACAGTGTTAAAACTTTGAATTTTTAATGAGTGTGTTCCGAATTATTAATCTATCTAAAATCTTGCAGGCTGCCGCGTTTAATCTGTTCGCGTTCAATAGCTTCAAACAAAGCGCGGAAGTTACCTTCACCGAAACCTGGTGCTTGAGATCTACGTTCAATTAACTCAAAGAAAAAGGTCGGCTGTCCAAAAATTGGCTGAGTGAAAGTCTGAAGCAGCACAGCATGGGGATTAGTGTCTTGCCAGTCAACCAAGATCTGCTGTTGGGCAATTTCCGCAAGTTCAGCCGCTGATAGCGGTAATGTTTGGCGTGACTGCAACTGAGTGTAATAACTAGGGGGAACTGGGAGGAAGGATACACCCCAAGCGCGGAACTGAGCGATTACTTGCACAATATTGGGCGTTTCCAAGGCAATATGCTGAATTCCTGATCCCCGGTTGACATCCAGAAATTCTTGAATTTGAGAATTAGGTGATGCTGGTTGATTGATCGGTAATTGTACGCCGTTGTTGGGCGAAACCATGACTTGGCTGTGCAATGCGGAGCGGTCAGTTTGAATTTTGAATGTCTGCTTGGAACGAAAATCTAAAGTATTTTGATACCAGGCAACGGCGTGCTCTAAGTCACCAGTTGCCACATTCAGCACTACATGATCGATGCCAGTGAAGGTGTTATGAGGAGTGAGGGGTAAAGAATCTTCTCTGCTCCTCTGCTCACTCGCTCGCCTCTCTATTAATGTATGAGTGAGAGAACCCCAGGCAGTAATTTTAGCCCACTTATTACCATCTTGAACCTGCTGGGGCTGCGGCGGATGGAGGACTTTGGCACCGTGCGCTAAAGCTCTAGTCATTACCGCTGCCACATCTTCGACACAAAAAGCGATGTCGGCTACACCAGGCGGGTGCTGACGCAGAAACTGAGCTACAGGACTGAGTGGCGTGAGCGGAGATGATAAAACAAAGTAGACTGAACCATTTTTAACTACTTCAGTGCAGGTGTGAACATTAATACCACCAGTTACGGCTTGAAAACCCATTTGGTGAACAAACCAGTCGCGCGATGCTGTGGCATCTTCTACATAGAAGTGAATGTGATCAATTTTCATAAACTCGGAAAATCCAGCATAACAGCTCATCTGTCTGCAAAATCTGCCTGTTTCTCTGGATTTGCAAGTTTCTAATCAATAATCCTCCCACGTTAGAAAAATAGGTGACTTTCTGGCTGAATATTAATTTCCATCGGCACTGCTTGCGGTTCAGATGAAAGGGCATAGAGAATCGCATTGGCAGCGGTTTCAGGGCTGAGCATTTTTTTTCGGTCTACCTTGAGTTGTACGTTGTCCCAGAAGGGGGAATTTACCCCACCAAAGTAGAATAGCGTGAACTTGATGCCAAAACGCTTTAGTTCCTCTGCCATACACTTAGTGAAACCAACGACACCAAACTTTGAGGCACAGTAAGCCGCCGCCATTGACATTGAGTGCTTACCCAAAATTCCCACTACATTGCAAATGTGACCAGATTTGCGCTCCTGCATCAGTTCAGCTGCTGCTTGGCAGGTGTAAAAGCTGCCCTTTAGGTTGACATCCAGCATTGTCTCTAAATCAGCTGGTTCGAGGTTACTGTATGGCTTCATAACTGCTGCTCCAGCTACGTTAACTAATGCGTCAATTTGACCGAATTTGGCGATGGTGTGTTCCATCAAAGTATCTACTTGCTTGCGATCAGTAATATCTGTGGGGACGCTTAAAATTTGATCCCTTACAGGTAGCTGGGTAGCCAAGTTCGTAATGGCACTACTATCTCTTGCCGCTAGTACCAGACGCGCTCCTGTGGGAGCAAGTTTGCGAGTTAATGCTGCACCAATGCCACCAGTCGCGCCAACAATTACAATAACTTTGTCTTGCATATCTATTTACATTTCTTTACATCTCTTCCCATAGTACTGGGTACAAGGAAAAGTGTTGTCAGATTATACCGTCGTCTGGCGCTATATTTGGTTACAAAGGTGGGCTAAAATACCATCACAAGAGCAGACGAAGACTTCTTTAGCCATTCGATACTGTCGTAGAATAGAAAAACCGAGTGCTTTCCTCCGGGAACGTGAACAAGTTGATAGCCTCGTCCATAAAGTTCACCATACTGTTTGCCACTGGCTAGATTTCTCCAGTTAGCAAAGGCAATTTTGACTTGGAGAGGATATTTACTGAGACTGGTTAAAAATGTTTTGCTATTAATATCAAGTTTGAGGTTTTCTGCATCCAGCAGCAAAACAGCAATTCCCGAAGTTGAGTTAGTAATCCCTATTTATTTGAGGTACGACCCTGATGTGGATGCCATCTGGTGCAAGTAATTAGAATTACGTTAAATTTAATTAAGATTCAATCTGACATCTTATCAATTCCTTATCCTACGTCTGGCGACCTAGTTGTTCCATCTGGGGCACGGAATGCAGGCAAAGGGAATTAAGAATATCTGTTAAAAACTCTACTTTGACAGGGTGACAGCACCCGACTGTAGTAAATCTGCATCTAGAGGCTACTAAGTGATGAAATTTTCCTGGAGAGTACTTGTACTGTGGACATTGCCTGCTCTGGTAATTGGCTTTTTCTTCTGGCAAGGAGCATTTGCTAGTGCTCCTGGCGAGATGAGTAAGAACACAGCCAGTACACGTATGACATATGGTCGCTTTCTGGAATACCTGGATACTGGCCGAGTGACCAGCGTGGATCTTTACGAAGGTGGGCGGACGGCAATTGTAGAAGCTATCGATCCAGACCTCGACAATCGGATTCAAAGGTTGCGCGTGGATCTGCCTTACAACGCTCCTGAACTAATTTCCAAGCTCAGAGATGCAAATATTAGCTTTGATTCTCACCCAGTTCGTAACGATGGAGCGATTTGGGGACTATTTGGTAATCTAATTTTTCCGATTCTGTTGATTGGTGGACTATTCTTCCTGTTCCGTCGTTCTAGCAACATTCCTGGTGGTCCAGGACAAGCGATGAACTTTGGCAAATCGAAAGCCCGTTTCCAGATGGAAGCTAAGACGGGTGTTAAATTTGATGACATTGCTGGTATTGACGAAGCCAAAGAAGAACTCCAAGAAGTTGTGACGTTCCTCAAACAACCGGAACGCTTCACAGCTGTTGGGGCGAGGATTCCCAAAGGTGTGCTGCTAGTTGGGCCTCCTGGAACTGGTAAAACTTTGCTGGCTAAAGCGATCGCTGGAGAAGCAGGAGTACCATTTTTCAGCATCTCTGGCTCGGAATTTGTCGAAATGTTTGTCGGTGTTGGGGCTTCGCGGGTGCGCGATTTATTTAAAAAAGCAAAAGAAAATGCTCCCTGCCTGATCTTCATTGATGAAATTGATGCTGTGGGTAGACAGCGGGGTGCTGGTATCGGCGGCGGTAACGACGAAAGAGAACAAACTCTTAACCAGCTACTTACAGAAATGGACGGGTTTGAAGGTAATACTGGTGTGATTATCATCGCTGCTACTAATAGACCGGATGTGTTAGACTCCGCCTTATTACGACCCGGACGCTTTGATCGGCAAGTGATGGTAGATGCACCGGATCTCAAAGGGCGACTGGAAATTTTAAAAGTTCATGCTCGGAACAAGAAACTTGACACTACAGTTTCATTAGAAGCGATCGCTAGACGCACTCCTGGCTTTACAGGAGCCGATTTAGCCAACTTGTTAAACGAAGCAGCGATTTTAACTGCTAGACGGCGCAAGGATGCGATCACCTTGCCAGAAATTGATGATGCTGTTGACCGTGTGGTTGCTGGAATGGAAGGCACACCATTGGTAGACAGTAAGAGTAAGCGGCTGATTGCTTACCATGAAATCGGACACGCCTTAATCGGTACTTTAATTAAAGACCATGATCCTGTGCAGAAAGTCACCTTGATTCCCCGCGGACAAGCACAGGGACTAACTTGGTTTACCCCCAACGAAGAGCAAGGGTTGATTTCCCGCTCTCAGATTAAAGCCCGAATTACTGGAGCTTTAGGAGGTAGAGCAGCTGAGGAGATAGTTTTTGGTTCTGGGGAAATCACGACTGGTGCCGGAAATGACCTGCAACAGATAACGGGGATGGCACGGCAGATGGTGACAAAGTTTGGGATGTCAGATTTAGGTCCACTGTCCTTAGAAAGCCAGAGTGGAGAGGTATTTTTGGGACGCGATTGGACGACGCGCTCTGAATATTCGGAAGCGATCGCCTCTCGAATTGATGTCCAAGTCCGCGCGATTGTTGCAGATTGCTACAACGTAGCGAAGCGGCTGATGCGGGAGAACCGCACTGTGATGGATCGCTTAGTCGATCTCTTAATCGAGAAAGAAACAATTGATGGTGAAGAATTCCGTCAGATTGTTGCTGAGTACACTGATGTACCAGACAAGTCGCAGTACGTGCCAACTCTGTAAGATTGCGTTAGAAAAGCCTTAACTTAGACTATCTATAAGGCTGAAAGCGGATAATTTTAAATCGATAACTGGGGATGGTGTGTACCATCCCTATTTTTTTACGTTACAAAGCTTGCTCAACTTAGAAATAAGCAAACTTGAAAAGGAAGCTTATACCAAGTCGCTCTCTAAAGCGTAACTACCGAATCTGCAAATCCTTTGCCTGGGGCAGTTGGGCATTTTTAAAGTTACTGGTCTGCAAGCGACTTGGTATTAATTCTCAAGGAGCGATCGCTCAAATGGTAACGAACTATCAGTTAAAGTGTCCATATCAAGGCAAATGGCGAATAATGCGACAAGGATTTCCAGCAGCAACCACGTTTGCTGGGATATCTTTTACAACAACACTACCAGCGCCAATAGTGGTGTTATCACCAATAGTAACGCCGGGACAAATAATTGCACTGCCGCCAATCCATACATTATTACCAATAATAATAGGCGCAGCGAGTTCTCGACCGGCAAGACGAATTTCAGGTTCTGTTGGATGATATGCCGTGTAAATCTGCACATAAGGTCCGCACTTGACATTTTCACCAATATATACCGTGTTGCAGTCCAAAATCACACAGCCATAGTTCATATACAACTGGTTGCCAGCATAAATATTGCTGCCATAGTCGCAGTGGAAGGGTGGCACAATTTCAACTAAAGGTTCCACTTTACCGAATAACTCAATTAAAATGTGCGATCGCAATTCTAGTTCTGATTCAGTTGTAGCGTTGTACATTCTCAAAAGACGACGTGCGCGTTTACTATCAGCAGCTAGTTCAGGATCGGAAGATATATACAATTCGCCTGCTAGCATCTTCTGTTTTTCTGTTTTTTCCACCATACACATCATGCTTATTGGTTGTCCTTGCACAAATTTTAATGGCATAGGGGTTACAACCTCAGCTTGTAATTTTAAGTGATAGAGCTATGTTGGCGCGATGCCAAAGGCGGGCGAAGCCATCGCACTTACTAAGTTTCAAATTCTTCTCTAAATTATGACCAAGAAGTTAAGTTACGGCTGTAGGCTGAAGCAAGTATTTCTGATTATTGGATATTTAACTTAATAGAGAATTACCTGAAAGTTTACAGCGAACCTTATCAAGATTTACAGGATAAGTTCGGCTATGGTGTGAAGCGTATTATTTTATCTAATTAGGCGATCACCCTTCCCCGTTTTCCTGATTTGTTACTCGATTTGTCCAAAGTTTTTCCTAAAATTGGAGTTTAAAAGTGGGGCGATTACTTTTAGGTAGCTGTAATACATAAAAGAGCGATCGCATAGTAGTTGTTGACGAGAAGGGCGATCGCGCTCTATTGGCATTGTAGGTATCTACAGTTAGCATTGAGCAGACTTCACTAATCTTGCAGGTCGTTTGCAAGCAAATGTTGAATAAGGTGTGAGCAAAACTCTGCTCACCAAAGCCAGAATCAGATTTGATACGGTACTGTCTAGCTATGTAAATTGCTACAGAATTTACCAACCACTTTTAGAAAAGGAAAAGACTTAGCCAGTGGTGCCTTTAAACTTTGAGCTGAGACTCCAACATTTAGAAGACAACATTAGACAAGACCAAGATTTACTTAAGGATTATCAAGATGCCTTGCGGTATGAAGATGAGCCACTTCGCAAGGCTAAGTATAGTCGAAAAATTGAGGAATTACGGCAATCAGTTATTTGCCACCAGAAAGAATACGATGAACTGCGAATTCAGATAACTGGTGAACCAACTGTACAAATGCAGAATATAGCTATTCAGTTGCAACAAATAAACTCTAGATTAAACAGATTGTCTACTGGACAGAAGGCTATCTATGAAAACATTAACCACTTGCGGCAAGGATTACTAGCCCACTACAACGCTATTGAGCAGAAAATAATCGCTACTATTACGGAACGATTGGATCAGGCTCAAATAAATCGGATTTCTACCGTGCTAGATGCAATAGAAGCTAACCAAGTGACAGAAGCAGAAATGCGTCAGATTGTAGAAGGTACACAGCAGATATTAAATACACTACAGCAACGTCGCATTGCCCTACCTCCCAGTCAGCAAGAACTAGCCAAGGTGATTGATGCACCTGCAATGGATTTCAAGCATAGATTGAAGGTTGCTCTGCCTATAATTCCTTTTCTATTGGACTATGAAGGTGAATTGGAACTAGGAACAGGAATAAACCTCAAAGCGGCTTGGCAAGTGTTGTTGGTGCGATTGAGAGGAGAGTAGACAGTGGATCGGCACCAGCAGCGCGAACAAGACTTGAACGAACACATCAAGAAGGATTTAAAGTTACATAAGCAACTAGTAGATAAATTACGCTATGAAGACGAGCCCGCGCAAAAATTAAAGTTAGAAGAAAATATTAATGATCTGAAAAACAAAATTGATGCTCGCGAAGCTGAACTGAACAACTTGACAAAACAAAGACGTGAGCAGGAGCGAGAAGCACTTGCCCGTGAAATGCCATCTGTCACATTTGACGAGCTAGATATTGTCGCTAAATTTATCCTTGGTATGCCACCTACCTCTCCTGAAATCAGCTTCAATCTTACAGACATAAGAGAGAAGATATCGCGAAATCAGCTTACTGAGGAGGTTAATTTTCTGCTAACAATGGGTATGGGTAAAGTCAAAGAGGTTGGTCGTTTCATTGAACACAGTGCTATTTTACGTCCTGATACCAATTCTGCATGAAGATGCGCCAAGATGAAATAGGTGTGTGCTGAAGGTAAGGGACATGACTCGTCCGTTTCAAGTTGAGATTTCTGAAAGCCGAGAAGAGTTGGAGAAAGCCCTCAAACAGGTCACGACAGCAAGCAGCAAAGAAAGATTACAAATGCTCTACTTGCTTAAAAGCGGCCAAGTGGCTAGCAGACAAGGACTGGCAGAACTTATAGGACGAGATCGGGCAACTATTACTCGCTGGCTGAGAAAGTATAAAGATGGAGGTCTAAAAGGCTTGCTCGAAGTCAAATCTGCACCTGGTAAAGTTGCTATCGTCAGTGGGTCAGCCTTGGAACGGCTCAAACAACGGTTACAGGAGCCGCAAGGATTTCATAGCTATGGTCAAATTCAACAATGGGTCGTTACCGAATTAGGACTGGACATCGCCTATAAAACGGTCTATGAACTCGTGCGTTATCGACTCAAAGCCAAGCTCAAAGTCCCGCGACCTCGAAGCCTAAAACAACATCCGCAGAGTGTGGCTCACTTTCAAAAAAAATTCCTCTAGCTTTCAAGTTCTTGCAGGAGGAATTTGGTGCCGGAAAGCGATTGAGGTACTTATGCCAAGATGAAACTCGTTTAGGACTCAAAACAATCACGGCACGTTTAATTACTGCCAAGGGGGTTAAACCTCTAGGACTAAACCAATGGCAGCGTGATAACTTTTATTTATATGGTGTAGTAGAACCCTTAAGCGGATACAGCTTTTTCTACGAGTTCTCCCACCTGGATGGTGATTGTTTTCAACAGTTTTTGGAGCTGCTCTCTGATGAACTTGGAGATGATGTTGCAGTTATCCAGCTTGACCAAGGATCATTTCATCGGCTCAAAGCTCTCGATTGTCCAGAAAACATTATTCCAATTTTTCAACCTCCTCACTCTCCCGAACTTAATCCGATTGAGCGGTTTTGGGAGTTCCTGAAAAGTAAACTACAGTGGGAAAATTGCCAGAGTCTCACTCAACTGCGGCAGAAGTTAGCCCAAGTGCTAGAGACAATTACACCTGATGTGATTGTTTCTCTCACTTCTTATGACTTCATCCTTGAAGCTTTATTTAGCGCAGCTTCATAAAGAATTGGTATTAGCTACGGCATACTGCTCTTGCGTTCCAGTTCCTGTATCTGCGACGGAAACAAAACGTAACATTGGAGTTTTGATTGCACCCAAGGAAGTTGCTGGTTTTACAAGATTCGAGGCGATCGCTGGCTTAACATCAGCACTGTTGGCACCCTGCTTCCACAGTATCCTCCCCAAGAGAGCTAAACCAACGCTAAGGCTACTTAAAAATAGAAAATGACGACGTTTAAAGGGCATGATTTTATTGTCAGATAGCGGGGAATTTTAGGT
>JBGTCQ010000301.1:0-12097 GCA_041748755.1 Chroococcidiopsidaceae cyanobacterium | reverse complement strand
TCCCTTTGGCTAAGTTGTTCAAACTTGTACACCATTATCGTCGTAACTAACTCAATTATGGCGCGACTTGATAGTTGAGATATTTCTTGTTGACTTCTCGCTAATAAATACCTCGCTTCCTCCGGTGCTTGTTCTTCATCTATCGTAGTTAATACCATCAGCGCTACCCATAAAGGTAGTTGACGAATATCCCCTAATTCATCCAAGTATACCCGATGTACTTGGTTGCCATTGAGCTGGGTTCTATGGGGATAAATATCACTTTGTTCAATACTACGTGAAGGATAAATTATCACTACTTGCCAGTCACTAAATCTGGCACGATTGCGGTAGAAATATAACGATGATTCTGCAAATACTCTTTCGTAGAGCTGTTCATCTTTTTGAAACTGTACCTCACAGAAATATACAACCCCTGGACTTTCATTTTCCGGTGGTAAAAATACTCCATCAATTTCAAATTTGGGTTCTTTGACAGCTACTGAGTCAAATTTGTATTCACCTGCATTTGCTGGAGGATTTGTCAATAGTTCAAATAGTAAAGTGGGGGATTGTTGAAACAGTTTGTAAAATATCGAATCTCGCCGCATGAAGCATTTTAATATTTTTTTGTTTATGGCTAATAGCAAGGTAGCAAAACTGAGACGAGAACAATCACGCACATCTTGAGGTAACTCCCCCACCCGTCGAGTTAGTTGACGCAGAATGAGCGATCGCTCTCCCTCTGACTTAATTTCCCTGTAAGCTCTCGTTTCCTTGATTTTAATGAAATATTTCTTATTAAGAGTTAAGTTTTTATTTCAATATTGCTATGACAATCACCCTTTCCCAGCAAGCCTTTGATGAACTATTTCAGGAGATGGTGGAACCTTCGCAACACCCAGCTCCAGATGATGTGTTGGATATGGTGTACAAATACCCACGACGGCTGGGACAAGGTTACTGGCGGAGAATTCAGTTGTGCCAAGGGTTAGAGTTGATAATTGGGAATTTGCAAATGCGCGATCGCATGATTATTCTACAGCCAGAACAAGAACATGATTGGTTAGAGTATCACTTTCATTTTTCTGGAGAACATGGGGATGAATACAGAACTGTTGGAGGAGGCGAGTACAGTTTCGTGGGAAGTGGACTAGATCCCAAGCAAATAAGTGATTGTTCGGATAAAAACTCCTTTCTGGAGGTGAATATCCTGATGCAGCCTGAATCACTGTATTCTTTTGCTGCTAATCAACAAGGACAATTACCCCAGGTTTTGCAACCGTGGATTCGGCAATCTCATCAAACATATTACTGCCGCTGTGGAACTGCAACACCTGCTATGCAGACTGTTGGATGGCAAATTTTAAAGTGTCCTTATCAGGGAATCGCCAAGAGGCTGTATTTGGAAGGCAAAGCTTTAGAACTGATGGGAATGTTAGTTGCACAAGAGATAGAAATCAAGGATGCTAATAACCACCTTCACACTTTGAAGCCAGATGTAGTGGAAAGAGTCTACCATGCCAGAGATATTCTGGTAAAACGATTGAGTAATCCGCCTTCGTTTATGGAATTGTCAAGAGCAGTGGGTTTAAACGATTATCTTCTCAAACAAGGATTTCGTCAGGTATTTGGCACAACAGCTTTTAGTTATTTACATCACTATCGCTTAGAACAAGCGCATCAACTCCTAGAAACTGGTGATATGAAAGTGTCAGAAATTGCTAACCTTGTGGGGTTTATTAGTCACAGTTACTTTACCGCAGCATTTAGGAAAAAATTCGGTTTTTGTCCAAAGCAATATCAAATGCAGCAGAAATAATCCGTCTAGCGATAAAAAAAAATCCGTCTAGCGATAGAAAAGCCTTCACATCACACTAGAAATATAAGTAATGTTCTTGAGAGTATTTCTCAAGTTTGGTGTGAGCAGTGTTGAATTTGTGGCAGACATCGCTTTTGTTAACGAGTGTATTTTGTGTTCTAGGTATGCAATCGGTGTGGGCGAAATCCCCCATCCTGGGAAAAGAGGAAACAGAAACTACTTTAGCTTCTGTGCAACTAGAAGATGAGAAACCTTCCATCCGTCGAGTCAGAGATTTACAGAAGGTTTCAACTCGTGTAGCAGATTTGTTTGCTCAAGAACCAACCACTACCCCAGTCATCCAAATCACAGGAGTTAAGGCAAATCCCACCGAGAAAGGTGTGGAGGTAATTTTAGAGACAACTGTTGGGGAACAACTACAAGTTACAAATCGCAGTACGGATAATAATTTTATTGCCGATATTCCTAATGCTCAGTTACGTTTACCGAATGGTAATGGGTTCACCTTCCGTTCAGAGAAACCGCCTTCGGGAATTACTGAAATAACGGTTACAAATGTTGATGCAAATACTGTGCGTGTGACGGTGGTAGGCGAGAAGGCTTTGCCTACGGTTGAGTTATTTGACGGTGATGAAGGTTTAATTTTTGGTGTCACACCCTCTGCAACTGCGACGCAGCCACAGCCAGAAAAGCCAACAACTGAGACACCACAAGAGCAACCAGCAGCGCAACAGGATGAGCCGATTGAGTTAGTGGTGACGGGAGAGCGAGATGGGTATCGCGTACCCATCTCCTCAACTGGGACAAGAACCGATACACCTTTGCGTGACATCCCTCAATCGATACAAATCGTACCCCAAGAAGTGTTGCGCGACCAGCAGGTTAACCGCTTAGATGATGCGCTCAGAAATGTTGCAGGTGTCACTCCAGAATTTACGGCTGGTCCAGCCGTTTACTATGAAATTCGCTGATTCGGCGTAGCGGATAATAATTTGCTCAGGGATGGTTTCCCTGATCCTGAGGTTGGAGATTCGGTTGAGCTTGCCAACGTAGAGCAAGTTGAAGTCCTCAGAGGCCCAGCATCTGTGCTATTCGGCTTGGGTAGTCCGGGGGGAAGTATCAACATCATCACGAAACGTCCCTTGAGTGAACCTTTCTATGGGATTGATGCATCCATTGGCAGCTATAGTTTCTACAGAGGTGCGCTCGATCTCTCTGGGCCGTTAAATGACTCAAAAACTGTATTGTATCGCCTCAATGCCGCCTACAGAAATTCAGGTAGTTTTATCGATTCTTATAGTAGTGAAAGCTTGGGTATATCACCTGTGATCAGTGTGGCGATCGGCAATAGAACTAACCTAACTTTAGGCGCAGACTACATTGAGACTAGAGATTCTGGCATAGGATTTGGTCTGCCGACTGTTGGCACTATATTTCCGAACCCTAACGGTAAAATTCCTCGTAATCGCAACCTGACTGAACCGACCGATGAAATAAACGGAACAACTACAAGGGTTGGATATCAACTAGAACATAAATTTAGCGACAATTGGTCTTTAACCAATGCTTTTCGGTATGGTTTTCGTAGTTACGATGCCACACAAACGAGACCTGAAAGCTTGAATGCAGACAACCAAACGATTAGTCGTACTTTCGAGACATATGACCAGAATTTTACAAGCTATACTCTAACAACAAATGTTGTGGGTAAGTTTTCCACAGGCTCAATTCAGCATCAGCTTCTATTTGGGATTGATTTGAATCGGTCTATAGGCGCATCACCAAGAGTTACATCTGCTGATGCTGCACCCATTGATATATTTAACCCAGTTTATGGTCAGCCAAGAGGTGCGCTTACTTTTGAAGCTAGCAATGAAGCAACAACAGACTCATTAGGAATTCATCTTCAAGATCAAATCGCCATAACAGAAAACTTGAAGGTGCTTTTGGGTACGCGGTTTGATAGTTTTAAGCAAAACTCTGAAGATTTTTCTTCCAATACAGAAAGCAGCCAGTCAGATAGCGCCTTGAGTCCTCGATTGGGAATTGTCTATCAACCCATCCCCGCTATTTCGCTGTATGCCAGCTATATCAGTTCATTTACTCCAGCAAGAGGCACATTTCTTTTTGGTGCTAGTTTGGATACTCTTTTTGAACCAGAACGGGGTAGACAGTATGAGGTTGGGGTAAAGGCAGATTTAAACGACCGACTTTCGGCAACACTTGCTTTCTATGATTTGACCCGTACCAATGTTTTGGTAACTGACCCCAATAATCAAGATTTTCAAATCCAAACGGGCGAGCAGAATAGCCAAGGGGTTGAACTGAGTTTGGCGGGCGAAATTTTGCCAGGATGGAATATTATTGCAGGCTATGCCTATACAGATGCACGTATTACCAAGGATACTACTTTTGAAGTTGGAAGCCGATTGGCCAATGCTTCAGATCATGCTTTCAATGTATGGACAACTTACGAAATTAAAACAGGTAATTTACAAGGTTTAGGATTTGGTTTAGGTTTGTTTTTTGTGGGCGATCGCGCTGGGGATCTACCAAATACTTACGATATCCCAAGTTATCTTCGGACAGATGCCGCGATTTTTTACAACCGCGATCAATTCAGAGCCGCGCTCAACTTCAAAAACTTATTTGACGTAGAGTATGTTGACTATGGACAGCCATTCACAGTGCAAGGAACTATTTCTTGGAGGTTTTGATGCTGATCTCGAATTGCTCATCTACCCACTGACGATCGCCCCATGACTCAAATCAAGTTCATTTATCGTAAACTCAGCGCGATCGCCCTAGTTCCTGTCAAGTCACCGCATAGCCTGTGTATTGTCTCACTTCTGGAGGGCGAAACCCCAACACAATCTGCTCTTTGGAAATACCAGCCCGCTCCAAATCAGCCACAATCCCCTTTTCTGTTCCGTCCCGCTGAATCCAGATTTTGCCATCAATTAGGTCAATATGCACCAAACAACCATGCACCCGGCGATCGCCATCCCATCCCACATCCATCCACAAATAGCGATCGCGCGCACGATCAAAAATAATCTCCGACTGAATCGGCGCATAGGAATAGGGCAATGCTGCATACTCACTCAGCACGGTTTCAATCACCTGACGATACTGTTCTAGTTGGGCGTGATCCATTGCTTAATAACCTCCTGTTTTGGGTCAAAAGAGATCAGCTTTAATCGATTGTTTTTAAGCAGCAATTTACCGACGGGTTCTTCAAATAAATCCTCAGCTATATGGCTCGGAACCGCTAAGTACAACGTCCGTGATGGCTCTAGCTCTGCCAAGATATCTTGATACAACACATACTGTCCCAGTGCCTTTGCCAAATCATCAATATCCGAACGACCGATAAAACTTTTAATCTCGACTGCAATCTTATGATCTACTTTTTCCGCTGCCAGCAACTGGCTTGCACCCAAATCCACAAAAGTCTTTCTTGCCCAATTTCAGAGTCAGTGGATCATGCGTAATCGTCCATTGATCTTTGATTAAGGCAGTTTTGACTGTAGCGTGATAGACATCTCTTGCTGGCATATAAACCTAGAAAATCCTTGCCCCTCATTTTACCTCCATCGACTCTAGGAGCATTCCCATGCCATGACTTCTAAAACCTGCAAAACCTGAGTTTTTAGATAGGAAAAATCTTCTATAAACTCTATCAAACCCGCTTGAACCAGTTTGGTCCCGTTCACTTCGGCACCTTTGGCGGCTTACCCACCCGCATCCTCTATAGAACTCATTTGAGATCTCTAAGAAGCTGCAAGCCTCTTGAGCATTAGTCTAACGAAGCAAAGATTGAGCTTCGTTGTCGCATTTGCTAGGGTTCTTTCATGGTTCTTAACTAGGATCTTACATCGCTCCATCCAAGCATTGGAACGCTCAATCACCCACCGAGCGATGGCTGGAACAAATCCAGACTTTCCTTGGGCTGCCTTCTCTTGTTTGGAAGGTTTTGTTGACAATTCAAACTTGATCTTTTTCATCATCTGTGGATAGACCTTCTCTAGCTCCTGCCTCAAATGCTCTGGGTGATAGCCGTGATCTAACAAGATCGTGATCTTGGGAATGTTCACAGGTTTCGACCGGAAATAGTCGATGTTGTGCGTCAACATCTCAATCAGCCCTGCATCATCGGAAAGATTCGCGCTCGTACAGTGCGTGAAGAAGGGAAACCCTAATATATCGACTGCCAGATGCCGTTTAATCATGAGAGATTTTGGGGCAGAGAATCTGTCCCAAAACTCTCTCCCGTTGGTCGCTTTGTAGAAGCAGAAGCCCTTGGAGTCTACACTCGCATTACAAGTGTTTTGGACGGCTTGCGAGTCAATCATGATTAGCGTTGTCCACTGGGCTTTTTTTTGACTTGTTCCCGCACTTGTCCATGCAAGACGCTCATCAATTGTTCAATTGCTCCAGCTTCTCGCCATTGTTTGTAGTGCCAGTAGACCGTCGAGTAGGGCGGCAGGTCTTTCGGTAAATCTTCCCAGTTGCAGCCATTTTTCAGTTGATAAAAGATGCCATCAATGATGTCTCGTTTCGTCCAGTTTGAGGGTCTAGTCCGCTGCTTCTGCGGTAATATTTCAACCAGTAATGGTTCAAGAACTTCCCATTCTGAGTTGGTTAAGCTGCTAGAGTATGGCATCGTCACTGCACTAGAGATCATCGTTGACCTTACTTCATCCCAGTAAAAGATGTCAAATGGGTTCTATAGGTCGAGGGTTTGATATTCGCACCGAAGATGAACTAGAAACTGCATTAATCGAAGGCCAAGCATATACAGAAAATTTTTGTATTCTCGATGTTCATTTAGATCCACAAGACACATCACCTGCTTTGAAACGATTAACTCATGCATTGGGAAAACTAGTTTGAAGTTTAGGAGTTGAAGCGTAATGGATGCCTAAGCCGAGTCAAGTGGTGACTTCCTAGCTTACAGCAGTTTTCACAGAATGCTCTACAGATGTAGATAATTTTTAGGAAAATTTGGAAGGGAGCATATCACTCCTCAAATGCCAAGTTTTTCAGCACAGCAATGTCTCTGGTTTGTCACTTTAGTGTCATATTCACTCCTTACGCTTGTTTATAAGCAGATACACATCTGCTCCTCATACCACTCCTTTATTCAACAATGCTCTGCCACTACCAATGTGGGGGGCATTTTTATTACCTTACGCTCCTCACTGTCCACCTAGCACAGCATCATCTCTTACTGATCTAGCGTTCCACTCAACACTGTATTGAATTGCTGCAAAATAATAGAATAGAGCAACCGCTACTTGCTTTTAGCTGACCTAAAGTTGATTGCCTGACGGGGTGAAAAGCAACTTAGAAGATTTATAGAGTAATCGTTTTGGATTATAGACCTCAAAAAAGAAGGCGGTAGAATATTCAGTGAGCTGAAACCTGAACAGCATAATAGGCGTTTCTGGTTCTTGGCTGCTCTGAGTATTGTCAACAATGTCAACAAAACTTCATCTTTTGAATATTAGAGATGTCAGTTAAGACTAATTTCTACGAGGTAAAGCAAACTTGTAAAGGTTTAATTCCAAAATGGCTCGCCGAACAAACCTCTGTGAAATGCTAGTTCAAGTAGATTGAACAGAGAAAAAATCTGATGGGACTACTCCAAGTCACTGGAAAAATTGATCTTAAACAGTTCTGGCCGAACGGTGAATCAGATGCAGATACTACCAAAGTAATTGTAGAAACTGAAAAGGATGCTTTTAAGTTCCAGCCTTCTTTGGATCAGCCTTTTACTGTTACCCAGGTTTTCGAGGATGCGAAGGTTATCGGCTCGGCTACCAAGCAAGCTATTGATAAAAAGGGTCGCATTAGTGTCCGACTTCAAGGCATCGATGCTCCTGAGCTGCATTATTCACCTACTCCGATATCAAGGAAAAAGAAAGTAACTGACGAGCAACGCGATCGGTTCAAGGAGTTGAATGAAGACTACCGCCAGTATTTAGGAGAAACTGCTACAGTTGAACTTCATAATTTCTTGAGTCAATCTGGCAATGACAGTCTCCCTTGTCTTGTAACCAGCGTAGTGAGTGAACCCAACGAGGTATTTGATACCTACGCTCGTTTTGTTGGAGACCTTGTGGTGCAAATTGATGGCAACACAGATGGACCGAAAGCGAGAGAATTTAATGCTCGAAAAATCACTCCGAACGGGCGAAGCGGTTGCAGTTTTAGCAAAGGCGCTAGAAGACCCGAATCACCCTCTCAAACAGATTTTAATTTGCGGCGCACTGCAAGCTGGAGCGGCTCTGTGCATGGACTTCATCGGCTACCCACCGCTTTGGGCATCTAAATCCTCGTCGTCCAAATCCCCTTGAAATGCTACCTTGGCGCTCTCGTTAAATTTATCCATAGCCGTTCCCAGTCTCTCAAGCACCTGCTGTTGTAACCAGCCTGATTCGGTCAGGGACTTAATTGATTCAAGTTCACTTATCTGCTGGCCCAGCACCCGATCAATAGCCCATTGAGGTGTGCCGCGCTTAACTGTTTTAATTGAGCGCTTTATTAGTTTGACTTCCCCAGAAGCATCTTCGATAGTTTCCGTGCTTTCCCAGGTTTCTATAGCTCCATTAAACATATAGTCGGCAAGGCTTTTTCGAGCTTGTCGCTTCAGTTCTTCGGGGCAGCTACGCCTGAACTCTTCTTTCGCTTGTGCGACGGCGTTCAGAAACTCCGGGTATTTTTTTTGCCACTCATAGAAAAGTGTTTTCCCAATACTGCCAGCTTCCCATGCAGCGCGATCGCTTCCCTCCCGCCTGATGGCATCAAGGACTGCTTCTACTCGATTTGAAGTGTATTTACTCTTTGCCACAACTTAATTGTGTCATCGCTGGTGTCGCTGCTGCCACTTGTACTCTGCCAGAATCCAATGCGCTGATTCTGGTTCCCTCTAGCAACTTGAGGCATTCGGACCACTGGGCAATCTGCTCCAGCATCTGATAGCACTCAGCAAGCAACGGCTGGCGCTCAAGCTTGGTTTGGACTTTACTGGTGGGTTTGGTCATAGCGATCGCTTTCTTTTGAGTTTAAGTTTCTTAGTCTGCTCTTTCTTCATCTTTTCGGTGAGCCACTGGGCTTCGGGAACCCAGCCGCGTTGTAGGTAGTAGTTATGTCAAGTCTGGTCATGGGGACCGCCGCACTCGCGACACTTGCCGTACTTGAGAGGTTGATGGTGATAATTTTGGTCTTGCTGTCACCCTGCCGCGGGCTTATTCATAAGCCCAATTCAGTAACTGCATTTTTTCATGAACTTCTTTAGGTGGTAGGTTTGATGAATCAGGATGATACTTCCTCGGTAGTTGTCGGCAAGCTGATTTGATGTCTTTAAAGGAAGCGCCAGGTGAAACTTGCAAAACAGCCCTGCGAATCATTGGGGAAAGTTTGGAGTGCGATCGCGTGGCAGTGAGCGAGAATTTTGCTCTTGCATCTGCTCTATCTTATTTGTAAGGTACAGAATCTTATCTGAGTAGAATTCGTCTGCTGTGGTGTCACAAGCTCATCACCCTTTCGTTCTCCTCTACTATTGTCTGACCTCACCACCCAACTTCAAGTCCGCCTTGATACCCTAGAGCAGGAGAATGCTACCATGCGAAGCGCAACAAGTCGTTTGCACCAAGCCCTGCAAGCACGAGTTCAGAACTGGAAATCGTCGGGGCTGATGTAGGCTAACCTGAATGAAAAACGGTAGTTTGAGGAGACCATGGCAATCACCTTTGATTTAAAACCAGAAGTTGAAGCGCGTCTGATGGCTCAAGCTACCTTGTATGGTGTCTCAATGGAGGCTTATCTTGAATCTCTTATCCAAGCTCATCTAGCTCATCAGGAGAAGAAACCAGTTCTATAAAACCGCAACAGATGAGGAATGGGAAGCTGGACTTCGTAGCTGGGTTAATAGTCATGATGTGACCAAACCACTGTTATCCAATGAAGCAATCAGTCGTGAGAGTATTTACCGCAAACGGGAAGATCAGCAGCTATAAGCTACCTGGTCGATACCAATATTTTATCAAGGATGGTTTAACCAGATCATCCTATGAATGGCAATGCCCTCAACGCTGTGATTACTCTGCGAAAGACTGGAAAGCAGCTTTGCATTACTCCTCAGAATCTTATCGAATTTTGGGCTGCTGCTACATGTCCCCTCGGTGTTAACGGTCTAGGGATGGCTGTTGATGAGGCAAGTAGGGAGTTTGCACAAATGAAAGGCTTCTTTATGCTGCAACCTAACATTCCAGAGGTTCTTGTAGTGTGCGAACAGCTTGTCGCCGATTTAGGAAGATTGAGAATAGCCGATATATTTAACTCAGAGCGTTTAGTGATAGAGGTTTTGCAAGATGGAGTTAGTTGAGTTTCAAGTCACTGTCAGAAATGGAATCATCGAAATTCCTGAAGTGCATCAGGCAGACATCCAGGATGCGGAAATTGTCAAAGTAGTAGTTGTAAAAAAGGCAAGGAAAAGACGGCAAATTGTGGAGCAGGGATTTTTAGCTCAATTGGCTAGAGAACCAGTTGAAATCACTGGATTTTTGACTCGCGAAGAAGCTCATGATCGCCAGCTATGAGTGAAGCACGATATTTTATTGATTCCAACGTATGGTTATACTGGCTAGGCAATGATCTAAAAATTTCGGCTGAAGAGAGCCTTAGAAAACGACAACTGGCGGCTGAAGTTCTTCAACCAGAGGATTTAGTAGTCAGTACTCAGGTTATTAATGAAGTTTGCACCAATCTGATTAAAAAAGCTGGGTTTAGTGAAGTCCAAATTCGTCAAGTAATCCAGGAGTTTTATGAAGGCTGTGATGTAGTGCCACTCAGCCAGGACAGCTTGATTCAGGCAAGTGAGCTTCGAGAACAACATGGCTTTTCATTCTGGGATGGCTTGATTGTTGTGAGTGCTTTAAGATCAGGTGCATCGATTCTGTACTCGGAAGATATGCAAGATGGTTTGGTTGTGTCTGAGCAGATTGAGATTGTGAATCCGTTTAAGTAATGTCGAGTTGAACTCTGCCCGATAATCATGACCTCCCTACTCGCCCAACTCCAGCAAGAAAACGATCACCTGCGATCACAACTCAACACCTGCCAAAAATCGCACCAAGCCCTGCAAGAACAAGTTGCAGAACTTGAAGAGTACAAGCACATCTTGGAAGCTCGCGATTCTCCTAAGGAGACACTGCGTGAACGCATTTTAGAAGCAACAGCAGCTGCTGCCAATGCCTTACTAACACTCGAAAACTTTGATGAAGCAGTCAATACAGCCCTGCAAATCATTGGGGAAAGCTTGGATACTGATCGCGTTGCGGTTCTAGAGAATTTTGATAACCTCTCTGAACAAGCATATGGATACTGGCAAGTTGTATACGAGTGGGATTCAGCTTATGCAGTCTCTCAGTTTGCTCATTCTGAAGTATCGCGAATTAGCTATGAGGGACTTAAAGACTTATATCAGCTTTTTTCTCAGGGTTATGTAAATGGTGGGCTAATTGATGATGATGAAATATTTGAATCACTCCGAGTTGCTCTAAAAGAGGTTGGCGCTAAATCAACCTACTCGGTTCCTATTTTTGTAGATGGTAGATTCTGGGGACTTGTTGGTTTTGACGACTGCCGTGAGGCGAAACGCCGCAGTCCATCTGAACTTGTTGTGTTGAAAATTGCTGCGGATTGTATTGGTAGTGCAATCCATCGCGATCGCAACCACCGCGCCCGTGAAGAAGCCGCATTTCAAAGAGCCAGAGAACTGGAAGAATACAATCGAGTTTTAGAGGGGCGCGATTGCATCTTGGAAGCAACTGCATCTGCCACGAATGCATTACTGACTATCGAAAACTATGATAGTGCCGTTAATACAGCACTGCAAATCATTGGCGAAAGCTTAGATACTGATCGCGTTGTCGTTTTGGAGCACTTTGACGATCTGTCTGGTCAATCCCTTGGATATCTCCAAGCCTTGTACGAGTGGGTCTCCCCTTACGCGGTGTCTCAAATTTCTCATTCTGAATTAACCCAGGTAAGCTACGAGGGGATCGAGGAATGGTATCACCTCCACCTTGAAGGTCAATGGACCGGCGGAGTGATTGACGAAACGCCTGAGCCTTTTCGCACGGAGCAGAAAAAAACTAGAGTAGCAAAGTTAGCTAGATAGAGTTAGGGTAAGCTATCAAGCTTAAGGAAATTCAAGTGTTGTAGGTAGCAATGGCGAGAAGAAGCCCCAAACCAGAAGCTATTAGAGAAGAAGTTATAAAGTGTGTG
>JBGTCQ010000300.1:0-7889 GCA_041748755.1 Chroococcidiopsidaceae cyanobacterium | reverse complement strand
ATTGAGCAGCTTGTAAGCCCGATTCCAAATTAGGAATTGCGGCTTCAGGTTGAGAGAGAACTAGATAAGCAATCCCCAGACTGCTGTAACACAAAGCCTGACTTTGGTTATCGCCTAATCGTTCTGATAACTGTAGCCCTTGTTGGAGGTAGTGAATTGCTGTTTCATATACCTCTGGTTCAGTTTGTTCCGATTCTTGAGACTGAAACACTTCGCTGTAGCCAAGATTAGCCAGTGCATTAGCTTCTCCTAAGCGATCGCCAGATTGACGTGCCAGAATTAACGCGCGTTGACTGTAGCTGATTGCCATTTCATAGTCTTTTTGAGCGACACAGGCGCGACTAAGGTGATTTAGATTTGCAATTTCACAAGCGCGATCGCCTGCTGCACGGGCAATCTCCAACGCCTGCTCCTGAAACGTTTTCGCTATTTCTAGCTGCCCCAAAGCTCGTAAAGAATAGCCAAGTAAAGTTAGAATTCGCGCTTTTTCTTGAGTACCTTCGACTTGTCGCAGTGGTTCATCCAAGTAATTTAGAGCAGAGCGCAGATAATCTCCACTAAACGAGGCAAAAATTCCCCCATAGAGGGGAAAGTAATTCTGTTGGGCAAAACTTCTGAGGATCTGCAACGTGATTTGAAAACAGCCATCGGTTAAGCGGTTATAGTCATTAGAACTTGCCGCTCCTTTAAAACCATTGGCTAACTCAGACCAAATTACGGCGAAAGTTAGAAAGGTGGAAATTGAGAGTTTAGCTCCGACTTTAGGATCATAAGCCTGTTTGTCAAACCAGTTAACTAGCCCTTGTTGCAAGCATTGTATAACTACGACTATTTCCACCCAATCACTTAGGGTAAGATTACGCTGCTGACTCGCCCATTCCGCTACAGACTGGTTCAACGCTAGAGTCTGAAACAGCGATTGAAGTAAGGGACTATTTACATGAGTTGCCCAAACATTCCAAGGGCCACGTTGTCCTGGTACGCCCTCAAAGCCAAGTGGTCCCTGGCTTTGGTCGTACATCCAGCTGATTAAATAATCTTGTAGTCTCTGCCATGATGCCAACCCTGAAGTTAAGCCTGCTGCCATCTGCTGGAGGTCTTTGTCTTCGGTGGCAGAACTTGGCTGGAGAGTTTTAGCCAGTTGTTGGAGTTGGTCTAAGGTCAGGACAGGTGTGCGGTTCTGGTCAATGACTCCCAACAAAGCAGTTAGGCGATCGCGACTCTCGGCTGTTGTAATTGTTTGCTTGGCTAGTGACAGTGTGTCAGACACTTGATTTTGCTTTTGTACCCGCTCCCACTCTCCTTGGATAGTTTGCAAGGCACGGAGGCTACGGATTGCTTTTGCTTGCTTCAACTCGTCGGTTTGAGTGTCTTTCTGCTGCTGTGCCGTGTCTATTCGTTGGGCTAAACAGCGGTCAAAGATTTCTCCCATACCGGGTGCAACGTCTTGCACTAGACGTTGATACACCTGCTCTTTGGAGCGGATTTGCCCCTTCAAAGTGGTTTGGACAATCTCGTCAATTAAGCCAAGGTAGCGATCGCGCACTGAAGTAGAGTCAGACATGAAGCCTCGAAGAGAGAGCAGGGGGAGCTGGGGGAGTTAGGGGAGCTGGGGGAGAATTTCACTTCACTTTGACCTCTTTCACTCCAGTCCTAACTATGAGTAATTAATATTCAGCGTTACTTATTTCGCAGAGATTACTTGCTGCAATGTTTTACAAATTACCTGCCGTTGTTCAGCATCATAACCCCAGCGTTCCAGAAATGCTTTGTAGCTGCCCTCTCCTGTTGTGGCACTTGCCAATAGTTCTGCGGAGCGATCATACACAGCAGGCAGTGCAACCAGTTTTATCAAACGCGCTGTACGCTGACGCACTTGCTCTGAAGCTTCTGCCATATCTTCTTTGTGATTCCGGCGGTGGAATACTACCTGTGCCGCTGACATTGCCAAATTTTTAACCAGTAAATCTGCAACAACGTCTGGACTTGACTGTAATGCTTGGACTAAGGGTGTTGGGGGATTATCTGCTATTGCTGAATCTGATGTTAGATAAGTAGCGAAAAATCCTCTGGCTCCGGTTTCTGTTTTGACTAACTCGGCGATCGCTGCTGCCATTTCTGGTGATTCACCTGCTTTTACTTGGGACAGTAAAGATTGTGTCCGAGCGATCGCCTGCTCGAATGTAATTTCTGGAACTTCTAAAGGAAAATTAGACATAAATTGTAGCTAAATATTTATTAGTAACTTACTTTAAGAGTTGCACAAATATGAATCAATCTAAGTAGCCTAAAGTAACCGCGCTTTTCTCCAATACTCAGTAACTCGTCCAATCCACTGCTGCCAATAATTTTGAACCGCTGCTGGCTCAAACAAAAACACTTCAGCTGGCAACTCGGGAATTGCTACAACCAGCAAGGCATGCTCTAGCTTAACGCCGTAATCCTGATAATACTGATTCACCGCTCCCAGGTACGCTGTTACTTGCAGCGGATACTCATATAAGTGCTCAATAGAACCCTTGGGTTTGTCTGCTGTCTTCCACTCACAGACGCAGGGAATTCCCTTGTAAATAGCAACGCAATCCACTATACCCGCATAACTTAATTCATAGTGAAAAACCGGACTTTCAATCAGCCGCACAGTGTCAATATCATGCATTACTGGTTCTATACTTTCCCAGTATGGGCGGCTAGCTTCAGGACAAGGAGAGTCTAACCCTAATAAATAGCGCTGAATCTGCTTGTGGGTTTGTGTACCGCGACGGCTGGCGGTTCCGGAAATCCGACTTGCTTCATCTTTCCCAACGCGCGATCGCCAGTTAAATAGCCTGTCTCGATCTGCTTGCGGTTTAGTGGCGTTAAGGATTGTTGTCACACTGGGGAGGCGATCGCCCAAATCATTGACGTAGTATTGGTTGCCGTTCTCTCGCACTGATTTAGCGTGGAGACAAGGAAGCAGCTGAGTATTAATCGGCATTGGATAAATGTTTTTATCTTATCGAGGAATTGCTTTTATTACCCTAGAACTTTTTTGAGTATATCCAATTGCTTTAAACTGAATAAGGCTCCAATTTTAGCAATAGGAAAGCCACAGCCAACTGCTTGACTGCTAGGTTGAGGATAGGCTTTTTGATTTGAAAGAGTGTCAGGCATAGATACACTTGTTCCATCAATAACTTTTACGTGAGACCGCACCACAAATGCTCTAAACTGACTTGATTTTCTAGTCCTTGTGCGACGGTGACAAATAGCCGTTGCAAGTGACAAACGGGTCAACAGCCTTTACTCAGTAGTCTGATGGCTGTCGAAAAGCACCGATCGCTTTGTCAAGTTCTTGAGCGATCGCCAATAGCTCCATCTCACGCCACCGCTTGCCCACAATTTGCAGTCCAATCGGTAAACCATCCTGATGCCCAATTGGAATTACTACAGCAGGATGACCACTCAGATTAAATGGCATGGTATAAGCTCCATTTGCAACTGCATGAGGATAGGACTTGCCCTCAACGTCAATGGCGCTCCAAGCTGGACGATGAGTAAACGCAGGAGTTACCGCTACAGGAGTTAGCCACACATCCCACGGTTCTAGTGCTGCGTCAATTTGGGCAATGAAACGATCTCGCTCAGTGAGAGTCTCAAAATATCCTTTTAAACTGGGATTCAGAAGTTCGGAGAAAAAGCGGCTGAAATTCCCCAATTCTCGGAGTTTCTTGTCACCTTGGGTTGCCGTGCGAAAGAGTAACGTTAGGCTGCGTCGCACATTGTAGCGATCCTTGGGTTGAGCGTAATTGTTAATGTATGCCGCCATCCGCCCGTAGAGGTTCCAAACAGTCGCGAGATCGAAATCTTTAGGAAGCCAGCGTTCAATATGAGTACCCGCTTGAGAAAGTTTTTGGGCGATCACACTCATCGCGGCTCGAACTTCAGAAGCAACAGGTACTTCTGTCCATTCATCGATCCAGGCAATTTTGAGACTTTGTAAAGACTTACCAGAAGGAGTATCAAGCGAAATTGGCGGTACATCAGGACGGCGAAGATCGGCTCCAGCAATTAATGAAAAACAGAGCCGGATGTCTTCGAGACTTCGTGCAAAACAGCCCACAGTCATCATTTGTCGGAGACAATGCGGCATTCCCGGTACTTCTGGAATTGCTCCGGCTGTAGAGATACGGTGCTCGGTTGGCTTCAAGCCGTAGATGCCGCAGAAATGAGCAGGCTGGCGTACAGAACCCGCAATATCGTTGCCGATGTCTAAGGATGAAAGTCCGGCGGCAACAGCAGCCGCACTACCTCCAGAACTACCACCTGCCGTATAATTCAAATTCCAGGGATTATTCACTCTTGGGAAAAGCGAATTCGTACTTTGAAAATCACCAGCCAGTTCTGCCATATTCGTTTTTCCGAGAATGACGGCTCCGGCTGCCCGAAGCCTCGCAACGACTGTTGCATCCTGTTGAGGCACATAGTCTTTGAGGGGAATGTACCCTGCGGTGGTGAGGAGTCCGGCGGTTTCAAAGATATCTTTGATCGTGACCGGAACCCCATGCAAAGCACCCCAATTTTTTCCTCTGGCTAAGGCTTCATCCGCAAGCTTTGCTCGTGTCAGAGCATTGTCTTCATCCAACGTGCAAATCGCATTTAGCTTCGTATTGTGTTTAGCAATTTGAGCCAGATAAGCTTTGAGAACTTCAACAGCAGAAACTTCGCGCTCTCGAATCATCTGAGCAAGCTGATAGGCAGGCAGGAAAACCAAATCACTCATAAGACAGGCTCCAAGGCTTGATAAAGTTAATTATATTCACTTTTAGTTAAAGGCATTAACTAAACTGCAAGTTATGGGTCGCCCAGTCAAAGAAAAATCATTGTCACGCCAAAATGTAATCGCTGCGGCGATCTATGGCATCGATCGGGATGGAGCATCAGCACTTGGGGTCAGTCGAGTGGCTCGATTTTTAGGCATTAAGCCGCCTGCTATTTACAAGCATTTGAAAAGCGGTGCGGACTTGCAGCGAGCAACCGTCATAGAACTCTGGCAACAGTACCTAACCGATTGTCAGCAGACGATCTCTGGACGCTCAATCACTCCAGATTTGCTGAAACAGTTGGGCAACTTTGCCCGCAACTTTGCCAAAACCCATCCGGCTCGTTATCAGGTCATGATGCGAGTTCAACTTCAGCCTAGTGATCCTGAAGCGGCTGTGATCATCCAACGACTACTGAACTTCCTTCGCCAAATCTTGAATGCTTATGACTTAACCGATACTCAGTTAATTGATGTGATGCGGATGTTGAATGCCGCGATTTACGGATTCATTGCAGTTGAGCAAGCAGGGCTAATGACTTTGGAACGTTCCACCGACCAAAGCTATGACGTGATGTTGGATGCGCTGATTGTCGCGGTCGAACATATTCGGTACAGTGACGCTTGATTGCTCAAAATAAGGAGCAATAGATTAACGCTGAACCTCAATAGATAAGCTTAAGGTGGCATGGTAGGAAGACGAGGGTAAATTGATCCCTAAAAACTTGATAAATCGGTAATTGACACTACCTGCATTATTCTTAACTTAGTGCCATTCGCTTCAAGCTATGCTGAAAGCGCCATTAGGCGGTTAAGAATTGAAATGCGCTTTTCAAGTTAAACCCCAAACTTCTAATGTTGCTCTAATGTCTGTTTAATATTTCAACTAAACACTTTGAGTATAATTAGGCGTGCCAGCAAAGTTATTCCTAGCCATACTTAAATTAAAGATGGTTGATATCTATGACATCTACTCCTGCTAGAAGTCGGGCTAGACCAATACCTAGTCAGGCAATTCTCGCTAAAACCTTTCACTGGCTTAATATCATTAGCCTGTTGTTAATGATTACCAGCGGACTCCAGATTTACAATGCTAACCCAGTTTTCGGTGGGCGTGGGGGCTGGCATTTTCCGCCCTTGTTTTTGTTGGGTGGTTGGCTTGCTGGAGGTAGGCACTGGCATTTTGCTGCTATGTGGCTATTTGGGCTGAATCTGCTCTGGTACGGAGGATACATTTTTATTACTCGACGTTGGCAGAAGCGGTTTGTAAGTTCTAAGGATATTACAGCACTGCAAAAGGGTCAGAACCCGAAACGCAAAACTTATGCTTGGCATCGGTTAATCTACACTGCAATCATTCCTATTTTGCTGTTGGCGATCCTGAGCGGTTTTGGCATGTATAAACCAGCGCAGTTCCATTGGATCGTCGAGCTGTTTGGTGACTGGCAGGCTTTGCGAATTGTTCACTTTATAACAGTACCGATAGTGATCCTGTTTGCGATCGCTCACTCCTTACTTGCGCTGAAAGTAGGGGGTTCCCGTTTGATTGAATCAATGTTCTGGTGAAGGTATTATATGCGTCCAATTCAAGTTTCGCGCCGCCGACTGCTTCAGTTGTCTGGACTTTCTAGCATGGGTTTGCTGCTGGGTGGTTGTGGATCAAGTCTGCTTGAAGACGTAGTGGGTAAAACCTTTGAACCCCTCAACCAGAGTGTTGAATCCTTACTATTGAACCCTCAAAAACCCGTTCCTGAATTTCCTGCCAGTGCCATCGAGCCAGAGGCCCTGCTGATTAATACATTTGACTTTACCCCACAGCTTGACCCATTAAAGTTTCGGCTGACGGTTGATGGTGAGGTCAATAACCCGCTGCAATTGAGCATGGCAGATATCCAGAAACTGCCTTTGACTTCGATGATCATTCGTCATGTTTGCGTTGAAGGCTGGGCAGCGATCGTGCAATGGAACGGTGTACGATTGCGCGATTTGGTGTCTCTGGTGCAACCTAAAGCAAACGTCAGATACATCTACTTCAAGTCTGCCGATGGCTACTTTGAAAGCTGGGATCTTGCTTCCGCTTTACATCCCCAGACCCTAATGGCTTATCAAAAAAACGGTCAACCCCTGTCAGTTGATAACGGCGCACCGCTCCGTCTAGCTTCCCCAGTCAAACTTGGTTACAAACAGAGCAAGTGGGTGACTCGGATTACTTTAGTTAGTAATCTGTTACCATCCACAGGTTATTGGGAGGATCGGGGCTACGAGTGGTTTGCTGGGCTGTAAGGCACGGAGTATCACTCGCAACACTTCCTCGTCATCAACCTATGTACTCTTAGAACTGGGCAACTACCGGACAGTTTGAAATGAATCCAGCTGCCCTGAGCCCACCAAGTTTTTCATTTGCCGGACCTGGACCACCCCTAAGCACGAACCCCTTCTGCACTGCGTTTGCTATCTCACTCTCGCTTGTCAGCTGCTCGCGTTCACCTGCTGCGATCGCGGCATTGGTCCACTCGACGAGGTGGACATCCCACACAGGACTATATCGGTTGCTCCCAGGTGTCTCCTGTGTCACGTTAAGTGGGTCGCCCTGGCCTAAAAGCGCCGACTGTAGCCCTTGGCGTTCCGGATTATTTCTGCCGCGCGGTCCGTTAACAACAGGAATGATCGCAGAGCGTGCTGATGTGTCTTTATCGTTGGAGCCTATCCCAGGGGCAGCGTTCAGGTTTGGCGCGAAGGTGGAACCCTCAAGTGCTGCTAATAGCGCGGTCGATCCTTCTTGATGCAGGTAGAGGATGTCCTTACCATTGTAGAAGCCAGCAAACATAGACAGGGTGACTCTTTTAGCGTTAACGTCAATGTTTGTGATCGAGTCGTGCCGGCCGGAAGAGTTCATCACCTGAGATGCGTTCAGGACAATGCCGTTACCTGTAGTAATTAAAGGGCTGTAAACGGAATCACCCACCGCACCAGGCGCTGCCCTGTTAGGAGGAAATCCCGTCGGACCCGGTACGACGACCCGCGTCGGTGCGAAGTCAACTGTTCCAGAGAAATTCACCACACCGTTATCTCTACGGACTCGTTGAAC
>JBGTCQ010000299.1:0-11327 GCA_041748755.1 Chroococcidiopsidaceae cyanobacterium | reverse complement strand
CGTTAGCCCTCAAGTTGTCAGTGGGGATTCTGCTAAATTACCTGTCAGAGTTTGAAGTTGAATTACCGAAAGGTTGTCGATAGGACAATGCTTTGAGGTTATTGGTAGAGCAATTGCCCTCCAGCCTTGTCTTCATGCTAGTTTGGAGATAAGAGTACCAAGCTGCGAAGCAGGGTGGTTAGAAGTGCAAACAAAACAACGCTACTACACTCCAGAAGAATATTTGGCACAAGAGGAAGTTGCGAGGTTTCGCAGCGAGTATCGAGATGGAGAAATTGTGCCGATGGCGGGTGGATCGATCAATCACAACCAAATTGCAGGCAATATCTATGCTTTTTTGAAGTTCATGCTTCGCAAAACAGATTTTAAGCCATACATCGGTGATTTACGGTTATGGATTCCTCAGCATCGACAATATACTTATCCAGATGTATTTTTAATACAAGGTGAACCAGTTTTTCAAGATCAACGTACAGATACGATTTTGAATCCTTACTTAATTGTCGAGATTCTATCAAAATCGACAAAAGATTATGATCGTACCGATAAATTTCGTTATTACCGTTCCATTCCAGAGTTTCAGGAATATGTATTGATTAATCAGTACGAGGCTGGGTTTGAACAGTATACGAAGACGGAGGGAAATTCGTGGTTATTTCGAGCCTATGAATCTGAGGCTGAGAAGATAGTGTTTACTTCAATAAACATCGAAATGACAGTTGAAGATATTTATGAAAATGTAAACTTTAATTTGAGTAATACGGAAGGATGAAGTTCAATCGGGCTAACAAATCGTTAGAACCGACCGCCGAGAAGTTATTTGCTGGGATGTTCAAGGTTATCTGCGGTGGCTCAATTCAACCGTTAAACGTGACTACTTCTAAGCATAAATTCTAGTGTAATTATTTTCAGTTATTCACGTTGATTCAATATGAATTCTAAAGACTTGCTCAACAAATATACTTCCTTCAACACTGCACTACTTACCAATCAAAACACTACCCACGGTGAGATTGAAGATTGGTTATTGATAGCTTTTTGCAGAAGTCAGCAAGGGAGGCTAAGTTTAAAGTTGTAGATTCCGGCAAAAGGATGCAGACCGAACCAAAACGAGGAACACTGTACGTAGTAGGAACCCCCATTGGGAACCTGGAAGATATGACCTTCCGGGCAGTGCGGATATTGAAAACAGTGGATTTAATTGCAGCTGAAGACACGCGCCACACGGGTAAGCTGTTACAACATTTTCAGATTACGGCACCGCAGTTGAGTTACCACGACCACAACAGCACTAGCCGTGTCCCGGAATTGTTAGCTCAGTTGAGTAGTGGAAAGGCGATCGCTCTCGTTACTGATGCGGGAATGCCGGGAATTTCTGACCCCGGATATGAGCTAGTTAAAGCCTGTGTTGAGGCTGGGATACTAGTAGTTCCTATTCCTGGTCCTAGTGCGGTAATTACGGCGCTGAGTGCAGCTGGGTTACCAACAGAGAAATTTGTATTTGAAGGGTTTTTACCAACTAAAAATCAAGCTAGGCAGGAGCGCTTAGAATTTCTTCAAGCAGAAGCCCGGACAATAATTTTCTACGAATCTCCTCATCGACTACGGCAAACTTTGCAAGACTTAGCAGAAGTCTTGGGTGAACGGCAGATTGTGTTGGCACGGGAATTAACTAAATTACACGAGGAATTTTGGCGAGGCAGAATTGGGGATGCGATTACTCACTATACCCAGCGTGAACCTCAAGGCGAATATACCCTGGTGGTTGCTGGTTTCCCCCTAGTTGAACCGCAATTGTCAGAAGCAGAATTAATTGCAGAGTTGCAACAGATTATGGCTCAGGGAATATCGCGATCGCAAGCCAGCCGCCAGCTAGCAAAAGCAACCTCTCTTCCCCGTCGCCAACTCTACCAGCTAGCTTTATCCATTCCGAATTTACCCCTAATTGCCGCTACGCGAGAGTCATTAGTCATTAGTCCTCAGTGCTTAGTTGATCACCCTGACTTATAGAGGTGGCGACTTCCATAGTACGAGCGTCCTTATTCGGTTTCGCACACTATGTACGGACAGGCATGTACCTATGCTGCTATTTCTGGGGAATCTTCCCTATAAAAATAGCCTAATAATGAATCATACTAAATCCGGGTTTACTGCCACCTGTATAAAAAGGGGTTTGCTCCGGTCGTTAAAGTATTGGGCTGCGGCCACCAATGATAATTGGTCAAATTTTGAGTTCGTTACTGGATAAATGGGGTTCAAGATGAGCTTTTCTAGTCATTTCTCCAGCTTACTTGATAAAGGGGGTCTATTTATCGGATTTGGTATCAGTCCGCGCAGGCGGACTTGGTTTGTGTAACCGCGATTTCTAATCGCCAGGTATTTCCAAAGAGGGATGCACCCACCAGTTTTAAATTTATATGCCTATTATAAAAACCTCAGAAAGTAAAAATTTACAAAGCTGAAATTAAAGGATTTCGTTACGACTTGCTGCACCCAGTTGACTTGAATTGCTGCCTACTGAATGAGGAGTTAGGGCGGTGGGAAGTGTGGGGGGAACTCGCCATTGCTGCAAAAGACGTTGCAGCAGAGAGTCTTGTTTAGCGCGTAAGTCTCCTAAATCTGTACCTCGGTTGAGGATTGCAAACCAAACTAGACCGCGATCGCGTGTAGGCATGACTCCTGCCAAAGCGCTGACATCGTTGAGAGTTCCAGTTTTGACCACAGTAGCAGCTGGAATATGCCTTGTCTGCATCGTGCCACGGCGATCGCGCCCCGCCACTGGAAACAAGTCAGCCACGCTTAATTGATGGGGTAATAATTCCCGTTGAATCGCCATCAACATTGCACAAGCTGCTCTAGGTGAAATCCGATTTTCCACTCCTAGTCCAGAACCATTAATTAACTGAATTTCTGTCTGAGGCACAAAGGCGGCTATTGCAGCTTTTTGTTGCACTTCTAGCGCTCCCCCTAGCGAACTAGCCAGCATTTCCGCCATTTCATTATTGCTGTAAACGTTCATTTCCTTAAGAATTTGGGACAGAGGCAAAGAGCGGTGACGCAGTAGCAAGATTTGTTTAGGGGATAGTAAGTTGTCTACGCCATTCACATCTTCAAAGGGTAACGTCCCTACTTGGACAGAACCAGAAATAACTACTTGAGGTCGCGGTGTACCTTGAGGCAGTGTCAAATATTGAGCAGCAGCAGTATTTGTCCAGCTAGCGGCGTTTAACCCTTCCTTAACTAATTGCCCTGCTTCTACCGGATCAGTTTTATAGTTCATGGCAAAATTGCCAGTAATTACCAAATTCCCGATAACGCGGTTAATCCCTACCTTATTGAGGCTATTGCCAAGCGCGATGACTTCCTCCCAGACAAAAAACGGATCGCCACCGCCTTGGATAACTAAATCGCCGTGTAAAACTCCATTTTTTATTGGTCCCGTCGCACTAATTAATGTCTCGAACTGGCGATCGGGTCCCCAAGTCTTCAAAGCGGCTAAAGATGTCGCAATTTTAGTCAACGAGGCAGCAGGTAAGGGAACTGTACCGTAGTTGTTAGCCAGTAGTATCGGTCCCGACTGAATCCAGATGCCTTGATCCGCCGTTACCAGCCCCAAAGCTGCCAGTTCCTTGAGATATTGCTGCACTGTAGTCACAGCAGCTGGATTTGGATCAGGAGCGAGGACTAACCCAGGGCGATGCAACGTCAAATCCAAGGCATCCAGAGGCTTAGCGTGTACCCCAGCCATATCCAGCCACAAAGAAATTAGCCCTGAGCCAAATAGTTGCAGCATTCTGTGCCTTTCCTTCACGGTACTATAGCTAGAATTTCTAATGCTTCCAACCAGTTAATTATCATATACTCTCCTTTTCCCTGACCCCTGATCTCTAAACCCTAACCCCTTCTTCTGGTAGAATTTGTAAGGTTTCTACAACTTTGATCAATGGGAGCGACTCGCGCACGAATCGCAATTGACGCTATGGGTGGGGATCATGCCCCCGCCGAAATTATTACTGGCGCACTGCGGGCACGGGAGGAATTGGGTGTAGAAGTATTGCTGGTGGGCGATCGCCAGCAAATTCAAGCTGCTCTACCGCAAACTAATTTAGGTCAGTTGGAAATTGTTCCTGCTGAAGGCACGATTGAAATGCATGAGGAGCCGTTAAGCAGTCTAAAACGTAAGCCTAAGGCTTCAATCAATGTGGCGATGGATTTGGTAAAGCAAAAACGGGCAGATGCTGTAGTTTCAGCGGGTCACTCTGGCGCTGCGATGGCAGCAGCACTCCTCCGCTTAGGACGATTGCGGGGAATTGACCGCCCAGCCATTGGTGCAGTTTTTCCCACAATAATTGCGAATAAACCAGTGCTGGTTCTCGATGTTGGGGCGAATGTTGATTGTCGTCCCAAGTTTTTAGACCAGTTTGCCTTGATGGGGACGATCTACAGTCAGTACGTGTTGGGTATCCCAGACCCCAAAGTAGGGCTTTTAAATATTGGTGAAGAAGACTCTAAAGGTAATGACTTAGCTGTCCGTACCCACCAATTACTCCAAGAAAATCCCCAAGTTTCCTTTATTGGCAATGCTGAAGGTCGTGATGTTCTTTCCGGTCGCTTCGATGTTATCGTTTGTGATGGCTTTGTAGGCAACGTTTTGTTGAAGTTTGCTGAAGCCGTAGGCGAAGTGGTAATTCAAATCCTGCGGGAAGAGTTACCCCAAGGATTGCAAGGTCAGCTAGGTACTGCCCTGTTAAAACCGAACCTAAAGCGGATTAAGCAGCGGATAGACCATGCAGAACATGGAGGAGGTTTGCTATTAGGCGTTGCAGGAATTTGTATTATTAGTCATGGTAGCTCTCAAGCGCCAGCGATCTTTAATGCGATTCGCTTGGCAAAGGAAGCTGTTGATAACAAGGTACTGGAACAAATTCAGTTCCAACAAGGCGGTAAGCGATCATTTATTAATAATAGTGAAGTGAGGAGTCAAGAGTAATTATGAGTTTTAGTTTTTGAGTTCTT
Source organism: Chroococcidiopsidaceae cyanobacterium (assembly GCA_041748755.1). Lineage (GTDB taxonomy): Bacteria > Cyanobacteriota > Cyanobacteriia > Cyanobacteriales > Chroococcidiopsidaceae > JAHHHE01. The sequence goes on along the minus strand of JBGTCQ010000299.1, from coordinate 6,311 downwards.
AGTTATAAGAAGTTAAAAAGTTTTAAATTCAATATTCTTAAACTTCTTTAATTCAAAACTCAAAACTCAAAACTCAAAACTATTATTATTGTCCTTCCCTCTCACTTTTGGAGAAAAATATTGCAAAATTCAGGGGTAGTAATTACGGGGAGTGGCTCGGCGACACCAGCAACGAGGCTGGATAATCAAGCTCTGAGTCAACTGGTTGAAACATCAGATGAATGGATCGCTTCAAGGACTGGGATTCGTTCGCGGCGATTAGCAACGGCGCAAGAGTCGTTAAGTGCGATCGCAACCGCTGCGGCAACTGAAGCAATTACTATGGCTGGAATTACACCAGCAGATATTGACTTAATTATTCTGGCAACCTCAACCGCTGATGATTTATTTGGCAGTGCTTGCCAAATTCAGGCGCAGTTAGGAGCAACCAAAGCAGTAGCCTTTGATTTAACAGCGGCTTGCTCTGGTTTTGTGTTTGGACTTGTCACTGCTGCCCAATACATCAGAACCGGAGTCTACCAAAACGTGCTGTTAATTGGGGCGGATCTGCTCTCTCGCTGGGTGGACTGGGAAGATCGCCGCACTTGTGTCCTATTTGGAGATGGCGCTGGGGCAGTAGTAATGCAGGCAAGTAAAAGCGATCGCTTGCTAGGATTTGAGCTCCGTAGTGATGGCACTCAAAACCAGTGTCTTAACCTTGCCTATAATTCTCGATCCCAACAACTTATCCCAGGCGTTGATGTTGGTAAGGGTACTTATCAACCGATTACTATGAATGGCAAAGAAGTCTACCGTTTTGCCGTTCAACGAGTGCCAGAAGTTATTGATAAAGCACTATTTCGAGCTAAAATTAGCGTTGAGCAAGTAGACTGGCTGCTATTACATCAAGCTAATCAACGCATTCTGGATGCTGTAGCTGAGCGTCTAAATATTCCACCTCATAAAGTTATCAGTAATCTTGCCCGCTATGGCAATACCTCCGCCGCCTCAATTCCTCTTGCCCTTGATGAAGCCGTGCGACAGGGTCAAATTAAAATAGGTGACATCATTGCCACTTCTGGGTTCGGTGCTGGTTTGACTTGGGGAGCAGCAATTTTTCAGTGGGGAAGATGAGTTGTTAGCTATTAGTTTTTTGTCAATCGAATTAGTTCCAACGTAACCCGCCTGGAACTTAAATTCCAGCTAATAGCTGAAGTAATCGCTTATACTATCTCTTGCAGTTGTATTGGACATGCTTTTGTCTCTGCTTCTGTGTAGAATGCCCTTACTCGCTTACAAAATGGCTTAAGATTACCAAGTTTGAGAGCATATTCCTTCACAGGTGATGGCAAATCATCTTAATGTGAGCGATGTTGACTTCCAGTGTAGGCAATCTGAATTTCTTCCATATTCCGAGTTTCCAGCACTACTCACAAAAGTTAAGAAAAACAATAAATATTTAGTTATATTTAACGTTTTGAGTTTGACTTTTTGATTTTTTTAAAATATTATGTAATAATAGAAATCTGTGCGCTTTTAAAACTTGAGTTAGGATCCCCATTATAAGATTAATCATAACATAAAGTTGCTACGCGCGCCACAAAATTCTAGAATTTTAACTACTTAAAATCAAAATATCAAAGCAGCATCAAAAAGCTTGAATCCACTCACGTACATCGTATTCTGTCCAAATACCATGTTGCCAGTAGGGGTCAGCTTCAATTATCTGACGTACACTTGCTTCAGTTTCTGCCTGATAAATGCCAAATACTTTGGTTAAATCCTTGGTGGGACCAATAGTAATCAGTATCTTCGCTTCTTTTTGAGCAGCGAGTCCATCTAGATGCGCTTGACGATAGGGCGTGCGTTTTTCCAGCACATCTGCACAGTAAGTTCCCCACATTATGTATTTGGACATTAATGTTTCCGCTATCCTTTGTGATGTAGTTAAACAATGAAAAATGAATAGGCAAAAATTAATCAACTTCTGAGATTAACGTTGAATTTTTCAACTAGAGTTTCTCGTACTTTTTGATGCACTGGCTCGACTTCATCAGTGAGAGTGCGATCGCTAGCACGGTAAATCAACCGTAAGGCCAAACTTCGTTGCCCATCTGGGACGTTCTCCCCGCGATATTCATCAAACAATTCCACAGATTCGAGTAAATCTCCTGCCGTCAGAGTAATTGCTCTTTTCAATTCAGCTACAGAAATTTCAATTGCGGCGAAAAAGGCAATGTCCCTAGGTGAAGCTGGATAGGTGGAATATGGGTGAAACCGAGGGACGAGGATTTCATCTTGATCTAACGAATCCAATAGCACATCTAAATCTAGGTGGAAAATATAGACTGCATCAGGCAAGCCTAGTCGTTGCCGTAGCTGGGGATGCACTTGCCCAAATGTTCCCAGTCGATTGCCCTGCAACCATAAAGACGCTGTACGTCCTGGGTGCAGCCGCTCATCCTGGCGGGTGGGTTGATACTCAACCGTCAAGTCCAGTCGCTGAAACACACCTTCTAGCACCCCCTTAGCTTCAAACCAGGTCATGGGTTGGTCACGGCCTCCCTTGATCCACTTTCCTTGGATTGGATCACCACCTAAAATGCCTGCCAGAGCGTCTGCTTCTGCCAACCCTTCCTCTTCTTGCCAGAATATCCGACCAATTTCAAAGCCATTAAGGGAACCATTTCCCTGCTCTAAGTTGTACTGAAACGCATCAAGCAAGCCAGATATTAAATTTGTCCGTAGAGCCGAGTATTCTGCCAATAAAGGGTTGGCCAGCACTACCTGTCTTTCTTCCCCTGGTTTCACCAAAGAGTAGTGCATCAATTCCGTCAAGCCCGCTGCCCGGAAAGCTTCTCGCAGTTGACGTGTCAGCTGCTGTTCCACCGAAAGATAACCAGGTTCTGTCTTGTCAGGTAAGGTGTCACAAAACTTGTCGTAGCCATAGAGACGGGCAATTTCTTCAATTAAGTCAATTTCCCGCTCTAAGTCCCGATGACGATAGGTTGGCACTGTTACTAGCCAAACCCCCTCTTGCTCTCGACTTGGAGTTACTTGACATCCCAGTGCAGTGAGAATCCGCTGCATATCTTCAGGTTGCAGTTCCCCAGTTGCGTCTTCCAAGTCTATTGGTCCTAAGACCTGGTTAACTCGATCTAGACGCAATTCAATTGAGCGCGTCAAGGTGACTGAATCAGGTCTAGTGTCAGCAATCTGCTGATTACTAGCAATTCCCTCCGCCAGCTGATTAAGCAGCGTCAAGGCACGACGACAAGCTATTTCTAACTCAGCAGAATTAACACCGCGCTCGTATCTAGCAGATGCTTCTGTGCGTAAACCCAGACTACGGGCAGAGCGGCGGATTGCAACAGAATCAAATAGCGCAGCTTCTAAAACTAGGCTTCTCGTGCGGTCATCAACTTCGGTTTCTTCGCCTCCCATCACCCCAGCCAAAGCAATCGGCTGGTCATTGGCGGTAATCAGCAAGGCTTGTGGTGACAGGGTGCGTGTCTGACCATCCAGCGTCTTGAGCGATTCCCCAGACTGGGCGAAGCGGACACCGATTGTGAGCGTGTCGTCATTAATTTTAGCAAGCAAGCGATCGCGGTCAAAGGCATGCAGCGGTTGACCCCATTCCAGCAGGATGTAATTAGTAATATCGACTACATTATTAATCGGTCGCACCCCAGCTGCTTGTAACCTTTGTTGTAACCAGTTAGGAGATGGACCAATTTTAATCTGCTCAATCACCGTACCAATGTATGCGGGACAAGCCTGTGGCTGCAAGATTTTTACCGCTAAATCAGCTGCCCCAGTTGGAATAAATATTTCAGCTGGTTCTGGGAGTCTCACCGTTGCCCCCGTCAGGGCTGCTACTTCCCGTGCTATGCCTACCATACTCAGAGCATCAGCTCGATTCGCTGTTGCCGTCACATCTAAAATCACATCGTCTAGACCCAAGAGCGGTCGAGCATCTGCACCCTCAAGGATATTCTGTTGCTCAAAAATATGAATCCCAGCTGATTCTTTTGCCAAACCCAATTCTGCCAAAGAACAAATCATGCCTTCGGAACGAACGCCTCGTAGTTTCGCTGGTCGAATTTTGAGGTCAACCTTGGGTAGGTAAGTATTTACGGTTGCTACTGGTACATAAATATCTGCCCTGATGTTGGCAGCGCCACAGACAATGTTTAGTAGTTCAGAGTCAGCCGCCCCAATATCGACTTTTGTGACACTCAATTTATCCGCGTTGGGGTGGGGTTGACACTCAAGCACTTTTCCCACGACAACGCCCGCTGCCCAAGTGCGACGGTCTTCAATGTCTTCTACCTCGAACCCAGCAATTGTGAGGGTTTCTGCTAATTCTTCTGGGGTCAGAGAGACCCCGCCGTGCAACGACGGGGCTTCCTCTGACTTCGTGAGTGTTAAATCGACCAGTTCTCGCAGCCAGTTAATAGAGATCCGCATGAAGTGTGCTTGTTCAGATGTCAGCCAGACTATTTTACCGAAGAAGAGGGTGAGGGGGTGAAGTCTGACAATTTCATTACAAATCCCACTTTAGCAATGCCAACAATTTTCAGTAAAAACAACGAGGTGGTTGTTGCTTTTTATCTAAATAATTAGATAGGGTGCAATGCTCCCAGTGATCCCTCCCGCCAGCGAGTTGACGCTCTCATGAGCTACTGCTTAAATCCGATCTGTCCCAATCCCGAAAACCAGCCCAACAGCGAACATTGTCAGTCTTGTGGCTCTTTGCTACTGTTGCGCGATCGCTATCGCGTGAACAAAGCTCTGGCCCAAGGTGGCTTCGGAGCTACCTTTTTAGCGCAGGATGTAAGCTTGCCTGGTGAACCCATCTGTGTAATCAAACAGTTGCGCCCTGCGGCAACCGCACCAGAAGTTTTGCAAATGGCGCGAAGATTGTTTGAGCGAGAAGCCAAAACCCTGGGCAAAGTGGGCAGTCATCCCCAAATACCACGATTACTGGACTACTTTGAAGACAATGAACAATTTTACTTGGTTCAGGAATATGTCAGTGGCTTGACGTTGCAGCAGGAAATTAAACGCTCTGGTCCAGTTAGCGAAGCAGGAATCAAGCAATTCTTGAGTGAGATCCTACCAATGCTGCAATACATCCACGGCCAGCAGGTGATTCACCGAGACATCAAACCAGCTAACCTGATTCGCCGCTCTGAAGATTGCCAACTCGTTCTCATTGACTTTGGAGCTGTTAAAGACCAAGTTACTCAGACAACGACGAGCCAATCGGAACACACAGCCTTAACAGCTTTCGCAGTTGGAACTCCTGGTTTTGCGCCTCCAGAACAGCTCGCCTTGCGCCCAGTTTATGCAAGTGATATTTATGCAGTGGGAGTGACATGCATTTACTTAATGACTGGCAAATCTCCTAAAGATCTCGAATACAATTCCTTAACTGGTGAAATGCTCTGGGAGCATAAAGTTCAGCTCAGTAATCACTTAAAAGACGTTCTAAAGAAAATGCTGGAGGGATCGGTTCGACATCGTTACCAATCGGCTGACGAAGTCCTCAAAGCACTTGAGATGGAACCCTACCTGGAAAGTTTGGCTAAGAGTATGGCTACTCAACCTTCTGGTGGTCAAAAGCGACTTGGCAACAAAGTAAAATCTGTTGCTGCTGCTAACCCCAGTAGCGCTTCAGATGGTGCCTCCGGCAAGTCTTTTGCTGAAGTTGCAGCAGCAATTCGGGCGCGACGAGCCAATTCAGCGGCGGCGACTAATGTACCAAGGGGGGTAACAACCCACCAAGCTGTGGCAACTAAACAAACTACGGCAACAGCCCTAAAAACTTCCGGTTCTCCAGGACAAAAGCCTAACGTTGTTCGTAAATTAGATACTGATGGTTTACTGATGGCATATGTCAAGGGGAGGCGCGATTTTGCATTACACGACTTGAGTATGCTCGACCTGCAACAGGTCGATTTATCAGGAGTGAATTTCCGTTCTGCCAAACTCGATAGAACGAATTTACAGAAAGCTAATCTGTGTAGTAGCGATTTTAGCCAGGCTAGTCTCAAACGGGCGAATTTAAGGGACGTAAACTTGATTAAGGCTTACCTGAACCATGCTGATTTAGAAGGCGTGGATTTACGAGGCGCAGACCTCAGCTATGCTGACCTTAACGAGGCTAATCTCAAGGGAGTCAATCTGTGTGGAGCTAATCTCACTGGTGCCAAAATTTCACAGGAGAATTTAGCACAAGCCAAAACTAATTGGATGACAGTGCGACCCAGTGGTAAGCGAGGATTGTTGTAATTAAAGGCAGAAGTATCTTCAAGTGATGCAGGCGA
>JBGTCQ010000298.1:0-2936 GCA_041748755.1 Chroococcidiopsidaceae cyanobacterium | reverse complement strand
CCATAAACATCTGATCAACAAAAGGTATTTTGTCTAGCCATTTGAGTCGAAATTTGACTACATAGCCACCAAACTTATGAAAGGCTGCAAACGCCTTTTCGTCGTACTCAAAAACGCCAGTACAGGTTAGAATCGCTCGTTCCACCCGTGCTGGATAGCGGTTGAGAAACAATGTGGCAACAGATGCTCCCATTGAATGGGCATTAAGATAAACTCGCTGTAACTGCAACGCATCTAGGAGCATTGCCAAATCTCCAGCATACTCCTCCATTTCATAAGTCAACTCGGCCATCGCCTCTGATTGTTCCTCTGGCGATCGCGCATCTGCTACAGCAATACTATCCTTGGGCAAGGGTGAATTGCCCTGCGATCGCCCAAACCCTCGCATATCATAAAGCAGACAATCAAATTGCTCCGAAAGCGCCTTAGCAGTACTTTGCCAATACCGAGCCGAGCCAGCCCAACCGTGAATAAATACCATTACTGGCTTCACTTCCAAGCCAGAGTCAGGTATCCGAATCCACTCGTAATAATGTTCAACGCCACGAACTGGAATGTAAGCCATCTGTCATTAGTCATTGGTCATTGGTCATTGGTCATTAGTCATTGGCAATGGAAAATGGGCAAACGTTTATTAACTAATGACTAAGAACTATTGACTAATGACTATTTTATGCAGATTCAGGCTTGGGTAGTGAGGATGGATGCACAATTAATTCTGCGGTTGAGCGCTTCTCCACCATCTCTCGCGTTACTGTGCAGTTAGCAACATCTTTACGAGATGGTAACTCGTACATTACCTCCAGCATCAGTTCTTCCACAATCCCACGTAGCGCTCTAGCACCAGTTTTTCGCCGATATGCTTCTTGCGCGATCGCTCTTAAGGCATCAGTCTTAAACTCTAACTGTACGTTATCCATTTTCAGCAGCTTCTGGTACTGCTTCACTAAAGCACTGCGGGGCTGTGTCAAAATCGCCACCAGCGCTTCTTCATCCAGCGGCTCGACTACTGCCGTTACTGGCACTCGCCCAATAAATTCCGGAATCATGCCAAACTTTACCAGATCCTCTGGTGCCATGTACTTTAAAACATCTGCCGTGCGCTTCTCTTTCGACTGGCTCTCGCCAGGTTGAATAAAGCCCATTGATTTTTTGCCAGTGCGCTGCTCAACCACCTTCTCCAAGCCACCGAAGGCACCACCGCAGATAAATAGGATATTGCTCGTATCAATTTGAATACAATCTTGATACGGATGTTTACGTCCTCCTTGGGGCGGCACATTGGCGATCGTTCCCTCCAACATCTTCAGCAGGGCTTGTTGCACACCCTCACCGGAAACATCGCGCGTAATCGAAGGATTTTCACTCTTACGCGCAATCTTATCTATCTCATCAATGTAAATAATTCCCCGTTGTGCCTCCTCGACATCCAGATCGGCGACTTGAAGCAGCCGCAGCAATATATTCTCTACATCTTCCCCAACGTAACCGGCTTCCGTAAGCGTAGTTGCATCCGCTACAGCAAATGGTACTTCCAGAATTTTCGCTAAAGTTTGGGCTAGTAGTGTTTTACCGCAACCAGTCGGGCCAATTAAGAGAATATTTGACTTTTGCAGCTCTACTGCATCATCTGTCGCTGCTTTGCCATTGGTCTTATACTCGACTAAGCTTAATCTCTTGTAATGGTTGTAAACTGCAACCGATAAAACTTTTTTTGCCTCGTCTTGACCAATAACATGTTCGTCTAAATGCTTTTTGATTTCTCGCGGCTTGAGAATCTGATTCAACGCTAGATTTGCCGAGCGATTATGCCGCTTTTGAGGAGTTTCTGAGCGGGATGCTTGTTGGGATGTAGCAGTATTTGCCTCTAGTAACTCCTCGTCTAGAATTTCGTTACACAAGTCAACGCACTCATCACAGATGTAGACTCCCGGGCCGGCAATCAATTTACGCACCTGCTCTTGAGATTTGCCGCAAAAAGAACATTTTAAGTGGGAGTCGTACTTTGACATACCTGCCTCTTATTTAACTACGGTGACTTGTTCGCCCGCCTTCGGAAGATTTTGCCTAGATATAACTTGATCGATCAAACCATAAGTTTTTGCTTCCGCGGCTGACATGAAGAAGTCTCTTTCAGTATCGGCTTCAATCCTCTCCAACGGCTTACCCGTATGATGAGCTAACAACTCATTCAGCTGACGTTTATGATAGAGAATTTCTTTGGCTTGGATTTCGATGTCTACTGCCTGTCCCTGAGCACCACCAAGCGGTTGGTGAATCATTATCCGGGCACTGGGTAGAGACATCCGCTTACCAGCTGTTCCTGCTGTTAGTAAAAACGCTCCCATACTAGCAGCTAATCCAAAACAAATAGTAACAACATCAGGACGAACCTGCTGCATTGTGTCATAGATTGCCATTCCTGCTGTTACTGAACCGCCTGGAGAATTAATGTAAAGTTGAATGTCTTTTTCTGGGTCTTCAGCCTCTAGGAACAACAGTTGGGCAACAATTGAGTCAGCAACAGTGTCATCTACTGGAGTTCCTAGAAATATAATCCGCTCTCTTAGTAACCTGGAATAAATATCGAAGGCTCGTTCCCCCATACCAGATTGTTCCACGACCATAGGGACAATGTTGCTGGGGCCAAGAGAATTAACTTCCAGGTTATTCAAACTGCTGATTGGGTAATTCGAATGCTGGGATACGAGCATATAATTAGGGGTTTCAAAAGTGTAACCGAATGCAGTGGAGTTAGCACATGGCTGTTTGAAGCCATGAAAATTACTGAAGCCACTCTCTGTGAACTATTATGCCTTATCTATTCTAAAACTGACGCTTTAGTTAGGCTGAGGCACATAAGCCTTCTTCAGAGAATTTAAGAAATTTTAGCTCTTGCTAGCTGTTCTTCAAGTTTCTCAAGGCTAGATTAGCGA
>JBGTCQ010000297.1:0-9542 GCA_041748755.1 Chroococcidiopsidaceae cyanobacterium | reverse complement strand
GCTGGTTTGGAGTCGGCTCAAAACAATCGCGTACCAGAGCGGCAGAACGATCTATCAGATTAAGCACGGAATGTTCTCAGACTACCTGATTGAGCAACTCAAGCGCCCGTCCGTTCAAATGTCCCTTGCGTAAGTCCTGTGATAGTTAGTGATGATCCTCAATTAATTGAGCCGTTAGTTAAAGTAGCGGCTAAGCAGAAAATGCAAGTAGAAACTGCGATAAACACAGCTGCTGCTAGGAGGGCGATCGCCACCTCTAATCCAGATCTAGTCCTACTCGACCTCGGTAACGGCACTAATGACAGCTTGACGCTGCTGATGGAATTGTCCAACCGAATGCCACCCGTACCAACTTTAGTTTTCACACGCAGAACAGTTTTACAGACAGGGTAGAAGTAGCTCGACATGGTGGGCGTGGTTTTTTATCCAAGTCAATGCCTCCGGCCTAGGTACTGGAACTAATCACCTTGCGACAAAAGGTTCAGACTACTGAAGCTAGATTGACACTCCCCACGACTACACAATTCTTGCTACGCGCGAATTGTTAAAGTCGGGGGATTCTTGCGTCGCGGGGAGACTAATATCTTTACCCTCAGCAAGCTTTAACACCGTATCCTCAAAAAGCATGGAAGATTTATAATCTAGCTCGACAGTATGGAGTGAACCTACCAGCTGGAAAACAAGAGTTTTCTTCTCAAAGACGAAATTTCCTAAAATATACTACTCTGCTTGCTGGATTTGCTGGTAGTTTATTAGTTACGCGGTTTGGATCTCTAAACGCTAAAACGCTCCTAGAGGAAGACAAACCTCGCGATGGAATTCTTCTTGGGCAGAAAGGTAAACCTAAGTGGTCTAAGTTACCCCAGGAAAATGCCAAGGCTCTCGTAGCAGTAGTTAAATCCTCTGAGGTCTTTAAAAACTTAAAAAAATACTTGGGACCTGGCTTTGCCCAAGACACACAAGAATCGTTTGTCATCCAGAGGGATGACAAAGTCTTTGTCGCTGTCCCCTTTAAGTACAGAGGCAACTCGACAGGCAGTGTTTTTGTGGGTATTGTAGATATTAATACACGGACGCTCTTGGGTTCAGTAGCTTGGACCATTGAAGACACTCCTGTTGGTCACGAGGCTAACTTTTGGCAGAATGGCGAGTTGAAATTTACTGCCACCTTCAATGACCAAGGGCAAATTGTTAGTGGTCTTCCCAACCAAAACTTTGTTACGCAAGGACAGGCAATTAAGGAACTCTTTCTAGAAGAGCTAAACTCAAGCTCATCAGATCAGGCTAGCCTAGTTATCATAGCCCAAGCTTTTTCCTGCCTTACTAACTGCTTGTCTGATATCGGAGTACCTCTATACATTATTGGATTTCTTGGTGTTGTCTGTAATGTAGCGTGCGCCATTACAGCTGGTCTTGGCTGTGTCTACTGCGCTGCAGCAATCTTTGGTGCTTATGCTGGGGCTGGAGGCGCTTGCCTGCAAAGATGTGGCACAGGGTTACCTGATCTCGAAGTTAGAGGTGAACTGTATGAATCGCAGGCAATGGAGGCTCATGCTTCTTATCGGTATTACTAGTGCAATCTTTTTCTTTGGCTTTACTACTATATGGCTGACTGGATCAGCCGAGCAAAATCCGGCAGCTGCGTCTAGGGGACCGTGGTTATGGGATAGTGCCTCCATTATGGCAGGTGTAGCGTTAGGTACAATCCTACGTCTAGGCTTAGGTAGACAGACACCAAACACTACACACATAGTTATAGGGATCTCAGTCTTAGTCTTTCTTGGTGTCCTTACATTCCTTCCTTGGTCAAATAACTCCCCAGTGCGTCCTTTGGTGCTACCTCTTATGGAATTCCTTACCTCTGCCTGGCTGACATCTGGTGACGCTTCTACCAGCCAACGATGATCGGGCGAAGCGTCTGGCTGATGTATTCTAAACTTCAAAACGCACATTCGCTCTAGCTTTATATACAGTAAGCGCGATGCTGCTGGCGATTACTTCTGTAGAGTTGTAGAGTTAATGTCGAGGCTCATTGAGGGCAAGCAATCTTAGATAGCTATTCGGGCATTCATTGCTGGTTACAGTTTTTTCATTGCTACTAACTAGATAAGCTAATTGTCATTTAAATTTCGTCCTGACTCATAGTAGATTTAGGTTTCAGCACACATATTATGCAAATTGAAGGTATATTAGCTTAACTGGTTTTGCAGCGTAGCGGTAGTGTTGGTCCCAATAGAATATCCTGGATTGTCTTTCTTGGTGTTTTACTGGCTCTCTGCATCATCTCCCTCTGTTTTTGCTTTTGCGATACAACCGCTTGCTCCACGAGTTTTCCACTATCTAAGCTTATCTTTAAGCTATAGTGACTTCAGTTATTAATTAGACTGAAGTTTATCGTCTTAACTTCCTGTTTTTATTTTTAAAACAGTGGAAAATAGGATACATTCATCTACTTCTGCAAGCTGTAAATAAAGTGGAATTTGTTACAGAGCAGATTAGCCAAATAAAGCAAGTTTAGTGCAAAGGTGATATTGAAAAAATCGCCCCACATTTGGAGGATATTTTTAATGCGTAGTTTCTTTCATTGGTCATTGGGTAAGGTCGCGTTGCTAGTGGGAATAACAGCCAGTGCAGTTACCCCGATACTGATTTCTAATCAAGCTTTAGCTCAGACTACTGCTCCAACTCCAGCGCCAACTTCTCCAACTCCAAGTGCAGCGACTAACTTTTCTGACGTTGCACCTGATTACTGGGCGCGTCCATTTATTCAAGCCTTAGCCGCAAGAAACATAATTACTGGCTTTCCTGACGGCACATTTAAACCGAATGAACCTGTAGACCGCGCTGAATTTGCGGCAATGATCCAAAAAGCTTTTAACCAGAAGCAAATTCGGCAGTTAGATGCCAGTGCATTTACAGATGTTCCTACTGACTACTGGGCAGCATCTGCGATTGAGGAGGCTTTTGAAACCGGATTTATGAGAGGCTTTCCTGGTGCTTTGTTTCTGCCAAATGATCCGATTCCCAAGGTACAGGCGATCGTTGCTTTAACCAATGGTCTAGGTTTGGCTCCTAGCGGTTCTGTCGCAGATATTGTCAGAACCTACTATATAGATGCCGGACTAATTCCGGACTATGCCGTCAATAATGTAGCAGCAGGAACACAAGCCAATGCTGTTGTCAATTATCCAAATGTAAGAGTGCTTAATCCATTCATGCCTTTGACTAGGGCGGAAGCGGCAGCACATTTGTATCAAGCTTTAGTTCGGTTGGGACAGGTGGAACCCCTAGCTAGCAGTGAGGCAGCAGCTAACTATATTGTGCGTCGCACTACTGACGATGCTCAAAACACTCAAACTGCTACTACCACACCTAGCAGCAGCGACAATCAAAACACTCAAACTGCTCAACCTACAACTACCACGCCTAGCAACATTGTTGCCCTTGCTGCGTCTAATGATTCCTTTACAACTCTGACTGCTGCATTACAGGCTACAGGGTTAGCAGAAAGTCTCCAAAATAGAGGCCCTTTTACAGTTTTCGCCCCAACTGACCAAGCGTTTGCCGCTTTGCCTGAAGGCACCTTGGACAAGTTATTGCAGCCGGAGAATAGAGAAACACTAACCAGGATTTTGATGTACCATCTGTTGCGTGGAGAATACAATTCTAACGAACTTAGGACTGGAAGGGCGAGAACGATTGAAGGTAGCCGTCTAAACGTTAAGGTTAATCGTGATACCAATCAAATCGCCGTAAACGATGCGAGTGTAATTCAGCCGAACATTCAAGCGACTAACGGTATCATCCATGCAGTTGACGAAGTCCTGCTGCCGCCTAACCTTGACCTAAGCAAGTTAGGTCAGTAACAGCGCTTAAGAGGATTCGAAATTTTTTACCCAGTGTTTATCGAGAAATTGTGAAATGAATCCTCTTTTTAAGCGGCAGTCTGTCTTGCTGAGTGTAACTGCATTAGCGCAGCTTGCCGCAGGTTTCGCCTTCCTGGGAGGTGTAGTCTGCTCAAGCAGAAACAATAGATACAGGTAGCACGGATGCTAGGGCAACGTTCTGCTGTGAATGCAGCTTTTCTCGACGAAACAGCTGTAGGGATATTAATAGGAGTTGGTTACAATTTCACCGGACTTTAGGGATGAACGATGCTAGGAGCCAAAATTTAGCGTTTGCATAATGCTACCTTTTGCCTCCTGACTTCTGCACTTATGTAGAAGCGTGAATTTGCATACTATTGTAGCCGGAAATTCTTTCGGCTTTATTGTCTTTCAATCCCCAATTTTTGCCCATAACTTTATTTGTTTTCGGTTGGATGTTACTAATGAAAAATCCACGTCCTAGCAATTTACTGATACGTGTCTTTGGCTCACTTGTGGTACTCATGGCTATCTTTGTGCTTGGGGCAATGATTTATCAGGCTTCTAAAGGAGCAACAGAAAGCAATACTGGGTTGGAACCTGAGCAGGAATTGTTGAATTAACATATGCAACTTAACCGACAAAAACTTATTTAAGTGCTACAGCAGGTTAGAAAGAATGCCTTACAAAGAAAGAAGGGTGAGCAAAAAACGCCGGTATTCCTATAAGTTAATTTATTGGGGAATTCTGGCTATCCTGTTTTTTTTGTTGTCTGGGCTGCCCAGTTTAGCAAGCAAAGTCCCAGCTCAGTTTCAAATTTTAGAGCGCCAATCGCAGGAAAACCCTGAACAAGAGCCAGCTATTACCCCATCTCCCACTGCACCAGGATTAAATGACCCGCAAGAATTTGCAGCATTCATAGACAAATTCTTTAATGAGGAGATGTCTAAGTCTCATACTGCTGGTGCAGCGATCGCGGTAGTCAAAGATGGAAAATTATTTTTCGCCAAGGGTTATGGCTATGCCAACGTGGAGAAAAAGATCCCAGTTGTCGCCGATAAAACCCTGTTTCGCGTCGCCTCTCTCTCCAAGCTAGTTACAGCTACAGCAGCAATGCAGTTGTACGAGCAGGGACAGCTTGAACTGGATGCACCTGTTAACAAGTACCTCACGAATTTCCAACTAAAAAACCCTTACCCTGAACCAGCCAAAGTTGCCCAGTTAATGACTCATACCGACGGTACCACTGTACGACGGCTCGGACTCGCAGCTCCTACAGCAGCCCAAATGGAACCACTGGGAGATTACCTAGCTGACCAGATGCCACCGATTGTGCATCCTCCAGGTGAACTATACAGCTATTCCAGCCACAGCACTGCTTTATTGGGCTATTTGGTAGAACAAGTTTCCAACATCCCCTTCGTCCAATACATTGACAAAAATATCTTCCAGCCCTTAGAGATGCGCCATAGCACATTCCTCCAGCCACCACCGCCAGCTTTGGCTTCGGACTTGGCTGTAGGGTATCAGTATCAAAATGGCAGCTTTAAAGCCGTTCCCTATCTGTATCTCAACATCGCTCCGGCTGCGGCACTGAGTACGACGGCAACAGATATGACTCACTTTATGATTGCCCACTTGCTAAATGGTCGTTACGAAAACTCGCGCATCTTAGAAGAAGATACTGTGCGGCTGATGCATGAACAGCACTTTACCGAGCATCCTCTGTTACCTGGTACTGCCTACGAGTTTCACGAACGGTTGGAAAACAACATTCGGGCGATCGAACATCTAGGCAGTTTGCGGGGATACTCTAGCTCCCTTACCCTACTACCCGACCAAAATATTGGGATTTTCACTGCAACCAACAACTTCAATGGGGTGCATGGAAAACTCATTCCTCAGTTTTTCGACCGCTATTTTCCAGTTGTAAAGAAACCTACCCCCAAGAAACCCCTTACCCTTACTAATGAGCAGCTGAATCGCTTCACTGGCACTTACCGCGACGTAGAATATCCCCGCCATACTTTTGCCAAGCTGACTGCGCCGTTTAAGCATATCAATATTAAGAAAAGTGACAATGGTACTTTGCTACTTAGTACCCCTGGTCTTTTCTTCTTAGGAAATTCTCCAAAGATCCGATTAGTACCTGTAGAACCTCTGTTATTTCAGCGCGTTGATGACGAAGCCTTCACTGCCTTTGGGGAAGATAGAAGTGGTCGGATTGCATTTGCGTTTAATCCAATTTGGCCAATCATCGGAGCTTATGAGCGGATACCCTGGTATGAAACGATCTGGGTTCAGATAGGAATTGCTGGCTTTTGTGCAGTAGTTTTCTTGTCAGCCTGCATTATCTGGCCAATACGCCCTTTTATTCGGCGTTTGCGAGGAAAGCGTTCTCAGGTTGAGCGGCGGTTGCACCGTGCCTGGTCATTAGCGGGTCTAGTCGGTACTCTAAATCTAGTGTTCCTAGTTGGCTTTTTCCTATCACTCTGGCTAATCGGCTGGAAGCTTGTGTATGGAGTACCGACTGTTGTAGTTACCTTACTGTTTATTCCACTAATTGCAACCGTCCTGACCGTTGGATTGCCAATTTTTGCTCTACTGGCTTGGAAAGATAATTACTGGTCAATCATCAAGCGAAGCTCCGTAGGAGCCGCTTCGCTAACGCACTACTCTTTGATTACGCTGGCGGCATTGGCTTTCATTCCGTTTCTGGTCTACTGGAATCTATTGAGGTTCCACTTTTAACGTGAGAAAGATTTTGAGCATATGAAGGGGGAACAGGAATAATGGAACACTAGGATCAAATTTTGGCGTGGAACGAACATTTGTAATTCTTCAATTGTATTAGCACTGAGTGTCATGAATCCAGTAGCAACAGCATCAGATAAGATTCAGGGAATGATCAACAGCCTGATCGTACTGCTACCAAACATTGCGTTGGCTGTGATTGTTTTCGTAGTATTTTTTTTCATAGCCAGGTGGCTGAAGTGGGTGGTAAAACGCCTAACCCGCAGACATCAACAAGCTCGAAATCTGGGGATGGTGCTAGGACGTTTAGCTCAAGGAACTGTCATTCTCGTTGGTCTATTTGTCGCGTTATCCATTGTTATCCCAACGTTTAAAGCAGGAGATTTAGTTCAACTGTTGGGTATTAGTGGTGTGGCAATTGGTTTCGCCTTCCGCGATATTCTCCAAAACTTCCTAGCTGGTATTTTGATTCTGTTAACTGAACCGTTCCGAATCAACGACCAAATTGCTTTCAAAGACTTTGAGGGAACGGTTGAAGACATCCAAACCCGCGCTACAACTATTAGGACTTACGATGGTCGCCGCATTGTCATTCCAAACTCTGAGCTGTTTACTAATTCAGTTACAGTCAACACCGCTTTTGATGCGCGTCGCATAGAATACGACGTTGGTATCGGCTATGGTGACGACCTTGAGAAGGCGAAGGAGCTGATGCTGGAAGCAATTTACAGCGTGGATGAGGTTTTGAAAGATCCGGCTGCCGATGTACTGGTGATGGAACTTGCCGAAAGTAGCATCAATATTCGCGCTCGGTGGTGGATTAAACCGCCACGACGGCTCGACGATCTCAGATCGCAGGACAAGGTACTCTCTGCGATTAAGCAAAAGCTATACGTTGAAAACGGGATCGACTTGCCGTATCCGACTCGACAGATATTGTTTCATGACCAAACTGAGGAGACAGACGGCGATCGCTCACGTCAGCGTGAAGGATGGCCAGCAGGCAAAAAAGAAGTGCCAAAGCCGCGTAGTATCAGTGGCTCACTCCGGCGGCTTGCGGAAATGCGTTTGCAAAGAAACGGCAGTGAAGGAGATGGCAACAACGAACACGCTGCAAATCCTAATGATGGTAGATGAAAAACATCAAACTGGGTAAATTTTGGGACTCGCTCCACTCCAGCTACTGGTTCGTGCCGACAATCATGGCGGTAAGTGCGATCGCGCTAGCAGTGGCGATGTTGACACTTGACAGAAGAGGCGCGTCTGGAGCAATTGCTGAATTGGGCTGGATCTACACTGGCGGGCCGGAGGGTGCGCGATCGCTGCTTTCAGCCGTTGCTGGTTCGATGGTTTCTGTTGCTGCTACAGCCTTCTCGATCACAATCGTGGCGCTCCAGCTCGCTTCTTCAAATTTCGGTTCCCGAATACTACTCTAAGTTTAACGTTGTTTTTTGTCCAATCACTAAAAGAACGCCAGGTACAGTGACGCACCCAGTGTAGTTTGGATCAGCTTTGAGATAGATTTCTCGAAGATAGGCAGCGCCGTTCACTGGATCAGGAATGCAACCTAAATAATCGGAAAACACCCACCCATTTTCACTAATTACCGGATCGACAATTGAAAGCGTAATTATTTCCTCAAGTCCCTTCAATTTCCACATAATTGCGGTGCTGTGCGCCCAAGGACAGCCCAAGAAAACATAGAGATGGTAACGGATTTGGGTCTGCTTTAAAGCCGCTAGAACCATCTGCTGTAATCCAATTACGGAAATGTGTCGGCATCCGATTGAACCTTCCCTGTGCATCTCTCTCAGTCCAGTCCGTTACCCATTTTCCACCAACCAACATACCCAGCGTCATACATTACCTCCTGCTAATGATTTTGTGAACAGTAATTTGGTAGCGTAAACAATAACAATCTAGAATCCCTATTAATTAGTTTTGCTCTTTTACATTACTTTCTCCTTGGGTAACGAGTAAGCTAAATCCATAGCAAAAGGATCTGGTAAATTTGCCCATTCCTGCTGTGGCACATCCACCCCAAATTCCACCACATGACCATCTGGATCTGAGATATAAAAAGAGCGCATAACTGTGTGATCTACAGTACCCAAAATAGAAACTCCGGCAGATTGGCAACGATGGTACAGCTGACTTAAGGCTTGTTCATCGCTGACAGTAAAACAGAGATGAAACAGTCCTGTTTGGTGTAGTTGTGGAGAGGAGGCTTTGGTTCCAATCTCCACTAAAGCTAGATCGTGGGGATGCCCGCCTGCATGATAAAACCACATTCCTGGGCGATCGCCTACCCGCTGCATACCTAGAATTTCTCGATAGAAATGGTCAGAAGTGCGTAGGTTTCTTACCTTTAAAACAACATGGTTAATTCCTTGCAAAGCCATAGTTCACCTCCCATTACTCCTTTGTAGTTAACGTTTGCCTTATTAATGTACTAATACGTACTATATCTTAATATTGTTTGTATGTAAACAAGTTCAACAGAAATTTTTAGAACAAATTCTTAATCTTTTCTAGCGCCCCTTGGATCTGCTCCAACTCCTGCGTATCCAAGCGTTCAAAGCGCTGCTTGAGATGGGTAATATGTGCGGGGAAGGTTTCTGCAAACACTCGCTCACCTGCTGGCGTAAGCACGGCAAGAAAACTGCGACGATCTTCTGGTGGCACTTCCCGCCGCACCAAGCCTTTTTTCTCTAGACGGTCAATAATTCCTGTTAGCTCACCTTTGGTTGTCAGCGTTTTTTCCGCTAGCTTGTTAAAAGTCATGCCAGGAGTGTTTCCCAAAGTGGCAATCACGTCGAACTGGGAAGAAGTTAAACCCATTTGACGAATTTGGGCATCAGAGTAACTTCTAAAAGCTTGGTAAGTCCGGACTAATTCGCGCACTATTGGCATAAATGGCTC
>JBGTCQ010000296.1:0-35875 GCA_041748755.1 Chroococcidiopsidaceae cyanobacterium | reverse complement strand
ATGACCGTAACCGTTGGATGGGCATCTCTTGCCAAATGCTTTAGAATTTGTAATTCTACATCCATTGCCCTATCTGCTTTGTAGAGTTTTATCTTTCATTTCTTTTATCATTATCCTCGGAAAGTGACAAAAGAGGGCTATTTTGTTGGTTAACGTGCGCTAAGACAGTAGCGTGAATATGAGTCTGGTAAGAGAGGGAGCTTGCTCTTGCATTGGTAAAGCGATCGCCACAACATTTAACCGCTCAAATCAACAATTTACATCAGAAGTGCGAGCCCGTTCGGGCAAGCCCCCTTGGGGCATCGCCCTTGGTATCGGTAAAGCGATCGCTGCAATATACAAATGCTTGAAATAATGATTAAGATGGCAAAAACATGCGCTCTCTTATGCTTTTTACGGTAGCGGTGGTAGATATCAAAATCACTGTAGCTAAGCAATTACTCTAGAGAAACTCCAGAATAAAATTAGGTTTGCGCTTGGCTCATTATCAATTTAAGATAAGTCCTACTTCGACTATTTGCAACCACCAGCCTAGTGCGTACCGACAGCCTGTTTTACCAGCTTTTCCAGCTCTACCCTGCCATTTTGTTCGAGCTTATCGGCAACCTTTCACCTAGAATATCAACCTACAGCTTTTCATCTCAAGAAGTCAAGCAAACCAGCTTTCGCCTTGATGGCATCTTAAGTTCCGCCTCCTTATGCCTCTCCTTATGCCTCTGATTTACCTATTTATTTTATTGAGATTCAAGGCTATCGAGATTCCAAGGGCGACCTCTACCCCAGCTTTTTTAGCGAGATTTTCCTGTATCTCATTGGTGAGGCGATCACTGTAATATCCAAGGAGCGCGATCGCCACAACATAGTGATTGTGGGTGAAAATTAGCTGTTTAAACAAAGCCGCCACAAGCACTCTATCAAAATCTTAGTTCTCCAATCTTTGCAAAGTCATTGAGATTAGGAAAGTGCGATGGCTTCGCCCGCCTTTGGCATCGCGCCACTACAACAAATAATAAATATTTAATTGTTACCGCTGAAATCTCTCCTCTAGCTTGCTAAAGATCCTCTGTGTGAGTAATTTCGCAATACGCATTCTCGTCAAACTTTTGATATTAGATTGGTGATGCTTTTTGTGGTCAAAAAAATTGTTTAATTCATCCAGAATAGTTTTGAGACGCTTAGTAATGTTTTCCGCCCGATACTCTACAAAAAAATCAGGCGTTAGAGATACTGAAGAGTCAAGTACCTTCAGGATGCGTTGAACATCATATTCTTTTGAATATTCAGCAATTTTATGACAATTAAATCCAGGATCTAAATAATCGGATAGTCCACCGTTGACACTGGAGAAAACCTGACAGCCACACGCCAAAGCTTCCATAGGTTGCAGACCAAATCCTTCACTAACCCCCTGTTGTGCCCAATACTCAGCAGAGTCATAAAGGTAAACTTTAGCTTGATTGAACAGCCTCGCTAAATCGTCTACATAGGAATCAACAACTACTACATTACACTGCTTCTGCAACGCTGGAATCAATTCGTGAATTAAATATTCAGAAGATTTTCGTGCCTGAACTAAAACATCAATATTCCGCTCACAGCTTAAATTTCTAAACTCATCAGATATGTGATTTGGTAAATAATAAATGAGTGAATTTGGTGACTGTTGCCCCCAGTATCCCATTGTATTTCGGCTAACTGTAACGATTGGAATACTCGGAGAAAGTTGGAATCGATAACCTGCACTGTGAGCATGGTAAACAACATTATAGTGCTTTAACTTAGCGGCAAGTTTAGCAACATCAAATCCCCAGCTAATCACAAAAATGACATCATCTAAATTTTTTTCCTTTAGCAAGTCGTCTATGAAAAATGTACCTTTTTCTCGTTGACGGTAAGTCACAACATCAGCCCTGCAAACTTGCTTAGCAAGATTCAGTGTTTTAAACTCTGCCCAGAGACCACCACAGGCAAATTTACCACCTGTCCCAGGGACTAAAAAGTAAAGCTTTCTCATGACACAATCCTAAAATGCGACTACTCGCCTGTAAGTTAGCCTACCTGACTAAGACCACAAGCGGATTCGTAATAAATTTACGACGCACCTATAAAGAGTAGGTACGTAAAATTACCTAGCTTTTGGGAAAAAGTAACTTTGATTATTTCAGTAATTGCATAGTGGTATCGTAACGTTACTTTAGGCAAGATAAAAGCATGAATTAAATTAGTAATACACAATGCCGTCAACAACAATTGAGATTTATCTATATTTTCTGTCTATATTTTTCTTGCTTTGGCTAACAAGCAAGTCCAAGCAAGAAACATCTCCAATCATTAGAGTTGGAGCAAATGAAAAGTTGAACTCCTCTGAGGAAATCAAGACGTTAAAAAGTACAGTTAAAAGCGGAATACTTTCTGTTCTCCCTATTGCTCCATTTTGTCACATTTGGGCAAAACCTCTAAAAGGTATCCAAGACTAGATAATGCAGGACAAGCTTTGCTCCTTCATTGCTTGGATATCGTCGACTGTGCTACACCAGCTTTTGGTTTGTTTATCAGCAAGTAATCCCCTACTAGCGGCATCGAGCCGTCAGTAAAAAGACTGGTAAGGCAAATTTAATTGAACGATGCAACTGTACATTGCGCCAAAGAGTTCCCCTTTTGGTCAGAGAAACCTTGTCCAACTCCTGCAAAGTTGGACAACTAAATTGGAGCCATCCAGTATTTTGTACATTATGATAATGAATTCTTACTTATGTAGGACTACCTAATACCATTACCCCTCAATCAACGTCAAGAACTGCTGAGCATCGGCGATCGCTTCAAAATCTGGCTCAGTTCTCGCCTCTTCACGATATTTCGGATTCAGCAGTATAGCCTGCTTCAGGTTTTTAACTGCTAATTTAACCTGCTCCTGTAAGGCATAACAGATCGCCTTGTTGTAGTAAACTTCGGCAGCTTTTGGTTGAATCTTCAAAGCACGATCAAAGCTATCAAGCGCCTCTTCATCCCGTTCTAAGTTAACTAGGATATGGCCTCTGTAGTTCCACGCTTTATAGGAATTAGGATTCAATTCAATTACTTTGTCAAATGTTGCAATAGCCTCTTCATATCGTTCTAAAACTTGCATTGCCAGACCTCGATTCAACCAAGCTACAGCATCATCTGGCTGAACTTGGATAGCCCGGTCAAAAGACTGGAAAGCCTCCTCATGCCGCTGCAACTTCCCCAGTGTCACTCCTCGATCAACCCAAGCTTCGTGATAATCAGGCTTGATCTCAATTACTTTGTCATAGGAGGCGATCGCCTCCTCATACCGTTTCAATCTGCTCAGAATAATGCCTCGCTGTAGCCAGGCTTTGGAGTCGTTAGGTTGGACTTGAACGACCTTGTTAAAAGCGGCAAATGCACCTTCATAGCGTCGTAATTCTTTCAGGGCCAGACCTCGGTGGTACCAGGTGTTAGGATCATCGGGTTCAAGTTCCAGCACTTTGTCAAACGAGGCGATCGCCTCCTCATACTGTTTTAATTCCCACAGCGCCATGCCGTGCTGCTGCCAAACGTCAGTGCGATTAGGCTGTAGTTTTAAAGCTTGCTCGTAGCTGGCGATTGCCTCTGCATAATGCCCTTCAGAAAACAACACCTGGCCCTGATTCACATAATCGTCTGGGTTAAGAAACAACTGAGGATTGTTAGATTTCAAGCGTTCCAGTTGTTCTGTTAGGGACAGTATTTTTTCTAACACTTCCGAAAAAGCCGCCTCGGCGATCGCTGTCGGTGAAATCTCAGCAAGTTGCTTTAAAAGCTGCCCCTTTTGGGTTTGAGCATCCGACAGCACTTCACTCAGCTGAGCAGCCATCGTGTTCTCTAACCTTTCCATGTTTTGCAGAGTGAGATCCTTTCGCCCTTGAATATCCAACTGCAATTCAGAAAGTCGAGCGCTAATCTCAGTCTGCAATTTTTTCAGATTCTCCAAGGTGAGATCCTTTCGACCTTGAATATCCGACTGTAATATAGAAAGTTGAGCAGTAACCTCAGTTTCTAATTTTCCTAGATTCTGCCAGGTTAGATCCTTTTGGGTTTGAACACTTAACTGTGATTCCGAGACTTGAGCAGCAAACTCAGACTCTAGTTGTCTAAGATTTTCCAGGATTAAATCTTTTTGCTGCTGAATTTTTTGTCCGGCATCTTCCTGTAGTCCCACAAGCTGAGGAGAGAATTTAGACTCTAGTTTTTTCAAGTTTTGCAGAATTAAATCCCGTTGCTTTTGCGCCTCTTGTTGTAACTCAGACACTTGATTTGCGAATTTTGTCTCCGACGTTTCCAGATTCTGGAAAACTGCATCCTTTTGCTGTTGAGCATCTACTTGCAGTGTAGACAGTTGAACTCCAAATTCCAACGCTGATTGTTGCAAATTCTGGAGAGTGGTGTCCTTTTGCTCTCGAACATCCGCCTGTAGTTCCAATAGTTGAGGAGAGAACTCTGACTCTAGTTTCTTCAAGTTTTGTAGGCTTAAATCTCGTTGCTTTTGAGCGTCTTGTTGTAATTTAGACAGTTGAACCTTAAATTCCGACGCTGATTGTTGCAAATTCTGGAGAGTGGCATTTTTTTGTCCTTGAACATCCGCCTGTAGTCCCACAAGCTGAGGAGAGAACTCAGACTCTAATTTTTTCAAGTTTTGTAGGCTTAAATCTCGCTGCTTTTCAGCCTCTTGTTGTAATTCCGACAGTTGAGCCGTAGACTTAGACGCTAAATTTGCTAAATCTTGCTGAGAAGTTTTGATTTGGGCCTCTAACTCTGTCAACGCAAGTTGTTTGGACTGAGCCAGTTCGGATATCAGCTGAGATATATTTTCTCTTTTGGCTGCTATCTCCTGTTGAAAATCTTCCGCCTCATTGTTTAATTCCGAAGTAATGTCCTCAGCTTCTTGGAGAATATTCTCGACTTGATGATTGGCACTGGCAATCTGGCTTTCCAAGTCACTCACTTCATTGAGATGGGCTTGCACAATGTTTGCCACTTCTTGAATCACAGCCCGTCGCAGCAGCCACAAAGCGGCGATCGCCACAAAAAGAAGCAACGCTAGAGCGGCAAGCAAAATATTAAACAGGGTCATTGTGCGGCTAAAGATGCGATTTGCCTCAGCTTGAACCTGCTCTTGAACTCGCCTCTGTTGTTGCAGTTGCTCTAGCTCTTGATTTGGCACTGCCTGTGTGATTGGCTGAGCGTTAGATTCAGTATGGATACTGCTGAAGCCAATAGATAGGAGGAAGATTGAGAGGACAATCCCGCTTCGTGGCACCAATGCGAAGACCTCTGGATACTTGCGCTTCATCAAAACTTCCTTTGCCGATTGGTCATTTGCGATTACTTATCTTCTATCTTCTCAAGGGTAATCAAAGAATTTAGAAAAATTTTTGCTGTTGGATAACAAATCTTTAAACGTAACCCTATCACCGATTCTCGTACCGCAAGTAAAGAAAGACGAGTCTATCAATCATTGGAGTTCAGCAACTGCTTAGCAGCCTCTCTCTATTGAATTACCTGCGGAGCCTTTTTCTTGTTTGTTTTGCCTCTTGAGAATGAGGTAAGACTACCAATGGCTTTGTAAGCTTAATTTGTAAACTTTACACTTCTTCAAGAATTCTTACAATGGCAACTAAAAAAGAGACCGAAGAGAAGCAGAAGCAAACCCAACCTGAGTTCGATGCAAATAAAGAAATTGAAGAGTTGCTTCACTCAATGGAAGGTAACTTCAGCGAAATTGACGCTGAAAGCGCCCTCAGTTTAGTTGAGCGCTGGTACGACTTCCTTCACAGTTTCAAAGAACCGGAAGTGAAAGAACTGGCAAGCGGATTGAAAGAGCTCCAAAAGCTGCTCAAAAGCGGTAAAGCAACTGGCCACGAAGTCAGCGAGGCCTTAATTCATATTGGCGAGCAAACTAGTGAATTTTCTAACAATACTGAGAAGGACTTGAAGCAACCTGTTCAGCGTTTAGGTAAGCAAATTCGCAAAGCTGGTACTTCGGTAGCCAAGGCAGAAGATCAAGAGTATCATCAGCAAATTGATGTTTTGCTAGAAAAGGCAGAAGGCAAAGAACTCACCTCGCTCGATACGGAAGAAGCTGTAGGTGCTATTGATTTTTGGTACAACCTGCTACATAAAGCAGAAGATGAGAAATACCAACAACTGGCAACGAGTTTGAGGGGATTGAAGCAAGTCCTCAAGCGTGACAATGCCAAGCCGGAAACGATCGCTAAAGCTCTGACTGAAGTAGGTGAACATACGAATGATATTTCATCTGAAGCTCCAAAAGGCTTTAAGGGTGCTATTCAAAAGCTGGGGAAGCAGTTGACTAAGGCAGGTAAATCATTAACTACAGCACAATAGGTCAATAATTGCGCGAATTTTGCTCAAAAATATTTAGCAAGGGAAAGCAATTAGCTAACGAGAGGAAAGAATTGAGAATGCAGAAATGTTGAATGTAGAACTAATATTTTCTTTTTTCTTAATTCTCAATTCTTCATTCTTCTTATCGTGTAGTCAATGCAGCAAATTTAGCACGTAGGTCTGTCCAAGTTACTCCTTCTAGGCTAGGTAAAACAATGTGTGCTGCACCAACTCGCTCAGGTGGCCCAATTCCCACTGTTAACATACCAGCCGCCAGAGCTGCCTCTATACCCGCTGCTGCGTCTTCTACTACCACACATTGCGTCGGTTCGAGTCCCAGTTGACTAGCTGCATGCAGAAACAAGTCTGGTTCTGGCTTAGAACGCTGCACACTGTCACCGTCGGAAATAGTATCTAGCCGATCAGTAATGCCTAACCGCTCAAGCACAGTTCGCGCATTTTTGCTACCCGATCCAATGGCTATTTTAATTCCAGCTTTTCGCAATTCGTCCAATAACTCACCAGCTCCGCTCAGCAGGTATTCTGGTCCAATTTCACCGAGTAATTCCTGATAGTAGCGGTTCTTGCGCTCCATCATCGCTTGAATTTGGGCTTCCGAGAAGGAGTGATCGCCTACTATCCGCATCAGCGACTCCCGACGCGACAGACCCCGAATTGCATCGTTAGCCTGCTGATCAAAGGGTAAGCCCTCCTCGTTTGCCATCTGTTGCCAGGCTCGATAGTGTAATTCTGCCGTATCTGTTAGAACGCCATCCAAGTCAAAGATAACTCCCTTGATTTCCGGAAAGTAGCGAGTAGCAAGTGGGATCTCCTCAGTTTCTTGTCCCTGGCGCAGATCGAACTCATGCCAATCGCCACGCCAGTGAATTTTGAACTTCAGTCGCGTCCAACTAGGGGGTAAGTGTGGATTCGCCACTGGTTTATTTTCCACTATTTGGAACCCGCCGAACCCAAAAACTACTGCCTGCCATATACCACCAGCAGAAGCTCCGTGAATTCCATCAGCAGCATTGCCTCGAACGTCCTCTAGGTCTACCATTGCTGCTTGCATAAAATACTCGTAAGCAGCTGATGTTTTGTCCAAATCCGAAGCTAAAATCGCGTGAATCGCTGGACCAAGTGACGAGCCATAAGTAATGTCAGTGCGCGGTGCGTAGTAGTCCCAGTTTTTCTTTAGCGTTTCTGCGTTGTAGGGCTCTTCCTGTGATTGCCGCATTAGGTAAAGCAGCATCAACACATCCGGCTGCTTCAGCACTTGCCGTTTGTTGGCTCCATCAATGCCAAGAATGGCTTGCATAGAGATGGTACGCGGTTCGTACTCAGCCAGGTTGATATCTTCCAACTGAAAAAATCCCTCGCACTGCTCAATTAATTTGGTTGATTGGTCGTAGGGAATCCAGAGATTGTTAACAATGTCTTGCCAGCGCGATCGCTGCTTTGAAGTGAGTTGTAGTTTCTGCTCTAGTTCAGTAGCTCGTGCCGGGTACGTTTGGCAAAGCCAGTCATATACTAAAAGTGCCTTCTCCAGATGCCATTGCACCATCCGATTTGTGAAAGCATTGTTACTCACGTACTCGTGGTACTCATCTGCGCCAATCACGTCCCGAATTTCATAACGTTCTGCTTTGTTGTCCCACTCGACGCGACTGATCCAGAAGATGGCAGTTTCCAGAATAATCTCAGCGCCGTAGTCCCGCAGCCATTCCCCGTCACAGGTAGCCAGCCAGTAGTACCAAACGGCGTAAACAACATCAGAACTGATGTGGATTTCGCGATCGCGGCACCAAATCCGCACATCGTCAGCGTAAGGATCGTTAGGCAGTGCCCAACGGGGTGTCACCTCATCACCACTCGCCGCACTTTCCCAGGCAAACATCGCCCCTTTATACCCGTAATGAGATGCCTTGCGCCGCGCCCCTGGTAGCGTATGGTAGCGGTAAGACAGCAAGTTACGTGCGATCGCTGGTTGAGTGAAAGTAAAAAAGGGCAGGATGAAGATTTCTGTATCCCAGAATACATGACCGCGATAGCCAAATCCAGAGAGAGTTTTAGCTGGGATACTGACCTTGTCATCATGACGCGGAGCAGCAATAAGCAGCTGGAAAAGATTGTAGCGGATAGCGAGTTGAGCTTTGGTGTCCCCCTCGATCGCGATGTCGCTTTTTGACCATACTTCTGTCCATGCCTGTTCTTGGGCAGTTAGCAACTCGGAGTAATTAGGCAATTGCGCTAATTTGTCTCTGGCTGCTTTGGCGGGTTCTTTCACCTCTCGTGAGCTAAATACTGTTACTATTTTCTCCAGTGTTACAGTCTGTCCTGCTGCACCGGAGAATGTTGTTTCCAAAGTGGGATAGCCAGGAATATTGGTAAATTCCAACGCCGCTACCCCTGATAGCTTCAGTACAGCAGCCATACCTAGTTCAATACGGGAATTGCGGGTGCGGACGTGCAGCCAAATGCCTCGTTCTCTGCTGCTTGAGAATCGAGTATCGCCCTGGTCGAGTAATTCCCAGTGATTGAAACCCTGATTTTCGGGATAGCCGTTGATACTAGCCTGAACTTTGATCGAACCATCAAAATCAAGGGGTGTTATTTCACAGCGCAGAGCCAGCACGTGTTGATCCGCTAGGCTGGCAAAGCGCTCAAAGTTGAGTAATATCGTCTTACCGCTGGGACTACGCCAACGTACTCTGCGGCTGAGGATACCCCGACGCAGGTCAAGCTGTCGCTCGTAGCTTAACACCTCGCCAGAGTCAAGACGGAAGCGTTCGCCATCTACGATTACCGCTAGCGGCAGCCAGTCTGGACAGTTTGCAAGTTCAGTGTAGACAACGGGAACATCGTTATATACTCCGTGAACTAAAGTGGCTGGCAATGCCCGGCTATAACCTTCTTCAAAGCTACCCCTAATTCCCAGGTAACCGTTGCCTATGGTGAAGACGGTTTCTGTGTGGTGTAGTTGGTCAGGATCAAACTGGGGTTCGATTAGAGTCCAATCTGTATAGATAAAACGGGCAGAATTGGCTATCTTATCCATCGGAATTTGGGTGGCTGAGAAGACAATAGTTAAGAGCGCTGCATGTGCTGTTCTAGAAGTTTTTCGGCTCTGGGTTTGTAAATTAAATAAAATAATGCTTCCAGGTAGCGCAGCAATGCTTCGCGGTTTTCCTGGTAAACAGAACTCCAGAAACCTTGGATTCTAGCGCATAATAGCAGTTGCTTAGTGTGTAACTGCCAGTTGTATCTGTCATGTACTCGCTTGATCGCCCGTTCAGAGATTTCTTGCCAGTATTGGGGATTAGTATCGCACTTATTAATAAAGTCTAAAATCTTTTTCGCTGTTTCTGATAAATTTGTGGGATTGATATGAAACCCATTTTCGCCATCTTGGATAATTTCTGAAGAACCCCCAAATTGAGTAGCGAAAGTTGGCAAGCCGGAGATCATTGCTTCTAAAATCGTGAGTCCGAAGGCTTCAAAGCGGGCGAAGTGAGCAAAAATTCCTCCACAATCTGCGATCGCGCGGTAGGCTTCGCCGAGCGTAGGGCTGGTAAGCGGCATCCCCAGCCAGCGGATTTTACCGTGGAGATGATACTGATTAATAATATCGTGGAGTCTGGCAATTTCCGTTTTTTGTTCTGAGTTTGTGGCTGCATCTGGATGCAGCTTACCAGTAACGACAATCAAGTTGCAACGCTCTTGCAGTGCCTCGCTTCTACCAAAGCATTCAGCTAAACTTGTGAGGTTCTTAATCGCGTGGATAGGAGCAAGGGAAAAAATTGGTCGCTTGCTGGGATGATCTAAGTGACCAAGAATTTGGGAGTCAGAGCGAGTAAAGAGTAGGTCGTAGACTTGTTCTTTGTCGTTCTTAACTCTATCTTCTGTCTGGCTGTAGGGAAAAAAGATGAATTCATTTACCCCTGGCGGCACTACGTTGAACTTGGGACTAAATAGATCAATCCCATCTACCACATGATAGAGATGGGGCATGGTAAAACATTTGTACGACTCATACTGTCCTATGGTGTCGGGTGTTCCCACAATTTCCTGAGATGACGACGAGATGATGAAGTTTGCTGCATTCATACTAATTAAGTCGGCAGTAAATTGCAGTGAGAAGTGGTATTGCTCTTCTAAGTCTTGCCAATAGAGATCGCTAAATAGGTATTTAGTTTTTTCCAGGGAGTGGGCAATGTTGCACTGGATTGCTTTGAGGCGGCGTGCGAGGAGGAAGGCGACTAAGTTACCGTCGCTGTAGTTGCCAATAATTAGATTCGGGCTTCCCCCAAGTTGGGACAGCAGTTCTCTTTCTGCATCAATAGCAAAGGTTTCTAGATAGGACCAAATCTCAAACTTAGAAATCCAGTTTTGGGTGACTTTAGGATTGAATTCTTGGAAAGGAACGCGCAAGATCCAGGCATTTTCAGTGCCATAAACTTTTTCGAGGCGTTGGTTGCACAGCGTCCCTTCGCTGTTGGGAATCAGACGGGTAAGGATGATTATTTTTGGTTGAATGCCAAAAAGGTCGAGACCAGCTAATTTGATATCAGACCACAGCTGGTTTTCTAGGCTGCGAGCTTGGTCAAGGACGTAAGCAACTTGTCCTGCTGTTTCAGGTCGTCCTAGGACACCTTCTTGCCCTACCCAGCCGTGGATGGAGATGAGTACAATGCGAAAGTTTGCTGGGACGCGGGAGACAAAGGCTTCTAGAACGGCAGGATTTGGGGAGTTGATAAATTGGTCGAGGAGTTCTAGGGTTTCGAGCACGCGAGATGCAGTGTTGCCCCAACCAGGCTCAAAGCCTAGTTCTTGGAGGTCAAAATGAAATTTTTCGTAAGGTTCGTGAGGTCGTTGCTTATTTAGTAAACTTAGGGCTTTCTGGAGTTGCTGGGATAACTCGGTAACTGAGCGAATGCGAGCATTGATTAACAGGGGTATGCCGTCGTATTGTAGTCGTTGCAAGACGTTAAACAATTCCTCTAGCCAATGCTCAGGGTCGGTCAATAGTTGGTTGCACAGGTAACGGTTGAGGAACTCTAAGCCTTGACCAATGTTTCTGGGGTCGTCAATCGTGGGTAAAGGGTCGTAGAAGGAGCTAAGGTCTATTTCTAGGATGCGGGGTTGGTAGCGGTTGACGATGCGATCGCGGGCATCTAGCAGCGCCTGTGGTGTCATCAGTTCTACACTAGATAGATCTGCCCCAAGCCGCCAGACTTCTTGACTAGCAACCCTGGAACGAACAAGAAACCAGGTGCTTTCCGCTTCCAGCAGAATTTCATGGGTGTAGTGAATTAGTTTGCCTAAAGAGGAAGCGTGGTAAAAGTAGGCTTGCTTTTGGGATTGGTAGCAGAAGTCTCCAAAAGCTTGCAGAATCTCATTCCGCAGGAAGTATCGCTTTTCTTTGGCGCGTAACTCACTAAGCAACTGACGCAAATCAGTTTTTTCGTCACTTCTTAAAATAGTCTGAATCAGTTCATTCATGATCGATCCCTCCCTGGTCTGTCCTCACAAATTCCTTAAATTCTCTTAACTTCAGAGTATGGCCTAAATCAGTCATTATCACTAATTGCGAGGAGACGGCTGGAAGATTGACATGACGAACTCGTAGAAAATATATTCCAGTATCGGGTTTCAACTAACATTAAGAGTGCGTAACTCCTGAGTAGTGATTAGCGCCCAAGCCAAAAGCAAAAATTGCTAGTCTGCTGCATACGACTCCATTGGGAGACAAGAACAGATGAAATTGCGATCGCCAAAGGTATTGTCAACTCTCCCAACAGCAGGCCAGAATTTATGTTCACGAGTCCAAGGTGCGGGGTAGGCAGCCTGTTCACGAGAATACGGATGATTCCATTCAGTAGTAATTAATGCTTCTGCCGTGTGGGGTGCATTTTTTAAGACATTATCTTGAGGATCTACCTTACCTAGTTCAATTTCCTCTATTTCTTTGCGAATAGCGATCATTGCATCACAAAAACGGTCTAATTCTTGCTTCGATTCACTTTCCGTTGGTTCCACCATCATCGTACCCGCCACAGGCCAAGAAACTGTCGGGGCATGGAAGCCATAATCCATCAAACGCTTGGCAATATCATCTACATCGATTCCGGCAGTTTTTTTGAGTAATCGCAGATCCAAAATGCATTCATGGGCCACCAAACCAGCCTTCCCCTTATACAGAACCGGATAGTAAGCCTCTAACTTCCGCGCAATGTAGTTGGCATTGAGAATCGCAACTTTGGTTGCTTGCGTCAAACCCGCTGCGCCCATCATTGCAATATACATCCAAGAAATCGTCAGGATACTGGCGCTACCCCAAGGCGCTGCGGACACGGCACCAATGCTTTGCTCATTGCCTAGCCCAATTACAGTATGCCCAGGTAAGAACGGTACTAGATGAGACATGACTCCAATTGGTCCCATTCCAGGTCCGCCGCCGCCGTGAGGAATACAGAATGTTTTGTGCAGATTCAAGTGACAAACATCTGCCCCAAAATCTCCTGGACGGCATAACCCAACCTGGGCGTTCATATTTGCCCCATCCATGTAAACTTGCCCGCCGTAAGTATGCACAACAGCGCAAATATCCTTGATCTGCTCCTCGAATACACCGTGAGTAGAAGGATAGGTAACCATCAAGGCCGCAAGTTCATTGCTGTACTTCTCTGCCTTTGCCTTTAGATCATCTAAGTCAACATTACCCATTGCATCACAGGCGATCGCTACCACCTTCATTCCAGCCATAACTGCACTTGCCGGATTTGTCCCGTGGGCAGATTGGGGTATGAGACAAATATTGCGGTGGCGATCGCCCTGACTTTCGTGGTACTTACGAATAACGAGCAATCCCGTGTATTCACCCTGCGAACCAGCATTCGGCTGCAAAGAAATTCCCGCAAACCCCGTAATCTCAGCTAACCATTCCTCCAACTGCTGGAACAAAACTTGATAACCCCGCGTTTGCGATCGGGGGGCAAAAGGATGAATTTTGCTAAATTCTGGCCAACTCACGGGCATCATCTCCGCAGTCGCATTCAACTTCATCGTGCATGAACCCAACGGAATCATCGATGTAGTTAGCGACAGATCCTTAGCCTGGAGACGATATAAGTAGCGTAAAAGCTCAGTTTCCGAGTGATAGCGGTTAAAGACGGGATGAGTTAGATAACTGCTGGTACGGGTAAAAGGGAGCAGGGGGGCAGGGGAGCAGGGGGGCAGGGGGGCAGCTAACTCTTCAACACTAAAGGGAAGCTCAGCCGCACCTGCGAAAATCTCAAATAGATCTTGCAAGTCCTTAACAGTTGTAGTTTCGTCTAAGCTGATCCCGATCGCACTTGTATTTAAAGCCCGCAGGTTAATTTGACGCAAAAGGCCCTCTTCTAAAATTTCTTCTAGGCGGCGGGTTCCGAGTTCCACCCGTACAGTATCAAAAAAATATTTTGAACCAATGCTGTAGCCCAGACGCTTTAGTCCTTCTGCTAGGATTGAAGTTAACAAATGGACATCCTGGGCAATTCTTTTCAGTCCTGCTGGTCCATGATAGACCGCATACATACTAGCCATCACAGCCAGTAGTACCTGAGCTGTACAAATATTACTGGTGGCTTTATCACGGCGGATATGCTGCTCACGGGTTTGCAAGGCTAGACGCAGCGCTGGCTTACCATGAACATCCTTCGATACACCAACAATCCGCCCTGGAACCTGCCGCTTGTATTCTGCTTTGGTAGCAAAATAGGCTGCATGAGGACCACCATAGCCCAAGGGAATCCCAAAGCGCTGAGTGCTACCTACAGCAATATCAGCCCCAAATTCTCCTGGTGGTGTGAGTAAAGTCAAGCTCAAGGGATCTGCCGCTACTGTGACTAAAGCCCCTGCTGCATGGGCTTGTTTGACAAAATCGCCGTAGTCATAAATCGTGCCATCAGTGGCGGGGTATTGCAGGAGTACGCCAAAAACTGGGACATCAAACCCAATCTGATGATCGCCCACAATAACATCAATGCCCAGCGGTCTAGCACGGGTTTGCACAACTTCGATAGTTTGGGGATGGCAAGCGCTACTGACAAAAAAAGCTTTTGCCTCTTTATTTTTAGATAGCCCATAACTCATTGTCATCGCTTCTGCTGCTGCTGTTGCTTCATCTAGTAAAGAAGCATTGGCAATTTCCAATCCCGTCAAATCAATGATCATAGTCTGGAAATTCAGCAGCGCCTCAAGTCGTCCTTGGGCAATTTCTGGCTGATAAGGAGTATAGGCGGTGTACCAGCCAGGGTGTTCTAGGATATTGCGCTGAATCACAGGCGGAGTAATGCAGTCGTGATACCCCATGCCAATAAACGAGCGGAAAACCTGATTTTTAGAAGCAATTTCTTTCAACTCAACCAAGGCTGCATACTCACTACGGGAGGCAAGTTGTAGCGGTTGGCTCAGTCGAATTGCCTGTGGAACCGTTTTGGCGATCGCGGCATCAAGGGTGGGGAACCCTAACACTTCAAGCATTTGCTTGATCTGATCGGGGTTAGGACCAATGTGGCGTTGTCCAAACAATTGTCCTATTTCTCCCAGTTGCTGCTGACGATTAAACTGCGTATCAGGGCTATGAAGTACCACAGGCTGCTCTCTTGACATTACTACTTCATATTTTGCAACAATTTTTTATAAAGTATGGACTAGGAAAGAAAGCAGATCAGGAAGATAGTTAGTAAATCTTAATACTGTCCTCTTATCCCCAGCACGCTTTTGCGGGTAAGGAAAGCGCTACACTGCAAGGGCTCTCCTATTTACTCCCCTTCTACCTGCGCTTGATACTCATCCGCAGACAAAGCATCATCCACTTCACTGAGTTCATTGACGCGCAATTTCAACAACCATCCTTCACCGTAAGGATCTTGTGCCACTTGTTCTGGGGCCTCAATCATTGCCTCATTGCGTTCTATAACCGTACCGCTGATTGCTGAGTAGAGGTCTTCAACGGCTTTAACCGATTCAACTGACCCGAAGCTTTCTCCCTTTACCACTGCGTCGCCGACTTCTGGCAGTTCCAGAAAAACAATATCACCCAACTGGTCAACGGCAAAAGCACTGATGCCAATCGTTGCTATCTCGCCTTCTAACCGCACATACTCATGAGAGTCCAAATACTTTAAATCACTTGGATATTCTAGGCTCATGTCAATTCCTCGACGACATCACAAAAGTATTCATCCTAAGTATGGTCTACTACAAATCCTGTGAATCAAGCAAATGGTATTAGTAGCTAAAAAAGATTATTCCTTAAAATCTGAGCAGTTATTAATTTGGTAAACGATTTATTGAGCGATAGAACGGACGTTTGACCACAACAGCTGGGTAAGCCTTGCCTCTAATATCTACCTCTAGCTGTTGACCCGCTTGACTCAACTGAGTAGGAACGTAAGCAAGGGCGACTGGATAACCGAGTGTGAGAGACAGTGTGCCACTAGTAATTTCTCCTACTATTTTCCCTTGGGATAGAACTTGGTAACCGTGACGAGCAATGTTACGACCCTGCATTTGCAGTCCTACCAATCGTCGCGACACCCCAGTTGACTTTTGCTGTTCCAAAACGGAACGACCAATAAAATCGCCTTTGGTGTCCAGATGGACTAGCCAATTTAAGCCCGCTTCTAAGGGTGTGGTGGTTTCATCAATATCTTGTCCGTAAAGTGCCATTGCTGCTTCTAGGCGCAGAGTATCTCTCGCACCCAAGCCGCAGGGGATGACACCAGCTTCATAGAGCGATCGCCACAGTTCTATCCCCACAACTGGCGCTACCATCACCTCAAAGCCATCTTCCCCCGTGTACCCCGTCCGGGCAATAAAACTCTTTTGACCGAGTACAGTTGCCTCTAGATGACCAAATGCCTTGATCTGCGCTAGGTTTTCCTGAATGAAGGGCTGGAGGGCAGTAGCTGCTTGTGGTCCTTGAACGGCAATCAGAACTTTCTCTGAAGAGAGATTCTGTAAGTTCACCTGATTGGGATCAAGATGCGAAGTTAACCATGCTTGATCCTTATTAGTAGTACCAGCATTAACAATCATTACTCCCTGCTGTTCGCCCGTGCCATCCTGACCTTGGGAATAGAAAATTATGTCATCGATAATTCCAGCTTCAGGGTTTAATAAAACGGTGTACTGCGCTTGACCAGGTTGCAAGCGACTCAAGTCCGAGGGTACTAAGTGCTGGAGTTGCGAAATTAGTTGTTGCCCCCGCAGCACAAATTTGCCCATGTGGGATATATCAAACATTCCAGATGAAGTTCTGACAGCTTCGTGTTCGCGCCCGATGCCAATGAACTGTACTGGCATCTCCCAACCTCCAAAGCTGGTTAGCCGCGCTTTGAGTTCTACAGCTAGCTGAAACAGAGGTGTCTGAGCCAAGGGCAAAGCTATTTCTGGTGTTAATTCTTCTTTATGAGCCACAAAAAGTTGAACCGCTGACTACTTCAATGCAATTTAGGCTTACAGTTCCTAATTCAAAAGAATTGTAGCTATTTTTTCTTAATAGTATTGGACTTTGGACAAATTTAGCCAAAGTCCACTCTAGTTCGATCATGTGCCTCAGCTTATTTAATTAGATAGACCCTCAAGTTCTGTAGAATTAAGAGACATAAAAAGCTGGGGTTTTGGAGGAAGCGACGTTGGATGAGCTGAGAGCGGCGCTGGAATTAGCGACGGAAGATGAATTGCAGCAGTTGACGGAAATCTTATTCCGCCGCAAGTTTAATCCCCTGGATTATATGCATACGCCTGAACCGATAGACATTCAAAGCCGAGATCGGCAAGCTTGGCTGGATGCCCTAGAGCAGAGATTTCGCTATTTGGCGGCAGATGGCGTGACGGTACTGCGGGGACGCACTGAGCAAGTGACTTACCGACAAGCCTTGATTCAGGTCTGTCGTTATCTCAAAATTCCCTATTCTAATAAGCTTGCCACGACAGATTTAGAGGCAGAGGTGTTTTTAAATTTACTCGGACGGGCGTGGAAACAGTTGCCAGCAAATGATCAGCAAAAATTGACAGTGCGAGTGCAGCGATCGCTTGCGAAATCAAAATCCCAACCACTCCCCTTAGCTGTGCAACGCGACCCCTTGGCAATGATTGTTAAAGGTAGCAGCGCGATCGCTGTTAGTTCCATTCTCCAACCGATGTTACTCCAACAAATTGCCCGTCAATTTGCCCTACACAATGTCCGCTATCAAATTGCCAAAGAAGCGCTGATTCGCAGCGGTACGGCAGCAGCAGCACAATTTCAGAGCCATCTTACCCTCCAAGCTGCACAGCGAGGCATGGCGATGAATGCGGCGCGATACGGGGCAGTACGG
The DNA here is from genome assembly GCA_041748755.1 of Chroococcidiopsidaceae cyanobacterium. Taxonomy (GTDB): domain Bacteria; phylum Cyanobacteriota; class Cyanobacteriia; order Cyanobacteriales; family Chroococcidiopsidaceae; genus JAHHHE01. The sequence continues at coordinate 18,122 of JBGTCQ010000296.1, read as the reverse complement.
GGTGTTTTTACTTGTGTAGGTCCAATGTTATGGACTTATTTTTTAGCTGACCTGGGTTGGCGGGCGATCTCGACTAACTACGGTCGGATTATTCCCACTATCTTCGCCTTAGCTCAAATTCGGCTCACCCGCGCTGAGTGCTGGGAGCCCGTCTAGAGTAGTTGGTGATCAGACAACGGTAATCTGGTTGGGAGCCTAACTTATTAAAACGAGTGAGGTTATTATGCTCCTTGGTAGCATGAACCATCTGACTTTGACAGTTAGCAATCTAGTCAAGTCGGAGCAATTCTATGACAAGATTTTGGAGTTCATGGGCTACCAACAAGTGGAGAAGAACAATGAGTTTATTATGTGGTGGTTAAAGGATGCTGGGGCAATTTTGATTTCTGCTGCCAATCCAGATTCCCCTAATAAAGTTCATGATCGTTACTCTCCAGGGCTTCATCACTTTGCCTTTAATGCTAATAGCCGGGAGGAGGTGAACAATTTTTACAACCTGCTACTGGAGATGGAAGCGACGATTCTAGATCCACCAGCCGAATATGATTACTCACCAGGTTACTATGCTGTCTTCTTCACTGATCCGGATGGGATAAAGTTAGAACTGGTGCATATGCCAGCGCTTCAATGATAATTTGACCTAATCAAGCGCTGGGCATTACTCATCCATATGCTTATGAGTGGAGTTAGCGGTGACAGTGGATTCGGCAATCTAAGAATGTATTGTCTAAACTTGAGAAATACTTACTTTTTTGTTCTCAGTAATCATCCTAATTAGTCTTTGAACTCGTTTTACCTAATTATTGTTTAACTATGAATTCCCTTTTGACTTTTAGTTAATTGCACCTCTATCGCCGCTTGAGCGCCAGAGTTAATCCATCGGCAATTGGCACAAGGCTCAGTGTGACACGTCCGTCGTGGTGTAATTTACTATTTAAGGCACGAAGGGCTAAGGTACTTTCGTCTTGATCCTGAGGATTGGCAACTCTTCCAGACCACAAGACATTATCAATTGCAATTAAACCACCAGGACGCACCAGCTGGAGCGATCGCTCATAATATCTCTCGTAATTCACCTTGTCAGCATCGATAAAGGCAAAATCAAACGTTTCTGCCTGTCCATCTGCCAACAACTGATCCAGTGTGTCCAGTGCTGGGGCAAGCCGCAGATCAATTTTGTCAGCCACCCTAGCTAGTTGCCAATACCGACGAGCTACGCGAGTATATTCTTCACTCAAATCACAAGCGACAATCTTGCCATTGGCAGGAAGGGCAAGGGCAACTACTAGGGAACTATAACCAGTAAATACCCCAACTTCCAGCGTCTTTGTTGCTCCTAACATCTGAATTAACAGCGCCATAAATTGACCTTGTTCAGGAGCAATCTGCATTACACCTAGAGAATGACGGGCAGTTTCTTGCCGCAACTGTCTGAGAATTTCTGGCTCACGCAAAGAAACAGATAACAGGTAGTCATATAACTGGTTACTGAGGTCAAGGGTCTTTTTAGCCATGATTAAGGAATTGGAGTCAACACCGCTGATAGTATCGTAGCTATAGGGATTAGGAGATATCAACTGCGTAACTCCTGAACTAGACAACGCAACTGGAATTTATAGCCCACTGCACAATTGCTTGTGTTAAGCCCTCTAAGGTATATTCCTCTGCTTCCAGTTCCACTCTTTCCAGCAAAGAAACACAGATTTTAGAAGTTTGGGAACCGATTAAAGCAATACAAACTTGAGCAAAATTCGCACCACCGTTAGCTTCTAATAGTTGACAGAAGTTTTGTACTGTTTTGGAACTAACATTAATTACATCTACTACTTGATGCTGAAGCGCATCTAAAACAGATAGATAAATTAAATGATGGGAATTGATAATTTTGATGTTAGTTCTATTGAATTACATAGAATCGAATTTATATGGCAGTTACTCATGATATTGCAATCTAATATCTAATTTGAGTTGTGGAATGGACAGGCAAACTCTTTACAAAGTAGAAGCCTGACCCACATTTATAAATAAAATAGAACTGCTATATTTCAGAGAATCATAGTTTTTTTGGAATTTCAACTGTGGATTTAATTCGTCAATATTATGGGTTATTTCTCTCGGTTTTTAATTCATTAAATTGATATTAAAGTTGTTTGCCTGAAGTATAAATCAAATAGATGTGTGAGCGAAATCACTGCTAAATATGCTGGATTTTGAGAAACTTACCTAAAATCAAATCACTTAAGTTATGTGAGCAACGATTACTATGGCAATTGTTATTGGTACATCAGAAGATGAAATTTTAATTGGAACTGTATTTGCTGATTTAATAAATGGTGAAGCAGGAGATGACCAGTTATTAGGCTTGGCTGGAAATGACGACCTCAACGGTGGAGATGGGGATGATTCACTCTTTGGTAATAAAGGGGACGATACTTTACGTGGCGATCGCTATCTTGATCCCTACGAGTTTCCAGATACGGCTCAGCTTTCTATACTCAACCGTGAGGGAGAGGATAGCCTAAGGGGTGGACTTGGTAATGATGTCATAGAAGGCGGTGCCGGAAAGGATACTTTACGCGGCGGCGAAGGTGATGATGTTCTATTTGGTGGTTATGACACAGTTGAAATTATAGGTGACGAAGCAGAAGGAGAAAATGATTTTCTAAATGAATACTTCGACAATGGTTACGGTAATGATGTTTTGAAGGGCGGTTCAGGAAATGACACCTTACGTGGTGATTCCGATTGGTATGATCCTTTAGGCGGAGCTAATAGCCTTTATGGAGATGACAGCTTAGACGGCGGTACTGGTAACGATCTTCTAGAAGGTGGTCAAGGAAGAGATACTCTCTATGGTCGCTCTGGTAATGACAGCCTGTTTGCTGGTTTTGAAAACGCTAACAGCTCACGTCAGTATGATAATCGTGACAACTTCCTCTATGGCGGCTCCGGTGATGACTACCTCGAAGGTGCTGAGGTCGAAGACTTGCTAGAGGGCGCTACAGGAAACGACACGTTGGTTGGCGATAGTGGAATCCTCACGGGTCAAGGAGGAAAAGACATTTTAAATGGCGGCTCTGGTGATGACCTATTAAGGGGAATAAATAATAGTGACATTCTGTACGGGGGCGCTGGTAATGATGTGTTGGATGGAGATACTGTTTTCGATGAAGGGGGTGTTGTTGATACCCTGACTGGCGGGACAGGGGCAGATAAATTCATTCTGGGAATTACTAGTAACAGTGGAGACTCTTTCAATTCCTACTATGACAAAGGAACTTTCGATGAGTTTAGTACAACTGACGACTATGCGCTCATTACTGACTTCAACAAGAGCGAGGATATTATCCAACTTTCAAGAACAGCAGCTGCATATACATTAGATTCATCTCCTGCTGGTTTATCACTAGGGACAGGGATATATCTTCGCCAAGAGACAGATGAACTAATTAGAGATGAACTAATTGGAATTGTGCAAGGAGTTTCAGGTCTAAGTCTTGATAGTAATTACTTCAGTTTTGTTGGGTAATTCTTTTTCAAATTCATACTTTTATTTAGAAGCTATACCCCACTGTACAATTGCTTGTGTTAAGCCCTCTAAGGTATATTCTTCTGCTTCTACATTCACCCTTCCCAGCAGAGAAACACAGGTTTTAGAGGTTTGAGGACCGATTGAAGCTATACAAACCCGCTCTAAATTTGCACCGCCGCTAGCATTTAAAAGGTGACAGAAATTTTGTACTGTTTTGGAACTGGCAAAGGTAATTACATCTACGACACCACTTTGAAGAGCATCTAGGGCAGCTGGCGCGATCGCCTCTGGACACCGAGACTGGTAAGCCGCTACCTCTACCACCTCTGCACCCTTGGCGGTTAATTCCTTAACTAAAACCTCCCGCCCTCCAGTCTCAACTCTGGGAAATAGCAGCTTTTTGCCTGCTAGCGACTCTGGGAAGTGTTCAACCATTGAATCTGCCACAAAGTTCGGTGGGATAAAGTCGGCAACTAATCCTTGTTGTTTCAAACTTGTAGCTGTTTTCTCACCTACTACAGCGATTTTGACTCCAGCTAAAGCACGAGTATCTAACGAATGTGTTCCTAGTCGCTCAAAAAAGTAGTCTACGCCATTAGTTGAAGTCAGAACTAACCAGTTGAAGTCTGATAAATGGGCGATCGCATTATCTAAAGCCTCCCAATTGTCAGGAGGACCAATTTCTAATGTAGGCATCTCAATTACATTTGCGCCTTCTTGCTGGAGGCGATCGCTAAACTGACTCGACTGCCCAACTGAGCGCGTGACTAAAATTGTTTTACCTGCGAGGGGGAGAGGGGGAGCAGGGGAGGCAGGGGGGGCAGGGGGAGAGTGTTGGGTGTTGTCCATTATATTATTTAGTAAATAATTGCGTAGTCCCACAACTTCTCCAATTACAATTACCACTGGTGAGAGAGACACGCCAGCTACTTGCTCGACAATATTTTGCAATTGGGCTGTCCAGATTTGTTGTTGCGGACATCCCGCCCAATGAATAATGGCAACGGGTGTTTGGCGCGATCGCCCGTGTCGGAGTAACTGATGCACAATTTCAGCCAGCTGTTGCCCACCCATTAAAATTACTAGCGTCTCAAGCCGCGTCAAAGCTTCCCAATCTAGCTGCATCGGCTCATGGGCAGTTAAAACGGCAAAACACCGACTTAGAACAGGATCTGTAAGGGGAATTCCCGCTAGTAACGGTGCTGCGAGTGCTGATGAAATCCCTGGTACTACCTCAAATGGACAACCAGCTGCTATTAATGCCTCAATTTCGGAAGTAGCACGCCCAAAAATGAACGGATCGCCGCTCTTAAGCCGTACAACCTGTTTACCCTTGAAACAATGCGCTACCAATAGCTGGTTAATCTCTGCTTGCCTTGTACTTGGTTGCCCACCGCGTTTCCCAACATCCAGTTTGACGCAATTAGGCGTTACCAACTGCAATAACTTGGCATCAACTAAGGCATCGTAGATTAAAACCTCTGCCTCAGTAAGCAGCTGTTGTGCTCTTACAGTGAGATAGCTGACATTTCCCAGTCCAGCACCTACAAGGTAGACTTTGCCATTACGAGTCATAATTCCACACGTAAATTCTAGGTTAAACTCCGGTGGGTGTTTATTTCTTGTAAAAGTTGCTCAACAGAGTCAGCTTTTTGGGGATTGCGCTGAACTTTGAATAAGTCTCTGGCTTTTTCCAGGGCTGCGATCGCGTCTTCTATCTTGTCTTGCTTTACCAAAGCAGTCCCTAATTTTAAGTAAGCATCAACATTTTTAGGAGCGCTGCTAATCAATTCTTGGAACTCAGTAGTTGCATCTTCTAGCTTATCTTGCTGCATCAGAACATCTCCCAACAGCAAGTGAACCATGTCATTACTAGGATGCCTAGAAAGCACATCTCGAAAAGCTGCCTCTGCACTTTTGTAGTCTTTTTTCTTATAGAGTGCGACACCTTTTTCGTAGCCGTTAGAGGTAGAAATCCACTCCCGAACGAAATAACTAAGGATTGTCAGACCAAGAATGACTACAGCGACGGCGACAATAAAATAAATCTGTTGGGGTTCTACCATTTGTAGCCCTCCGGCTTGAACGAGGAAGCAACCTCACTGGAAGTTGCGTAACTTAGTAAAGAAATTAATGCTCAAAATCAATTCTGACCAAAGAATCGCCAGTTTTTGCAACGCCATCCTAATAAATGATAGACACTCAAGAATTCAAAGTCATTATTGTCACACAAGAAAATTATGAACGGCGCGAGGATGAAGCTATGGGTAGTAAGCCTAAGTTTTGGTTCGAGCACGAGGAAGTTGGTCTTTGTCTGTATAAGCAAGTGCGACATAACTTAGGCGAAGATTGGGCGGAAAAAGTTGCAGCTGAGTTATGTGAACTCTTGGCCTTACCTCACGCTGATTACGAACTAGCAAAAACTTGGGAAGGAAATCGTGGCGTAGTTTCACGCTACTTTTTGCCAGAAGGGGGAACGCTCGTTCATGGCAACGAAATTCTCACTCCAATCGTACCGAACTACCTCACATCTGGAATATACAAGGTATCACAACACACGATTGATGTAGTTCTTGGAGTTATTGAAGACAAATCTGTTAACTTACCCCTTGATTGGACAGCACCAAGCGGTATTCAAACAGCAGTGGAAGTGTTCGTCGGCTATCTCCTATTGGATGCGTGGATTGGAAATGGTGATCGCCACCATGAAAATTGGGGGTTTGTCCGAAATCAGACGGCATCTACTTCAGGATCAACGGTACACTTAGCACCAACTTACGACCATGCTTCATGTTTGGGGCGCGAACTCTCTGATGAAAAGAGGCAGACAAGCCCAGTACAGGCATATGTGAACAAATGTTTTTCTGCGTTCTATAGTAGTGTTAATGACAAAAAAACTCTCAGAACCTTTGATGTGTTTGACCGCGTTGCTCACCGCTATTCTAAAGCTGCCCATATATGGCTAGAACGCCTTGGAAGCATATCAAAAGAGAATACAATAGATATTTTTCGTCGTATTCCTAGTGATCGCATCTCTCCTATTGCAGATCAGTTTGCACAAAACATTCTTGAAATTAACCAATGTCGGCTACTTACCTTAAGAAAAACACTACATTGAAAACACTTAAAACACTATTTTTGACTTGGCAAGACCCCGAAAGTCGCCGCTGGTTTCCTATTGGTCGTTTGACGTTCAATACAGATAAATACTATTTTGTCTACACACAAGGGGCAAAAGAAGCTCAAAAAGAATGCGGGTTTAAACCCTTGTCATCGTTTCCGCGCTTAGATGAGGTATATGAATCTACTCAGTTGTTTGCTGTATTTTATAATCGGTTGATGCCCCGCGCACGTCCCGAATACTCAGATTTTGTTCAATCGCTCCATATTCCCCAACATGAAGATGATCCGCTTGCAATTTTAGCCCGTAGTGGTGGGCAAAGAAAAACGGACACCCTCGCTGTTTTTCCATGTCCAGAACCGGATGAAGAAGGGCGATACCATATTCACTTTTTCTCGCATGGGCTGCGACACTTACCAGAATGCTCAATTGAGCGGATTAATCGCTTTAAGCCAGGGGAAGAGTTATGGTTAGCTCACGAATTTCAAAATCAATACGATTCCCAGGCATTAACTTTAAACACCGAGGATCACTACATAGTAGGGTATTGTCCGCGCTACTTGAATAGTGAAGTCTTTGAGCTTCTGCGGCAGAATCTAAGTAGGGTTGACGTGCGTGTAGAGCGTGTAAATCAACCATCCACACCGCTTCAGTTTCGTCTGTTGTGTAATATGACCGCCCAGTGCAGCGACGACTTTCGCCCCTTCTCTAGTCAAGAGTATCAGCCCCTTACAGATGAAGTTGCAACTGCGGGAACTCTTATGTAAAGAGATGAGTAATAACTAAAACAGAACTTAAGCATAAATATCGAGTTGCACCATTTTCAAGGACGTTTGGGAATATCCTGTTTTAAGCTAAAAGACAAGCAGCCGGAAAGATGAGATATTCCAGAAAAAAGAGTTTCCAGATAAATTGATAAAACTGGGCGATCGCACTTTTATCCTGCAAATCAACCTTGAGACTTTGCCACCACATTAAAGCAAGTAGTACCAGATGAGTGCTGACTAAAAATACTGAATTAACTGAGTCAAGCCACAATCCCGCAAGTGCCATACCTAAATAGCACACAGTTAATACCCAACGAGCGAGATTAAATATTCGCTCTTTTCCTAGCGCGATTGTAAAAGTTGTGATCTGGTATTGGCGATCGCCTTCCATATCGGGGATGTCTTTAAAAATAGCAATCGCAAATGTAAACACCACAATAAACAACGTCAGCGCCCATACCGACGGCGGAATTACATGGCTTCCTTGCAGCACCCAGTCAAAATGCAGAAACAACCCTAAATTTACAATTGCTCCCCGTACTGAGAAAATGCACAGTGCCGCCCAAAAAGGAAATCGCTTCAACCTAATAGGTGGCAGGGAATAGGCAGTTCCAATCGCCAAGCTAATAGCCACCATTCCTAATAAAAATGGTCCCATCAGCCATGCCAACAGCAGTGCCAGACTACCCGTAATTCCAACAATTAGCTGACCTGCCGCTTTTGAGAACTCCCCGGCAGCTAGCGGCAAATGAGGCTTATTAATCCGGTCAATTTCAACATCTTCTAGCTGATTCAGCCCCACAATGTAAATATTGCCGCACAGACAAGCAATCCAAGTTCCTAAAATAGGCAGTAGGGAAGGAATAGGATTTTGTTTTTCTGTGGCATAAGCAATCAAATACAACCCCAATACACTTAAACTTGTGCCAATAATTGTATGCGGTCTAGAAAACTTCCAAAAAGCATAGAGCCAATGTACTTTAGGTGCAGTCAAATCAGATGTGGTTTTGAGGAAGGAAGATTTGTGGGGAGAAGTTTGGCTCATGAATGCCTAAATGAATGCTCAGGGTTGATTTTAAGCAAATTAGAGACTTATTACCTAATTATTTGGTAGCGTACAACAACCCAAATCGAATTAACCCACGCTGATAACCCCGACGCATCAATCCTAGTGACAGCGCCGCCTGAATCGTACTCCAACCTGAAAGCAGCAAACCTAAAATTGCACTCGGAGTAAACGCTGAATCAATCACCACATCCCAAAACGGGGCAACAGCAGTTGACCAATCGGCAGTGCGGATGTTTTGGAACGAGAGCTTACGCGCGATCGCTTCATACTCCGGCAACGAAATTACATAAGGCAAGCAATAAACTCGGTAAATGTCTGCTAAGTGCTTCTGCTCATCCGCCGTCAATTCATCAGCATCGGTAGGTCGATGGCACCAAGTAACCATAATTAAAGTTCCCCTAGGCTTCAGCACTCGGTAACACTCTTGAATAAACTGCGTTTTATCCGGCATATGTTCGCCGCTTTCCAGCGACCAAACCAGGTCAAAAGAATCGTCAGCAAACGGCATATTTAGGGCATCTGCCACTTGAAACTGTGCTCTTGTACTCAACCCAGCCTCAGTAGCACGTTCGGTCGCTCTAGCTGCTTGAACTGGACTTAGCGTAATTCCAGTTACCTTAGCCTTAAATTTTTCTGCCAAATAGAGCGAACTACCACCAATCCCACAGCCGACATCTAGAATATTTTGAGCTTGCTGCACTCCAGACCATTTCAGCAATTCCTCAATTAAATCTATTTGCGCCTGACGACGATCTTTTTTTTCTTTACCATCTGCACCATAGTAGCCATGATGCATATGTTCGCCCCACACCTGTTCCCAAAGACCAGATGAGGCATCGTAAAACTGCTGAATTTGACTCGTTAGGGTTGCGCTCATAAAGTTGCAGCGTTAAAGCAGACAGGAATTAGCCTAGCAGACGATACTGGTATTTGACATAACAGTAAGCTCTAAGAAGGATTATTGCTCTATGACTGTCTCTAGAACAATTTGCCTAGGATTTCTGGCTGTCATAACTGTAGGCGCTATTCTTCTGATGATGCCTTTTTCTACCACCACTGGGACTTGGAATGACCCAATTGTGGCTTTGTTCACCTCAACTTCTGCTGTCTGTGTTACTGGTCTTGCAGTTGAGGATACCGGAACGTATTTTTCTTTTTGGGGACAATTCTTTGTTGTTGCTCTTGTCCAGATTGGCGGACTAGGATATATGACAGCAACTACCTTTTTGCTACTGCTGCTTGGTGTTAAGTTTGGTCTAAAAGATAAAGTTGCTATTCAACAAGCTTTAGATAGAAGTGGTATGCATGATAGCGCCCAATTGATCCGATCAATCATTGCAACCACACTATTTTTTGAACTTACTGGTATTTTCCTACTTCTGTTAGTTTTTGTTCCCAATTATGGATTTAAACAGGGACTTTGGCTAGCCATTTTTCATAGTATCAACTCTTGGAATAATGCTGGTTTTAGTCTTTTCAAAGATAATTTTATCGGCTATCAATCATCTGTTCTTTTAAATTTTGTAGTTACTGGACTGATTATTTTTGGTGGCATTGGTTATCAGGTTATTTTGGAAATGTACCTTTGGGGGCGCGATCGCTTGCAGCAAAAACCAGAGCGAATTATATTTTCTCTAGACTTTAAAGTTGCTACCAGTACCACCTTGATCCTATTAATTGCTGGAACAGTGGCATTTTTCTTTATCGAGGTAAGGAATCCCGAAACGTTTGGCTCTTTGGAATTAAAAGATAAATTGCTCGTATCCTGGTTTCAATCTGTGACCCCTAGAACAGCTGGCTTTAACACCATTGATATTGGAAAAATGACTACAGCTGGGTTATTTCTTACGATTGCTCTGATGTTTATTGGTGCAAGCCCAGGCGGCACTGGTGGCAGCATTAAAACAACAACACTTCGAGTTTTAACAAGTTGTACAAAGGCAATTTTACAAGGTAAAGAAGAAGTCCTATTATATGAAAGAAAAGTACCAGTATCGCTGATTTTAAAAGCAGTTGGTGTATTAGTTGGTTCAGTTGCAACGGTTATGCTATCAACCATTTTAATTGCCCTAACTGATCCGGAGTTGGATTTTATTCAAATCTTATTTGAAGTTGTGTCCGCGTTTGCCACTGTTGGTCTTTCGACTGGCATTACAGCAAGTGTCTCAGCCCCTGCTAAACTGGTCTTGATTACGACAATGTACGTGGGACGGGTTGGCGTTTTACTGCTTATGTCTGCTCTTTTAGGAGACCCCCGCCCTAGCTCAATTCACTATCCAGAGGAGAATTTACTTGTGGGGTAGTTACGGGTCAACTATCCCCTGGTAGGCTAAATAGAAAGACTGTCTTTAAATTGAGTTGCTCTAGCATTTCCTGACCTAGAGACAGTGAGCGAAAGCAAAGGTAAAAAGCGTGAATCTGTCGTCTTTAGGTTTTTTTCGTAGTCTGCGTAAAGACAATCAACAATTTGCTGTGATTGGGCTAGGACGCTTTGGTAGAGCAGTCTGCTCAACACTCCACAAATTAGGTTATGAAGTGTTGGGGACGGATATCAATGAAAAAAGCGTTGCCGAAGTCTTAACGGCTCAGATTGCTGCCCATGCATTGCAACTCGACTCGACTGACTCTGCGGCGCTTAAAGAAGCAGGAATTTTTGAGTTTGATACAGTGATTATTGCCATTGGAAACTATATTCAAGAAAGTATTGTCACGACGCTGAATGTCAAGGAAGCGGGTGTGCCGCATGTGGTAGCAAAAGCGTCGTCTGAAGTCCACGGCAAACTATTAAAGCGAGTAGGAGCCGACCACGTTATTTTTCCTGAGCACGAGGCGGGTTGTACGCTGGCGCGATCGCTTACCAAACCTGCAATTTTAGATCGGTTCGAGCTTGACCCAGACAATAGTATTGTGGAACTGATTGTGCCAGATGAATTTCACGGCAAAACGATCACCGAAATTCAACTCCGCAGCCGCTATGGTCTGAACTTGCTGGCAGTGAGTCACAATGACAAGTTTGAAATTAATCCTGACCCCAGGAAACGCCTTGAACGTGGTTCAGCGATGGTGGTGATTGGCTGCAACAAAGACATTAATCGTTTGCCGATTTGAAGTAGGCAGGGGCAAGCCAGTGACTATAAATTTATCTCACCTGCTTCCCCTGCCCCCTCTTTGGCTTCTGGCAGAATCAGCATTGCATCGCCAAAGGAATAAAAGCGGTACTCAGAGGCGATCGCTTCTTGGTATAACCCCATTAAGCGTTGCCGACCAATTAAAGCACTAACTAGCATCAGTAAACTCGAACGCGGCAGATGAAAATTCGTAATCAATCCCTCTACCACACGCCATTGATAGCCTGGATAGATAAACAAGTTTGTTTTGCCGCAAAACGGTTGTAGTTGACCAGATGCTGCTCCTTCCATTGCTCGCACTGCCGTTGTTCCCACTGCAATAATTCGTCCCCCCTGCGACTGGGTTTCGCGAATTTGCGCCACTGTTTCTACTGGGACCTCCACCCACTCCTCATGCATTTTGTGAGTTGTAACGTCTTCCACCTCTACTTGACGAAACGTTCCCATCCCGACGTGCAGTGTTACAAACGCTTGCTTAATCCCTCGTTCCTGCAATTGGTTGAGTAACTCTGGTGTAAAATGTAGTCCAGCTGTTGGAGCCGCGATCGCTCCCAATTGCTGAGCATAAACTGTTTGATACTGTGCAAAATCCGCCTGGGAATTTTTAATATAAGGCGGCAGCGGCATCTGACCAAATGAATCCAACAGTTGCATCAACGATACCCCAGACGGCACATCAAACTGCAACAAACGTCCCCCAGTTGCCTCATCCTTGTTCAAAACCGTAGCACCTAGAAGTGTTGAAGAGTGAGATTCCCCCAGATCCCCTGCTAACCTCTGTCTCTCAAAAAAAATTCTCGCTCCCGGCTGCAAGCGTTTCCCAGGCTTCACCAAAGCTAACCAGGTGTTATCATCCTGCTGTTCCAACAACAACACTTCTACTGATGCACCGCTGGGTTTACGACCATAGAGCCGTGCCGGAATAACCCGCGTATTGTTCATTACTAATAGATCCCCCGGTTTCAGCAGTGAGGGTAAATCTCGAAATATGCGGTGAGTGTGGTGAGTGAAAGAATCCACTACTAATAACCGAGCGCTATCTCTGGGGAACGCAGGGTTTTGAGCAATCCGCTCTTGAGGGAGTTCATAGTTATACCCAGCTAATAAGCAGTCTAGCTCCTCAGTTACATCTGTGCTGTTGGGGGATAGGTTCAGGCGATCGCGTTGCAAGCGGGAATCTGATTCAGAATTCAGTGGTTTTACTGAGTCATTAGGAGGAGGAAAACCTTTATATTGATTTTGAGCCATTTTTATAAGTAATTAAAATTTAGACCGTTTGCCAATTTCAAGATTCTGTTATTAAGTTCATAATAAATTGGGTAAAGCTCCCCATCATAAATTGGGGGGTTCTCCCCTTGTCTACAAAAGAATAGCATCGTAACAATAGAGATGTTGGATTGGCTCGTTTCCCAAGCACGGATATGGAATACCTTTACTACCTTGCGAATGCTAGCCTCACGCTGAGAATTGTTGAATACCTGCATTCCACGCCTAAAATGCCGGTCGCCTTCATAACCGTGATTCATCAAATTGATGGCTGGGTTGTCAAAGTCAAAATGAATTCTCCTCTCAATTCCCAGGAGGATGGAGACTTTCGGGCTTTTTTAAATGAATTGGGTATTCCCTACGAACCACCAATGCGGGTAAATATGGCTCTTTGGAGTTTGGAAGCAGGACAGTCCCCCATTGATGTCATGCGTCGCTACCAAGTAGCTGTAGTTTCTCATGGTAGTCCGCAGCGAGAAGAAATTGAAGCTTTCCGTCAACAATTTGTCAGAGGATTAGGCTACTGTCCAGAAACCCTGGCCTAAAGAATAGTTTTGAGTTTTAAGTTTTAAATTAAGAAAGTTGAAGAGTTAATTTGACTATTTGATTTGAAACTACAAATTCAGTGAGCAAAACTAATCTTAATCAAAAGCGGCGGCAATGTACTCTTGCAAGATTAGCTGGTATTCAACTAAATCTTCGGCTTTCCCCGCCTGAAATGCTTTTGATGAGGAACTTACTTTGTAATGTTGGCTTTTGGCTAGGCGTTGACAACTCACAAGCGCAACATCAAATTGGCACGGGTAATCTGCCATATGGGGATAAGTTGCCAAAAAGCACTTAGCAGTTTGCCAGATTTTTGCTTGCTTTTGTGGCGTAATCGATAACAACCCGTTTGCATCCCAATTGCCACGACTGCGAGTTTTGACTTCGACAAATGCCAAGGCTGGCATTGGGCAACTCCCCTCTTGTTGGGCAATTATGTCGATTTCTCCCCAACGACAACGCCAGCGGCGATGCAGAATTATCCAGCCTCTAGACTGCAACCATTGAGCGACTAGGTCTTCTCCTAAAACACCTTTATCGGGATAATGAGATGCAGAACGATTTGTCATTGGCACCCAAACAAAATGAATTCTACTTTAGACAATCGGATTTTGAGGATCTTACTCAGCTTATTGCTTTGGGGAGTAATTTGGTTAACAACCATTGGGGCGATCGCTGTTTTAATCTGCGTCACTACTCCCTCAGCTTTGGCTTTGGACTACAACAGAGAAATCTTGACTAACAGTGATTTCTCAGGGCGCGACTTGACAGACTCCAGCTTTACCAAAGCTAATCTCCGTAACAGCAACCTCAGTAACACTAATTTGCGGCGTGTCAGTTTCTTCGCAGCAAATCTGGAATCGACGAATTTGGAGGGAGCTGATCTTACCAATGCTACTCTAGACTCTGCTCGGATCATTAAAACAAATTTGACCAATGCAGTATTAGAAGGTGCGTTTGCCGCTAATGCTAAGTTCGACGGTGCGATTATTGACGGAGCTGATTTTACCGAGGTTTTGCTGCGTCAGGATGTGCAAGACAAATTGTGCAAGGTTGCTAAAGGCACTAATCCGACTACAAGACGTGAAACCCGCAAAACGTTACTGTGTCGTTGAAACTGCTAGGGAAATTTTAATCTTTTAAAACTTAAGAATTGTTTGTAATTGACACGCTGCCAAACAACAGGGTTGATATTGTCAACCACAGAAGCGATTACTTTGGAGATGATAGCTACGTTAGGCGATCGCCAAATTTCAACATCCTACTACATCAAGTCAGTAGGGGAAAATTGGCGCTGAAGGTCTAATTTTTGCAGCCGCCGCTGTTCCTTATATAGTGACTGATAGTAAAACTGCGATCGCTCTGGCTCTTGATTTGGATCAGTTAGCTCCCACAATTCGAGAAAGTGACGATATTGTTTTTCACATAGTACCCGTTCCATACAAGCAGCAGCAGTTTGAATAACGTGTGTAGTACGCAACAGATCCTGTTGTGTTTTCTCATCCACATGAAACAAGTGAGACACTAACGCCATATCATTTCCAGATTCTAGGCAGCGGACTTGCAGGCGGGAAATTAAATCTAAATGAGTTGCCGTTGTAGAAGTCTGCTGGATCACGTCTTGATGGCTGTTTTCAGATGTTGCCTCTAAAATTTGTCGCCACAAAAATCGGTGGTGGGAAAGGCTGAATTCTATATCTCGTTCCTGAAGAACGTCACTAACCGCCGAGCGATGTTCAGGGCAATGTAAGTAAATCCGTAAGAGTAAAGATTCTGCCTGTTCTAAAAGACTACGATTAGAAGTAGCTGGGAAAGCTTGAGTAGTGCCATTGGGTTGATTTCGAGCGGTATGTACATTAGGGGGCGTGTGTGCGCGATGTTTATTAAGCGGCGCAATTTGAGCCATGAGATTTTCAGCCCGCAGTGTTACGAGTCGAGCATCACCTAAGCTTAGTAGTTCGGCGCAGTGGCAAATGTAGTGGTTGCGTGTGTCACTGTTATTAATTTGTTTTAATACTTTCACTAGCTGTTGAGCTACTTGCTGAAAGTCACTCGCTTGTTTGAGATCTTTACCCACCAAAATTTGCTGAATCTGCCAATCAAGCCATAGAGGAGCAGCTTTTAGCAGTTCTCGATAGTGTTCCGGTGGATAGGTATGTAAGTATTCATCTGCGTCTTTGCCTTCGGGAAGATTCAAAATTCGTAGCTGGATTTCTCCTTTGTAGGCAAGTTCGGCAATTTCTCCGATCGCGCGTTGGGCGGCTTGAGTTCCAGCTGCATCAGCATCAAAATTAAGTATCAGTTGTTTAGATTCGCTATAGCGTAATAATTGTCGTACTTGTTCCAAACTAAGAGCAGTGCCAAGGGAAGCAACGACATTGGTAATTCCCTTGGCATGGAGAGTAATCGCATCAAAATATCCCTCCACCACTACAGCAGAATCAAATTGAGAAATAGCTGACTTGGCGTGATCAAGGGCAAACAAAGTTTTGCCTTTACTAAAAAGTTCTGTTTCCGGTGAATTGAGATATTTCGGCTGATCTTCACCCAAAGTTCTGCCACCAAAACCAATCACTTGCCCTTGAATATTGTGGATAGGAATCATCAAGCGATCGCGGAAGTAATCATAATAGCCATCCCCAGATTGACGCTGCCGAATCAACCCCGCTTGTTCTAGTAGCTGGACTGGGTAGCGTTTGTGTTCCACCAGGTAGCGGTAGAGAGTTTCCCACCCCGCCGGGGCATAGCCTAGCCCAAACTGCTGAATAGTTTCTAAATTCAACTGCCGTTCAACTTGCAGGTAATTCAGCGCCACCTGCCCTTGAGGTTGCCGCAAGGTGTGCTGATAAAATTGCGCCGCTACTGCTCCTATCTCATACAGTTGCTCTCGGAGAGACAGCTGGCGTTGTAATTCTTGCCGCTGTTCTGGTTCCAGGGTTTGCACTGATACCTGATAGCGTCGCGCCAAATCTAGCACTACTTCACTAAACGAGCGCTTGCCAAATTCCATCAAAAATTTAATTGCATCTCCGCCAGCATTGCAACCAAAGCAGTAGTACATCTGCTTCGTGGGGCTAACACTAAAACTGGGAGATTTTTCCTGGTGGAAGGGACACAAGCCAACAAAGCCCTTGCCACCCTTGCGTAAGACAACGTGTTCCGAGATAACATCCACGATGTCAGTCTTTTGTTTGACTTGCTCAATTGTGTCTGGATGTAGGCGCGGAATTTGCATTTGCTTGGTGCTGATAGCGAGTAAAGAATGCCTACTCCTATTGTTGTGCTAAATTGCTCAGAACTAAGCTGTTTTGAAATTAGAGAACCCCAATTGCGATCGCAACGCGACCACCGCAGGCATCGCTATCCCTACTCCACTCTGAATTCAAACCTAAGTGTACGGTTAATAAGTCGATCACTAGGTAGCTGTTGACTTGCCTCCAACTTTAGGAGTTCGACTTGAGGAATTTTTAGTTGTTCCTCATGCGGTAGTTGCGGCGGAGATTCACCTGGAATGCTGACAGGCTTAATCACTTGAGGATTAGGCTTACCTGGTTCAGGTTGCAGGTGCAAGTCTGCTAGTGCTGCTTCACCAGTGGCTGCTATTATACCGGTCACGATTACGAAAATTAAGCGTTTCATTTCTCAGGATCTTGCTTGGAGTTCTAAGGCGTTCAATCATTCTAGGAAGTGCGATACCTGCGGCAAGCTTTGCTAACGCCCTCTTGACAGCTTTCGGCTCAGGCTGACCCAAATATCGGGCGATCGCGCTGTTTGTGCCACTTCAGCTTCCTTCTAGCTAGAGTTAGCGGCGATACTTGAATTTATTACTGCCAGTCCTGGGGGATTGCCTTGATCACTATGCTAACAATTCCGAATTAAGGGTAGCTGACCATAGCTGGAAACAGTGATAGCAGCGATATTGTCAGCAAAAATGATTATTCTTTTGGGGAATGGATGACGACCATTGATCAGCTTCACAACGGCGGATCGAGTTCGTTGACCAATGGGCTGCAAATGTCAATTTGTGTAGTCTGTTTTAGGATCTTTGTGAGCGATTGTTCTTTAAAAATGGATTCTTTCCGCTAGCGTGCTAGTTGAGGAAATAATTAAAAATGAGGATTTTAGTTGTAGAAGATGACGATTTTATTGCCAAAACGCTCACAGCAGTCCTTTCCAGCCAACACTATGCAGTGGAAGTTGCTTCCGATGGTCAAGCTGGTTGGGAGTTAGTAGAATCCTTTGCCTACGACTTAATTCTGCTGGATGTAATGTTACCTAAACTGGATGGGATTAGCCTCTGCCGACGACTGCGATCGCACGGCTATCAAATGCCAATTCTGTTACTCACAGGGCGGGACAGTAGTCATGATAAGGCAATAGGGCTAGATGCAGGTGCAGACGATTATCTCGTTAAACCTTTTGATCAGGAGGAATTGTTTGCGCGTGTCCGAGCTTTATTGCGTCGTGGCGGTTCAACATCACAGCCGATCCTACAGTGGGGAAACCTGCGGCTTGACCCTAGTAGCTGTGAAGTGACTTATGAGACGCACCCTATCCAGTTGACTCCCAAAGAGTATTCTCTTTTAGAACTATTCTTGCGAAACAGTCGCCGGGTGTTTAGCTGTAGTGCAATTTTGGATCACATTTGGTCATTTGATAAAATTCCAGGAGAAGAAGCGGTCAGGACTCAGAT
>JBGTCQ010000295.1:0-17361 GCA_041748755.1 Chroococcidiopsidaceae cyanobacterium | reverse complement strand
AGCATCCCTGAAAATTCCGTCAATCATGCCCCAGCACTCCCTGGAACCTGCACTTAAACATTATTTTGGCTACGACAGCTTTCGCCCTGGACAGCGGCAGATTGTAGAACAAGCACTCCAAAATCAGGATTTGCTGATTATTATGCCCACGGGTGGGGGAAAGTCCTTGTGTTTTCAATTGCCAGCACTGTTGAAACCTGGGTTAACTGTCGTTGTATCGCCACTAATAGCGTTAATGCAAGATCAAGTAGAAGCACTACGGGATAACGGGATTGGAGCGACATTTCTCAACAGTAGTCTCAATTCGCATCAAGTGCGATCGCGCGAGGAAGCAATTCTTAAAGGTAAAGTCAAACTACTCTACGTTGCCCCAGAACGCTTGCTAAGTGAAAGATTTCTCCCTTTTTTAACTCTAATCCAGCACGAAGTTGGGATTTCTGCCTTTGCCATAGATGAAGCACACTGCGTCTCCGAGTGGGGACACGACTTTCGCCCGGAATATCGCCAACTGAAGCAATTACGCCAACGCTATCCTGGTGTTCCCACATTAGCATTAACGGCTACAGCTACCGATCGCGTCCGTCAAGACATCATTCAACAACTGGCTTTGACAAAACCCAGCATCCACGTCGCCAGTTTCAACCGCCCTAACCTCTACTACGAAATCCAGCCGAAGCAAAAACAAAGCTACAGCCAGCTACTGCAACTAATTCAAGCAGAAGGCTCAGGCATTGTCTATTGTCTGAGTCGCCGCAAAGTCGATGAAATCACGCTCAAGCTGCAACACGATGGAGTTGCAGCATTGCCGTACCATGCGGGGTTGAGTGACGAGGAACGAACAGAGAATCAAACTCGTTTCATTCGAGATGATGTCCGAGTAATGGTAGCAACGATCGCTTTTGGGATGGGAATCAATAAGCCGGATGTGCGCTTCGTGATTCATTACGACTTACCCCGCAGCCTGGAAAGCTATTATCAAGAATCGGGACGCGCGGGACGAGACGGGGAACCCGCTCGTTGTACGCTGTTTTTTAGCTACGGTGACATCAAAACAATCGAGTATCTCATTGAGCAAAAAACTGATCCTCAAGAACAGCGGATTGCGCGTCAACAGTTGCGTCAAGTAATTGACTATGCTGAGGGTACAGACTGTCGCCGCACAATTCAGCTAGGTTATTTTGGTGAACGTTTTGGAGGGGATTGCAGCAACTGTGATAACTGTAGTTACCCGAAACCAGTTGCAGACTGGACGCTTGAGGCGATGAAGTTTCTCTCCTGTGTGGCTCGTTGCAAAGAACGATTTGGGATGAATTACATTATTGATGTGCTGCGTGGCTCAAAAAATCAGAAGATTTTGCAATACAATCATCACCAGCTTTCGACTTACGGGATTGGTAAAGATAAAAGTGCGGACGATTGGCGGATGTTGGGGCGATCGCTCTTACATCAAGGTTTACTTGAGCAAACTACTGATGGTTATTCAGTTTTGAAACTCAATACTTTTAGTTGGGAAGTAATGCGGCGACAGCGTACTGTCTCTATTGCTGTGACTGCACCTAAGTCAAACTTGGAAGACAAAGAAAACCCAAAAGCACCTGAAGTAGAAATGCTGTTTCAGAGGCTGCGAGTTTTGCGTAAACAGCTGGCTGACGAACAATCAGTACCACCTTATGTAGTATTTGCAGATTCCACATTAAAGTTAATGGCGCAAGCGCAACCCCAAACCTTAACTGAGTTTGGCAAACTTTCAGGCGTAGGTAGTCACAAACTAAATCAGTACGGTGATAAATTTTTAGCTGAAATTAAGGCTTATTGCCAAGAATATCAGCTACCAACAGATAATATAACTGCGATCTCTGTGTCTGCATCGGGGGCGATCGCAACTTTTCCTTCAGATACGCAGTTATTCACCTTACAATTACATCGAGAAGGGCTGAGCGTTGCCGAAATTGCCCAAAAACGTAATATCCGCTCTACTACAATTATCCGTCACCTCTCCGACTTAGTTGAAATGAATCAACCTGTAGATTTAAATCAGTTGATTCCTCCACATCGTCAGCAAAAGATTTCTGAAGCTCTTTTAGTAGTTGGCAGTCACTCGCTTACCCAAATTCGGGAATATTTAGGCGAGGGTTATTCTTATGACGAAATCCGACTTGTACGGGGACGGTGGCGGCGAGAGAATAAAGTTTGAACGGCGGCACACCAATATGACAATTACTTGATTATAAAAATAAACATAACAGGTAGGCACGAATCTCCAGCACGTCCATTTTGCGTTTGTCTTGTGACCATCGCTTTATTTACAATCTCTGTCCCACCTCCCATATATTTTAAGGCACGTTCATTGGATATTCATATTTATCAAGTAGTGTGCTGTAACGCACCATAAAAGGAGTATTTCATGAAAGTCAGCACCCTAGTCTGGATGATGGTTAGCGCAGGTACGGCGAGGCGCATGCTACAGTTGTTTACGCTCCTCGCGATGAGTGCAGGAATATCGATTGCTCCTGTACAACAAGCTTGGGCTGCTGATTGTACTGACCCAGATGAAACGCCGTTCGAGTCACTCACGACCACTAAGACGACCGTCACTGTGCCAGCGCAACTCAACCGAAGCTTGTGTAGTTTTTATGACGGTGACTATATAGCATTTACGGGTGAGGCCGGAAAGATATACCATATTGAGCTCCTCAACTTTGAGGCTCCCAATGACTTGCAGTTGACGGTATTCAGCGACAATGGTGCTGGGAACTATACGTCCGTAACCTCGGTAGCGGGTGCAACCAAGCTTGACCTGCTAGCAAGAGTCTCAGGAAAATATATCGTCAATGTTACAAGTGGTCGGAGTCTCCTAGGCTTGTACGGTGGCGGCGATTACGTGTTCAAACTAACCGCCGTGGGCGGAAGTGCCGTCCGAACCAACCCCAGACCTGTCCCCACTCAGCTTAAACCCAATAAGTGTCCAAGGCGGTTGCACAGTGCAGGGGACAGTCACTATAATAAGCGCTGACCTACATGTGACTGCTCTTTCCATCGTCTACAATCAACCTATAAGCACGGCAACTGCGTAAGTCCTGAGAGTGCTGTATCTGTGGCAAGTCTAGAAGCAAGCACTTGTAACACTTATGAATTACACCGTTTTTGAGGACAGGTTGTTGGCGGATTAGTACGCGGATTGCCGTGCGTTCCATTCACTGATGTTCGTCTGCTTAGTAAAGCAGATCGTTCTTGTGTATATTTTTGTTGAACCTGAGAGGGTAAACAGTTAAGATAACCGATGGCACAATCAATCATGTCGCGGCGCATAGCATGCTGCAAGCACCCTGTTCCAGGCTTTTCTTGAGCCAGTGCTGCCCAGTGAAAGGCAAGAAACTCCCGTTCATCTTGGTTGGCTATTCCTCTACGGTATTGCTCGATATGCTGTAGCTCATGTCCAACTTGCAATACACGACGCGCAAACTGAAGATTATTGGTATTTTCAACAAAAAATTTACCTGCGAAGATTTTGCCGTAGATAATTCCTGTAGGGGTGAATCTATCCCGCTCAGTCTCCAAACCCTTTAAGCGCTCCTCGAAGCCTACCCCACTAACTTTTGCAGCTTCCGAAGGATAGTATTCACCAATGATGCGCCAGACGACTTGAGAAGCACGCCACTTCAAGTCAATTTTTGAATTTTGAGCTACTTGGATAATGCTCTGAGCTTTGGTATCCAATGGATTGTTACAAGTTGAAGTTCCTGTTTCCCACTCAAACTCCAGTTCACAATAGCTATAGTCCTTGGGATGAGCATAGGGATTGGTATAGGAGGTTGCTTCTAAGGTGAAAGGTTCCTCGAAAATCCAACGGTTCTGTGTCTTCATCTGTGAATCCTTGATTTTTGCAAAATTTGTTAGCTAGCTAACCCATTCCTCAAGCTGGACGGCCCCTACAGTCATTTCGGCAACTTCTTAACCGTCGTAGACATTGTTCGCGGGTTGAAGGTGTCTGCAAACAGCTCTGAAAATCCCGTTCGCATGCTTCTGCACAGGAGCGTTGAAGTGATGGAGATGTTATGAGAAATACTTCGACACGGCGGTTACGTGCCCGGTCTTTCTCCGTTGTGGGATGTTGTACAACGAGCTGGCTAGCACCTGCAGAAATTCTTTGCCAAGTAATCTGCTGGGAGATTTTTGGATTATTGATTGCTCGAATCAACGCTTCTTGGACTACCCGAACACGATCTCCACTGATTTTTCTTTCAAAAGCCGGTCCCCTTTGCTGATCCCTATCAGCGTGACCTATTAGACGGATTGTGCGGATGGGCTGACAACCAGATCCATAGCTTCTGATAATATGTCGGGCAACTTGACCAATTCTGGCTTGCTCGTCCTTGGGTAGTGACTGAATTGTGTTCCCGTATCTTGCAAACCTGCTTACCCAGATTGCAAGGTTGTACTTATTAAGAGGACAACTAGAGGCTTGTTCCCACTCTTCCTCACCCAAGGGGTAGCTGTAATGGCTACCCTCTTGCAACCCCCACTCAGTTGCTGATTCGGGATAGCTATAATGCGCTGGACTAGCATAAGGAATTACTTCCCCTGTCGGGGGTGCCTCAAACAACCACTGGCTTTGTCTGTTCATATTTGATTCCTCGATATTCAGAAAATGGCATTGCTAGATGTCAGCCTCTGACTTGAAGTAGGGGGCTGATAACTCATAGCAAAACTAGAAGACTGACTGGGAAACTACCCCACTACTCTGGGAGCAGGCATTAGCCCATTTGATTGCCCCACCACAGGCTGACGGCGAGCGCCACTGGGTGGTGGTCCCTGCATGTAAACCTGACGTGGTGGCGGGGTCGGACGGCTCATCTGCAAGCCTTCCTCGCTGGAAATCCATTCCTCGGTGTACTCAGCAATGCGGTACAGCAGCGACTCAAAATCAGTGCGATTCTTATTCAGCACAAACGGTTCTGCCAACCAGCGAATAATTTCCCGTCCTGCAACTGCCATGCGGTTCATCGTGCTGGCGTGGACAGATTCATGGAAGTATTGCCACAGCACCAGTTCAATCATGTCCCAAGCGGTGTCTGCCCCAAACTGAGCTTTTAGATCCGGTGATTCCAGCACTTTAAAACATTCGGCGAGTGCCTGACTGGTTTCCACACGCAATACGTTGACGTAGCCATAGGAGGAGTTCTTCAGGTTGTTCCGCAGATCCAGGCCTGCTCGTCGCACGATCGCAATGGAACCAAAGGTTGGATCATTTGCCCGTTCTCGCACCACTTCACTAATGCGTTTGTCGCGCCAATACTTTGCAGATTCCCCAACAAAGTGACGGAATAAGCTGTGGAACTGGGGATTAGGACGCGCACCTGGTCCAGGGCTAGCAGTGGTGTACCCAAAGACGCGCCGATATGCTTGCATCCGATCGCGCTGTTGATAGCGTAAAATGTTGTGCTTATCAAAACGGTACAGTCCATAAGCACCTTCGCCATTGGAAATTCGCAAGGTGCCAGCGCGGAATAGCTCTTGCAGCTTTCGCATCACGCGGAACACGCCCAGACGTTCGTGCATATATATGTAGTAGAGATCGGCGGTTGCCAAGATGCGATCGCTCGTCACTGTGTCATCGTAATCAACGACTCCGCCAGAAACCTGTGTTTCTCCCAAATCACCAGGCGCATTGCTACCTAGTCCAATCAAATCGGCTAACCCACCATCAGTAGGCACTCCTCTGCCGTTTTGGGCTTCGTCAAACTTGCGGACTTGTTCGTCCACGGTTCGGTTCAGGACTTCTGCAAGTTGGGGATTGGCAACGAGTTCGGGCCCCAGTTGTTCAATGGCATTTTGCAGCAGCGCCGCAATTTTATCGTTGCGCTGGTCATAATCGCGTGTTTTAGGCATGGGTTCGTTCCTATTCCTTATCTAAATGTCTGAGCGTAGGCAATTGACACCAGGAGCAGTGCGGATCTGCAACAGAACCATCAGCTAGAAATAACTGAGCCGAATGTGTTGCCGATCGCTCCCGTAATCGGCGGTGAGGTGCTACCCACGCCCAGATCTGCCAGCGTGTCTAACTGAAACACCAACTCACTGAGAGTTTGCTTCACTCGTTCAAAGGACAGCACCTTCTCCAGCAGTAAGCCTGTCATGGAATTGGAGGTTGGTTCGATCACGGACAGCACAAAGACAATTACCCAGAACAAAGTATCTGCCTGGTCTGTGACAAAATCCAACCCGAATTGCCCCGATGTAGACAGGATGGACGGTGCCTCGATCGTGGTAAAACGATCTACCCACTCATTGAAATCATTCACGGTCATGTCAGGCAACGGCACGATAATGTTGCCTATACCAGGGAGCGAGAGGGTGATGGAGTTGATGGGATTGTTAGTGTTTACCGGAACTGAAGTCTCCGATAGCTGCGGAGGACTTCCCAATGTTGAGAACAGCGCCGCATCCGATCGACGTTCGCTAGCAGTGAACCCGATCGAATCCATTGCTGCCATAAAGCTGGTGTTGCTGTCTGCAATCA
This sequence comes from Chroococcidiopsidaceae cyanobacterium, assembly GCA_041748755.1. GTDB lineage: Bacteria > Cyanobacteriota > Cyanobacteriia > Cyanobacteriales > Chroococcidiopsidaceae > JAHHHE01. Next base: position 10,841 of record JBGTCQ010000295.1, on the reverse strand, counting down.
CAGGCAGCATGATGCTGGCACGCGACAGTCGCTCACTATAGCGGCCCGTCACCGTTTTCTCAACTTCGGTCGTATCAGCATACTGGTCCCAAACTCTCCTTAACGTATTCACATAGTTTGTCAGCAACACATATCCCGCCACTTGCGTCTCGTCAGTCAGCGTGACAGGAAACACCTCAGCGACTGATCCATTCGCTCCACTGCGATCAATTAACCGTGCTTGTTCACCCATCTGGCGCAGATAGCCGCTACTACCATCTGCTGTGTACAATGTATTGAGATATGTCTCAACTCGTTCTTTACGCGGTTCGTCTAAGCGGCCAAATTCTTCAACCAGCGTGTTAATTTGCGATCGCACCAAAGCACGTAACGCTTCCACGGCATCCGCATCCGCCGTTGGCTCAAAGGGTTGCAGTCCTTCTAGCACTCGCAGGGCATCTGCCGCAATCAAACTGGCTTGGCGGTAGAGATTCGCTTGTTCAACTGAAAGTCCTAACCCATTGCCGTTTGTGGCTGTCGAATAATTTCCGTTACTTGTCAGCGAAACTACACTGCGGGTAGGCGTGGTGATCACTTTGCCATCGGTAGCGGTGGGAAAGGCGCTATTCAATGCACTGATGAACCCATCTGGTCCCCGTCCCGGCGATCGCCCCAACACCTGAGTCAGGGCGCGTTCTACCTGCTGAGATAACAGATTCGCATTGCCACTTGCGCTGGAACGAAATGAGCCATTGTCGTAGACTGTCGGTTCATTACCCGCCGAGCGTCCTAGAATTTGGGCAATTTGAGCTAACTGTTGGGGAATGCCTCCCCCCAACCTCTGCGAAACTGGTTGCTGCTTAAAAAGCTGATTCAGAAATGCTTGACGCAGTTTTCGCAATTGATCCGGTTGCCGTAACTTTTGAAGCTGGTCGCTCGTCAGCGGTTCTCCTGAAATTTGAACCGCTCCTGAAACTGGAAAAGCCATTATTCTAACCTCTGCTTACTGTAGAGTCATTGTGTTTGAGTGGCATGTCTGCTACTTTGGCGATCGTGCATTGTCACTCTCCCCTTATCGCCTGCCCAAAAAGCGATAGAAATTGTCTGTAATCGTTTGAGGAGCCGCAAGCCTATGATCCAAGGCAAATCGAGCAGCGCTAATCATAAACCGAACGGGTATGCCAGGGTCTTGTCCGGCTGCCAACCGCCGCCCTGCCAGCTTGACCATTTCCATTTCGGCAGGACCAAACTGCACCACCTGTGCCAGAGATTTATTTGCGAACTGACGATAGGGTTGGAATACCATCGTGTCTACGACCATTTCTGCGGCAGGGTAGAAAGTTTGCATAATCGGCGGCGGAATATCCTGGGGTGTAATTCGGGGATAGAGCCGTTTCCAAACGCGGGCTAAATCAGCCGCCATTTTGGTAAATCCCAGACGACGTAGCAGAATCAGGTTGATCAGCACGCGGAAATAGGGCGTTGGGTGAACCCCAACTGCGCTAAAACGCACGGTACTAGTAGGCGATCGCCCTACAACATCCATTAGCGACTCCACGGCGGCTGGACCCCCCAACATCAGCGCAAACATATCCGCCATGATTTCCTTGTGCCAGTTTGCCCAAACTCTAGCAACAGCATCTGGAAACAGTCCTTCAGTGTTGAGGCGATGGAACACACGCGCGGGGATTTCTTGCCACAGTCCCAAGTCAGACTGGAGGTTGTGAGACACCTCATGTAGGACGCTCGACAATGCCCAGACGTTATCTAGTCGATGTTGGGGCAGCACAATCAATGGAAATAGGTTGGAGTTGCGCCGCAGCCGCGTCAGGGGTACACCGCGACGGTAAGTAAAGGGACTGAAGCCACTGTCGGCATAGCTGAACGGTAACAAACTGGGTGTTGGCTGGGCGTTACCAAGTCCGGTATAGAGGTCTTCGTAGCAGTTGGCACAAATGCGATCAATTGAGCGCAGCCGCTCTCCAAATCGAGACAACCGTTGGACAAACATATCGAAGTAGAAGTCCCAAATACCTTCGACATACAGGACGCGATCGCCTACCTCTTGCTTGCGCTCTAGCAGTAACCGTAATCTTTCTTTGGTTGGTTCCCGACGTGCAGCACTGGCAGCAGCGTCCACCCAACGAGAGAGTTCAACAAGTCGACTCCGAAAGCGATCAATGAAGCGATTTACAGCCTCAATGTGCGCTTCACTGGGGGCAGCCGGACCTGTGCCAAATTCGTCCTTAACAAACGGACGTAGTGACTTGGCATGACGAGTCAGGTTGATGGATTGAATTGCCAGCCAGTTGTCCAGTAGGCGCTGTTCTCCGGTGGTTTTTGCACCCTTGATCAAAAGTGGGGAGGGGGTTGGAAGTAGGGGAGTGGGGGCGTTGGCAATGATTACGGCTTCCCTGCTCATGATTCAAATCCTCGTGCTGTACGGTCGGCGAATTGGAAATTACCGTGCTGTTCTAGCTTGGGCTGTACAAGTAGGACAGCGACCATTGGACCTGATTCCAGCCGCTGCTCGACGGGGATTAGGGGAAGCTGTGCGCTGACGAAGGACGGCATTACGAGCGATCGCCGACTGCACCATACGAGGATTATTCAGCACGCTATGAGCAGCAGATGCCATTGCCTTGACCGCTGTTGCATTGTTGATCGGTTGACCAGAACGCGATGCCGCTTTTAAAGTTGCGATCGCGCGGCGCTGCATGGTGGGAACGGCGCGTAGCAGTTGTTTGCCAGCAGGACCTTGCTGGCTCAACATCTTGGTCAATCTCGCATTTGCCTGAGTCAATACGGGCGTAACCCGCCGCAATGCTCGTCGTCCACCCATAATTGAGATCGTGATGGGTAGTGCCGACCCCAGAGCCGCTTCGGCTTCGGCTTCGTTGGTAGCTTCTGCTGCTTGAGCCGCCAGAAACTCCGTCAATGCAGCTTCATGGGCGACTTCGGTATTTGCCACTTCCGCTTCGGCTTCGTTGTTGCCAAAGAATTCCGCTTCCATCTGAACTGCTTCCATTTCACCCTCTCGCACCAGGCTGCTAGTGAGCTTTGCTGCTAAGGGAGCTGCAAGGAGTCCAACGCCGGGTATCATCGCTGTCAGCTTTCCTGCCACAATGGGAGCCAATCGCTTGGCAGCGGCTTTAATTCCACGACCAATCGAACGAAACGCCTTCTTAAAAAAGAACTCCCCTTCATCCTCAAACTCTGGATTGGCATAGGGATTGCTGTAATATGCAGCTTCTTGTTCCCACTCATTTTCAAACTCTGGATTGGCATAGGGATTGCTGTATTGCGTTACCTCCTGTGCCCACTCATCTTCAAACTCTGGGTTAGAGTATTGTGCAGCTTGTTCCCATTCGTTCTCAAACTCTGGGTTAGAGTAGCCATTGCTGTGGTGTGCTGCCTCGTGTTCCCACTCATCTTCAAGCTCTGGGTTAGAGTATTGTGTTTCTTGTTCCCACTCGTTTTCAAACTCCGGGTTGGAATAGCCATTGCTGTATTGCGTTGCTTCATAAGCCATTGGGGCTTCAAACATCGGTTGGTTAGCTGCCATCTTGAAAAATCTCCTTCAAGTTGATTCGGCGACTGTGGAACGCGATAATTGCGATCGTGTAATGACCTGGTGTGTCCAGATCAAATTGGTTGAGTAGACTTGCAGATTGAACAAAGCTAGGATGTGTCTGCAAACTACAAAATCAATATTTTTGAGCTTATAGAAATCACCAACGTCACCGCTTTCCTTTTCTGAAAAATGTTGATTTTCGTCAAATTTCTTCACAAAATTGACATTGTTTACCGATTACAAGGCTTTGGGTTTGAATGGGATAAAAACAAGGCGCAAAGCAATTTTGAAAAGCACGGGGTTACTTTTGAAGAAGTCGCAGAAGTTTTCTGCGATCCCTTTTATCCGACTGGTGACACTTCTGGTGATGACGATAAGCAACGCGAGTTGATGGCATACAAAGCACGTCCTGCAACTCATACTGCAAGGAAGTTATATGAACAAGCCTGACGAAGAATTTAAGCTAAATTTGCGATCGCGAGCGAAGGAAGCAGTCACGATTGAGCTCCCAAAGGATACGCTCGACTCACTCAAGAAAGTAGCCTTCAGCCAAGATATGTCGGTTGAAGCTCTGCTCAAGTTGTATATTGGGCAAGGATTACGGCAAGATTTAGCCAAACTATTTGCTGACGGCGTGTTGAAAACAATTACTTAAGTCATAGCTCGCCATATTTAATTAGCAGAAATCTTGATAATTATGTGAGAATTCGAGTGAAAACGGTAGGCTTTTGGCAGACAAAAACAATTGTGTCTACACTAAGTGGTTACCTGCTGACAACAGCAGAGTATTCTGTAAACAAAACCAATTGACTTTTCAGGTGATTGAGTTATGTTGCAAAACTCCCCTGCGTCCAAGATGCCTTTTAACCTGACTAAGCCAGAGCGCCTTAACTTAGAGCGGATGGCGGATTACTCCTCAGTGCAGTCAATGCCCGGAATATGGTCTTTGGCACAAAAGCAATTTGCTCAAATAATTGCTCTCAAAGATCCTCATGCCAATCCAGAGGTCGTTATTACCTATGCCCAGATGTACCAACAGATTCAGATGTTTGCAAGTGGGTTGCAGACGTTGGGGATGCAAGCGGGTGAAAGAATAGCTCTAATTGCTGATAATAGCCCTCGGTGGATGATTGCAGATCAGGGAATTATGATGGCTGGGGCGGTTGATGTTGTACGTGGCGCTCAAGCAGAGCGAGAAGAACTGCTATTTATTCTTGCAGATAGCGGCAGCACAGCTTTAGTAGTAGAAGATTGTAAAACGCTGAAAAAACTGCGTGAATCCCTCGACTCCCTACCGATTCGGTTGGTAATTTTGCTTTCGGATGAAACAGAAGTAGAAGAATCTTTAAAGATACTAAACTTCTCGGCGCTAATGGCACTTGGCTCAAAAAATACCCTAGAGCCTGTTAATCAGAACCGACAGACATTAGCTACCCTGATTTACACTTCTGGAACTTCTGGCAAACCCAAGGGTGTAATGCTCAGTCATGGAAATTTGCTGCACCAGATCGAGACTTTTGGAACAGTGCTGCCGCCGCAAAAGGGCGATCGCGTCCTTAGTATCCTCCCTAGTTGGCACGTTTACGAACGCACTTGTGAGTATTTCATCCTCTCCCAAGGTTGCACGCAGATTTACACCAACATCCGCTACCTCAAACAAGACTTGAAGGAATTCAAACCCCAGTTAATGGTTGGGGTGCCTCGGCTGTGGGAATCGCTCTACGAAGGAGTGCAAAAGCAGTTCCGTGAACAACCAGCTAGTAAGCAGCGACTGGTTAACTCGCTACTAAGCTTGAGTCAGCGCTATGTCGAAGCCCGACGGGTTGTGCAGGGGTTAAGTTTAGAGAATCTGCATCCGTCAATTTGGCAAAGACTAATAAATGGCATCCAAACAATTGTTCTTTGGCCTCTCCATGCTCTAGGCGAACATTTGGTCTACAAAAAAGTGCGTGAGGCTACAGGGGATGTGAAGCGGATGATCAGTGGCGGTGGTTCCTTGGCGAAGCACCTGGATAACTTTTTTGAGATTGTGGGCATTGAGATATTAGTGGGGTATGGCTTGACTGAAACGAGTCCAGTCACAAACGTCCGCCGTCCCTGGCATAACTTGCGGGGTTCATCAGGACAGCCGATTGCTGGTACAGAAATTCGCATTGTTGATCTCGAAACTCGTCAACCCCTACCTACAGAACAACGTGGCTTAATTATGGCTCGTGGACCACAAATTATGCAGGGCTACTGGCAAAACCCCGAAGCAACTGCCAAGGCAATTGACCCTGAAGGCTGGTTTGATACAGGTGATCTCGGCTGGGTTACACAGCAAAACGATCTGGTGGTGACGGGACGAGCGAAAGATACAATTGTGTTGACGAACGGGGAAAATATTGAGCCGACTCCAATTGAGGATGCCTGTCTGCGATCGCGCTATATTGATCAAATTATGCTCGTAGGACAGGATCAGCGATCACTGGGGTCCTTAATTGTCCCCAATCTGGAAGCCTTGCAACAGTGGGCAGCCTCTCAGAATCTCTACTTGCGTGTACCAGAAGAGGGGCGAGGGATGAGGGGCGAGGGGCGAGGGGAAGAGAACCCCTCACATCTACAAGAGATTAATCTTGAAAGTAAGCTGATTCAGGACTTATTCCGGCAAGAATTGAATCGGGAGGTGCAAAACCGTCCAGGCTATCGCTCTGATGACCGCATTGGTCCCTTCAAATTAATATTGTCACCGTTTTCGGTTGAAAATGGCATGATGACTCAAAAATTGTCGATCCGGCGAAACGTTGTGATGGAACGCTATCACGATATTATTAACGGGATGTTTGCCTGATCCAACCCTCAAATACAGAGTGTGACAAAAGTTTATGGATGCCTCCAAACCCCAATTAGTCCTCAAGCGAGCCATTAACATTAAGGCAGTTGTCACTGACCGCTGGAAGGACGAAGTTCAACAGCAACTTCAGGCTCAAATCAATCAAATTGATGGTCAGTTGCAACAGCTGGATAGTCAAGGGCAACGAGCGATCGCTGAGATTCAAAAACAGAGTCTACAACCTCCTGGTCCCCAAACACTGCAACAAATTGAGAATATTCAACTCCAAGTCAACGAAAAGAAAAGTGAACTACTAGAGCAAAAAAATCAGAGTTTGCAAAACCTCCAGCAAGTGCAGATCCTAGAACTTGGTCAGGAAGTTACCCAATTACAGGTCGAGGGCTTTTTCAGCGTCGGAGTAGGAGATAACCTAGTTAATAAAATGCAGGTAGAAATTCTACTGCGTGATGGTGTAGTAGAAGAAATTCGCGGCGATATTTAATTGCAATTGACTAATCCTCCTTTAATATTCCCCACTCTCTACTCCTGGCTCAAGATACAATTCGATCTGACTTGATTTTTGGTTCATAGATTTATCGATTCAGGACTCCACCCCATGATTCACGAAGTCTTCATGCCTGCTCTTAGTTCCACCATGACCGAAGGTAAGATTGTCTCCTGGGTCAAATCGCCTGGCGAAAAAGTGGAAAAAGGCGAAACAGTGGTGGTTGTCGAATCTGATAAGGCAGATATGGATGTGGAGTCCTTCTACGAGGGCTATATTGCCACAATCCTTGTTCCAGCTGGTGAAGCCGCGCCTGTGGGAGCCGCGATCGCCTTGGTAGCAGAAACTGAAGCAGAAATAGAAACTGCAATAGCTCAAGCTGGCGGCTCCCACGCTAGTACAGAAGATGCTACCACCTCGCCAGGACAAATTGCCGATATCTCTGCCACAGTCGAAACGCCTGACTCAGCCACCCCTGTAACAGCTTCGCAAAACGGTGCAAACTCCGGCAATGGACGGATTATGGTTTCACCCCGCGCCCGAAAGTTGGCGAAGGAACTGAAGGTTGATTTAAGTACCTTGAAAGGGAGTGGTCCCCACGGTCGCATTGTTGCCGAAGATGTAGAAACCGCTGCAAATTCGGGCAAACAACCTAGTACCGCCGCGACATCGACAGTAACAACCCCCGCAGCACCTCCCCCTGCTGCACCAGTGGTAAAGAGTGCGCCAGTACCTACCCCAACTCCCACTGCCCCTGGTCAAGTAGTACCGATGAACACGCTGCAAAATGCAGTGGTGCGAAATATGGTAGCCAGTTTACAGGTGCCGAGCTTCCACGTGGGTTACACAATTACCACTGACGAGTTGGACAAGCTTTACAAGCAAATAAAGTCCAAGGGCGTTACGATGACGGCGCTGCTGGCGAAAGCAGTAGCAGTGACGTTACAGAAACATCCACTGGTGAATGCTAGCTATTCAGAGCAGGGAATTGTGTATCGTGCTGGCATCAATATTGCTGTGGCGGTAGCAATGGACGACGGGGGACTGATTACGCCTGTGTTACAGAATGCAGATCAGCTGGATATTTATTCGCTGTCCCGTAACTGGAAAGCCTTGGTAGAGCGCTCTAGAGCTAAACAACTCCAACCAGAGGAGTACAATAGCGGTACGTTTACATTGTCGAATCTAGGAATGTTTGGCGTAGATCGATTTGATGCTATTTTGCCACCTGGACAGGGTTCAATTTTAGCGATCGGTGCTTCCCGACCTCAAGTTGTTGCAAGTGACGGCATGATGGGTGTGCGCCAACAAATGCAGGTCAATATTACCTGTGACCACCGAATTATTTACGGAGCAACTGCTGCTGCCTTCTTGCAAGATTTGGCGAAGTTGATTGAGACGAATGCGAAATCTTTGACTTTATAGCCGTTGCTAATTAATAAATAATTTAGTCTCAGATTTGGGGTTTTATGAAACTCCGAATCTTTTTTATTTTGCTAGCATACGGGCGATCGCGCTGTACTTTAAGACTTACGCATTGACAGGTAGCTAGATGTTCCATATTGGGCTGCTGTTGCTCACGGCAAGATGAAGTCATGTTGAAGCTGTTTTTCAATCGCATCACACGCAACACCAACGCCATTTTCTGCCTGGATAATACGTCCGATTTCTGCTGCTTTGGTTGCATAGTTGGGATTCTCTAACAACTCACGTAACTCCAATGCTACTCTTAACGCTAAATACTGCTTACACTTAATCGTGCGGGAAGTTCCTAAGCGTTCGACTCGTGCTGCATTGTCTGGTTGATCATGGCTGTAGGGCATAATGAGCGTTGGACGACCAGCACGTAACGCTTGAGCCGTTGTCCCAATACCTCCTTGATGCGCGATCGCACAAGCATAAGGAAAAATTTGGGAGTATGGAACATATTTAATAGCTAAAATATCTTCTGAAAGATTTTCCGGAGGCGTATTTTTGCCAATCAACAGCACAGCACGGCGGTTTAACTGCTTTGCAGCTTGAATACTTTCTTGATAAAAGCTGCCGGAAGTCATAACTGCGGCGGAACCAAGAGTGAAGACTATCGGCGGCGTACCTGCATCCAAAAATTGCTTTAGTTGGGGACTGAGTTCAGTTGCAGCTCCGCTGCCATCATAAAATGTGGAACCTGCTATAACCGTATTGGCAACCCAATCGGGTTGGGGCTTCGCCAAAACAGGAGAGAACAGGGCAAGCACAAGGTAGGGGGAATACTTATCGTCGATGAAGGGATTACCAATTAATGGAGGTAATTCCAGTTCACGTCGAAATTGATAGACGGGTTCTGCCCAAGATTTAGTAACTGCCTTTAATAACTTAATCACTCCTCGATTGGCGATAGAACCCAGCCCGCGCAACTTAGCTAGAAATGGAAACAAAGGAATTACTGATGGGTTATAAGCAGAGAAAAATGAGCTGGGTTGTAAGACAGATAAAGCCCACCGAATCCCTAATTTTTCCGTAACTAACCGAGCCGCTACGACTCCTTCACCTGCAATGATGAAGTCTGCATCTTTCGCCATGTTCATCAAGTCTGCATACATCTCACGTAAACTTGGACAGATCCAGTTGCGGATAATATACTCTGAACCTGTTTGCAAATCCATCATCCGCGCCATCTCTTGGGGATCGTCGAGTGCGGTATTGTCAGGACGCATCCGATGAAACTCAAATCCCAAAGCTTCAATTTTGGATTGATACTCTTTATGCGTTGCAAACACCACAGCGTGTCCACGTTTTCGTAATTCAAGCGCGATCTGCGCTTCGCAGCAGCGCTTCGCTATCGCAATTTTGGGATGAAGATCACCCAAAGAACCGATTGTGGTTAAAACAATTCGACTCACTATGAAAGCCTCTCAGTCAACAGCACTCAAATAGATATGCTTGATTCTAAACCTTGTGAAGCAGTTCACCAGCAAAATTGCAGCACCGTCCTCATCAATGTTGGACTTTATTTTTCAGTAAACGACTTTGTTTTCGTTTTACAGTGATGCAGTATCGTTAATCCACATAAAAGCATATTTGTAAAGTGCGATCGCCCGATATTTATATCTTGCACTCAGCTAATAGCCCAAACCTCCAGCTTGGCATCAATCTATTGCGACGCAGACTATCAGAGATCATTTCAATCCCACTACTAAGTAGGGAAGGCGCTAGATAAATACGTACTCTTTAGAGCTTAAAGGTTACAAAAATATTCAGCCACGCGATTTTGGCGGGAAGCTTTAATTAATCTCAAAGCTCCATTTGCGCGCCCCACTGTACATTTACTGAAGTAATTTAACGGCAATATTAACTTCCTCCGCAAGTTATCAGTGAAATTTCCCTTGGTTATATAGCAGAGATAGCGTTAAGTTTATTTTGTAGTTTTGTCGTCCTAACGCTGCCTTGAGAAGCGAAGGCTTGCCGATGTAGCGCTTTCCTTACTCGCACAAGTACAAATCGCTGGTTCCGGCTATTCATAGCGTTGCCTGCAATAGTTACACCTCTAATCTATAAACTTTACTAACTTTTTATATTGCCCGATCATGCAGATCCCTACTATTACATCCACTTGGCAGCGGTTAAAAAAGCAAGAACTTAGTTGTGAAGAAGCGCTCTTGCTCCTAGTAGACGAGCAAGGAACTGTTAACCAGGCTCTGCTTGATCGGGAAGTCACTAATAGATTTTTGCGGCACTTTCAAGACAAAAGTTCTTTGCCTCCGGCAATTCCTTTACTACTGTGGCGTGATTGCTACTACCTGGGAAGTCCTGTAACTCTATCTTCTGAAGCCATTAAAGAATTAAATAATCGTACAGGTAGCGACATTAAAATAATTCCAATCACAGACAAAAGCTATCGAGCGTGGTTTCACAGCCAAAACCTGAATAACAGCCGCATCAGCTCAACCCCACTCGTAAACCCAATCACCGGAGAACAAGAGCAAGAAAAC
>JBGTCQ010000294.1:0-2433 GCA_041748755.1 Chroococcidiopsidaceae cyanobacterium | reverse complement strand
TCTCGATCTAGTTGTTGAAGCCATGTTAGAAATCATACCTGCTTGCTCTCGACCGTGGTTGCCTAAACTAACGTCGTTCGCCCCCTACCAATAACTTTATAACCACGCCCTAAGCGAGTCACAGCGAGTTTGCGATCGCATCCTACCATCAACCTCTTAGCTATTCCTCCACCAACAACTCAGCAAACTAACAACCAAGCTCACCCGCCGCCGGAAGCTCAGGGAGCGAAGCTGTGTAGGCGGTCGGGTGCAGCGCCTTGTTGTGCTGCTTGTTAGTCGCCTTGCGCGCAGTTTACGAGAATGCGAATGACTTGCTCTTGCTTCTCAAATTGTAAATTGCGGCTTTTCAAAATCTCTTCAATCTGTGATAACCAATCTATCAACTCATCTTTAACAAGTCGTCCTCGATACTTACGTTGAACCGTCTCCACCTCAAACCACTCAACTTGCGACCAGAGAACTGGGCCTACCGTTGGCAATTCTACATAAGATTTAGAAATGTTAGGCACATAGCAAGTATTCCATTTTGAAATCTCTTCGTCTCCTGTCCACTTGAGCCGGAAGCGCACGGACAAAGACTGTAATTCCTCCAATGCTTCGTTAAGCTTGTCAATCATACTTTTATTTTCGCTTTCCGAAGCGCCGCGCGCAAGCAGCACAACTCGTTATTATCCAGAAACTTTCTGTATATCATCTTAATGCGGGTGGATATATAGAATTTTTCTTGATATCATTCCACACTAGGTTGCTTAGGTTTTGAGGAACAATTACTTCAGAACTAAAATTTATCTTGCTAGCTGGATGTCGCCTTTAAATTTACTTGGTAAATAGCCTTTTGTGATCCGAGTAGTTAATCATTGAAGACAAGATACTAAGCGATCGCGCTCATTACGCACAACCGCAGAGATAGCATAGTTAAGTAGCACGGGACAGACGTTTATGTTCAAATATGATCCGCTTGCCTGCCTACCTTCTGCTGAGGAGTTGCCTGATTCAGACGATACCCCTGTGGATAATGAACTGCAAAACTTAATCCCTAACTTACTTGATGGGGTACTAGCGCTAATTTGGAAAGATCGTAATGATTGGTTTTTTGGAGTGGATATGGGGATTTATTATGACCCCGATCGACCTCCTCTAGTACCGGATGGCTTCTTAAGTCTAGGTGTAGAGCGGATATTTGATGAGGATTTGCGCCTTAGTTACGTTCTTTGGGAAGAAAATGGTATTGTTCCGATTCTGATACTGGAAGTAGTTTCTAAAACCCGCAGCCGTGAGTACAGCAAAAAGAAGAAACAATACGCAGAACTTGGGGTAATGTACTATGTAATTTACGCCCCCCGTCGCCGTCGCAAAGATCCCTTAGAAGTATATCGGTTAGAAAATGGAGAGTATGTATTACAAGACGGTAATCCTGTATGGCTACCTGAAATTAACTTAGGCATTGGTAGAGAGCGTGGCACTTATACAGGACGCACCCGCGAGTGGTTGTACTGGTACGACAATACCGGAAAGAGATTTCCCACTGCTGAAGAACAAGCGGAAAGAGCCGAACGTCTAGCTGCCAAATTACGAGAACTCGGAGTTAATCCAGATGAGATATAAAAACAAGAGATACTATGTGTGAAGCGCTCAGATAAGCGCGATGGCATTCGCCCGCCCAAGGGGCATCGCACTCCTGACACCCAATGACTACAACTACTGACTTTCTCAGCCACCTCAACCCCAGTCAACGCCAAGCAGTAGAACATTTCTGCGGTTCCTTATTAGTAGTGGCTGGCGCAGGTTCAGGTAAAACAAGGGCGCTTACCTATCGCATTGCCAATCTGATTCTCAAGCACCGCGTTAATCCAGAAAATGTCCTGGCTGTCACTTTTACTAATAAAGCAGCGCGGGAGATGAAAGAGCGGATGCAGAAGCTATTTGCCGAACAGCTAGCAATGCAAAAATATGGGCAACCTTTGGAGTCCCTAGCAGCGCACGAACAGACAAGCTTGCGTACTGCCCTTGGCAGCGCCACTTTGGCATCGCACGTCTACCAAACATACATCAAAGATTTGTGGATTGGCACGTTTCACAGCCTTTTTTCCCGCATCCTTCGATTTGATATAGAGAAATACCAAGACGAAAAAGGACGGCGGTGGAATCGTAATTTTTCTATCTTTGACGAAGCCGACGCTCAAAGTCTGGTGAAAGAAATTGTTACCAAACAGCTAAACCTGGATGACAAGAAATTTGAACCGCGTTCTGTTCGTTATGCAATCAGCAACGCCAAGAATCAAGGCATTTCACCCCAAGATTTTGAGCAGGAACAGCCAAACTATCGTGGGCGAGTGATTGCCGAAGTTTACAGCCACTACCAAAATGCTCTGGCAAATAATAATGCTCTAGATTTTGACGATCTGATTATGGTTCCAGTCAAGTTGTTTCAGC
>JBGTCQ010000293.1:0-2729 GCA_041748755.1 Chroococcidiopsidaceae cyanobacterium | reverse complement strand
AGTAGCATCATCAATCCAGGTTATGTCCGTGGCGGTAAAAATGGCAGCGGCGGTAGTAACGGTGTTGGTACTGGTACTAGTCTTAATCAGGATGGCAAACCAGGTCAGCTGGATAACACATTTTATTACGGCTTTAACAGTCAGATTAACCAGAACTTGCGCGGACAGATGAAACCAAAGGTTGTGATGCGAGTGCGATCGCAAGCAGAGGGTTTTTGGCGGGTACTTGCATTTGATCGCTATACCGGTAAGGGATGGGAAATTTCGCGGAATGAACAGGCTGTAACCGTCAAGCGTCCCACCTGGTCTTATCAAATTTTTCTGTCACCACCTCCAATTAGTGGTCGTACTAAAGAAGTAGTGCAGACTTACACAGTAGTATCGGAGTTGCCCAACCTAGTGCCAGCACTAACCTACCCGAAACAACTTTATTTTCCCACACCGGAGATAGCCGTTGATGCAGAAGGTGGTTTGCGATCGCCCGTAGGCTTGTCAGAAGACCTCACATATACAGTAATTTCTGAAGTTCCTTACCGCGATCGCAGCCTGTTGCAACAAGCCTCAACCAACTATCCCAAAAATATCCAAAATTATTACTTACAAGTTCCCCCACAAATCGCCGAGAAGGTGCGGCAACGTACCGAAGAAATCTTAGCGAAATACAACCAAGAACGGGTAGCAAAGTCAACAAAACCCTTAACCTCTGCCTACGAACAGGCTCTTTACTTAGCGCAGTACCTGAAGCAACGCTACACCATTCCCAATAACCCGTTAGGCTTGCCCTTTTTGGCTGAAAACGAAGACTTAGTAGAGGCTTTTCTGTTTAAGCATCAAGGAGGTTATCCAGACCACTTCTCCACCGTCCTAACAGTGATGCTGCGTTCCATTGGGATTCCAGCGCGACTGGTGGCCGGCTTTAGTCCAGGTGAGTTCAATCCTTTCACTGGTCTGTATGTCGTCCGTAACACAGATGCCTATGCAATGACGGAGGTATATTTCCCCAAATACGGCTGGTTTGCCTTTGACCCAATTCCGGGTCATCCCCTAATTCCACCTTCAATAGAGGAATATCAAACTTTTAGTGTTTTAGGACAATTCTGGAAGTGGATTGCTGGCTGGTTGCCAAGTCCGGTCACGGGTTTACTCAATAATATATTTGGGGCAATATTTAGCTGGATAACAAAAGCAATTACTTGGTTTTTAGCTTTGTTTTTTCAAGGCTGGCTGGGCGTATTAACTGGGCTAATTGTGGCAACTGGACTAAGTTTCTTCGGCTGGCTGGGTTGGAATCGCTGGCAAGTGTGGCGTTATCGGTTCTGGTTAGGTAAACTACCCCCAATGGAAAGGCTGTATCAACAAATGCTCAAACGGGCAGCGGTTAAAGGTTTTAGCAAGCATCCAGCCCAAACACCTCTGGAATATGCCAAAGTATCGCGTAAACATTATCCTCCAGCAGCAGCTGATGTGATTGACGAAATTTGCCAAGCTTATGTCAGTTGGCGTTATGGGGGGCGATCGCCTAACTTGAATCAGCTCAAACGTCGATTGCAAAACCTAACCAACCTTTCTAGCATCCCACGAGCAAGATAGCAAAAAGAGGTCAAGCGCCCCAGCTATTTCTTGTTAATTGCCCGTGGCGCGATGCCTGCGACGGGCTACCCCTACGCGCTTTTTCCACTGCGAAGTTGGTTCCAGAGAACTAACATTTTGCTCTTGTTGCCGCCGCTGCAAAATTACCTCCGCTGAGTCATTCAGATGCGGATCGCGGTAGGCAATAGCGGCACGGGTAAGTAAATGCTCTTGTTCTTGCTGAGATAGTAGCGGTACAGTGCTCCAGCTAGCTACCGTACCAGGCGATCGCCTGCCTACTGGCGGTGTCGATCCAATCTTTAACCCAGCTGCCATTAGTGCCGTCCGCACAGCAGCAGCACAAGAATAAGTCGCGAGTCTACCATTGGAAGATAAGCACTTAGCAACCTGCTCTAAAAATTCCACTGTCCACAGTTGGGGGCAGCTAGGCGGTGAAAACGGATCAAGAAAGATTGCATCTGCTTGAAAGCCTGATTTTTGTACCAGCCGAATTGTAGTCCTAGCATCACCAATAAGCAGAGTCGCCTTGAAGCAGTCTGTCTGAACTTGGTGTTCAGTTGCTAAAGTAGTGAGAATTTGGGGAATGGGCTGATGCCAACTGTGGAGTAAGTGACGAGCGATCGCCGCTTCTATCGGTACTAGGTTAAACTCCAACCCGACCACCTCTACATAACAACTGGGATTAACTGCCCAGATAGTGGCCAAGGCAGCTGCCGTGTTGTAACCAAGTCCGTAACAAATATCTAACAACCGCAAAGTTGGTTGCTGGGCTTTCTTTTTCAGCTGGGTAGGCTCGACAAATTTCAACTGGGCTTCTTGATGCGCTCCATAATCGCTGTGAAATGCTTCACCAAACTCTGTTGAAAAAAAGGTGAACGAGCCGTCTGCTGTTAACTGCGGTATAAAGTCTTCAGCATTTTGAAGCATAAGCTGATCCGATCAAGACTACATCAATCATCAAGCCTAGAATATTTTTAATACCTGCTCCTCTCTAGCGTCTCAGGGCAAACGCATGAAAATCATTGAGCGAGAATCTTGATGAGATAAGCATCATCCCATCCTGCCTTCTTACGTTTCGCTTTGATACCAAGCTTGATAGATTTGTCCTGACTAAGCAGATTGAGGGCAATCTGACGGAG
>JBGTCQ010000292.1:0-2013 GCA_041748755.1 Chroococcidiopsidaceae cyanobacterium | reverse complement strand
TTTGGGAGTAAGGATTGTTTTTTGCTGCTGGGTGAAATTGTAAAGAATTAATCGTCCCTGTTCCTCTCCTTCTACACCGAGATAAACAAGGGCGCGATCGCGGCTACGAAATGTACCCCTAAACGGCTGAATTAGATTTCCGGCTCCTGATGTCAAGCTATCACGCGCCCCGTTCAACTGCACTTGATACGAAGTCCCGTATGGAGCTGGGGTAAGGACAGTATAAGCCATCCGCCGCCCTGCCCAACTAACTTTACCTGGTAGCGGCGGGTCAATTTGTAAGTTTTCCTCCACGCTTTTAATGTCCATTGGACGAGTAAAAGTCAAGCTGAAGGAGGTATCTTCTACCCCAATTTTCTGATCCTGCCAGCTAAAATCCCGCACTCGTGGCGCAACGGCATCACCCGGCAATAACAGCAGCCCAATCAGGAGACTTAGCACTAGCATGAGTGCGATCGCCACGCGATCAAGTGGTTGGAACGACTTGGAATTTACTGACATCTAGCACCTAATAGAGACAACTGGCAAAAAAGGTATGGATACAACTAATCCCTGACATAGTAATGTGCATTTTCTTAAATCGAGTTTAAACTTTCAGCGGGAAAGAAGTTAAAGGGGTAGCCTTTGGCACTACTACATTTGCTATTTAAATTCACCCCAAGACAGAGGCTAACAATGAAATGGGAATTACTTTACTGTTAAGATATGTAAACTCAGACAGAAACCCGCCAAAGGAGCTAACCGCCCGGACTTTATAAACTAGGCCTTATATCGGCGAAGAATCGCTACTATAGGCGATTTTTCATGGGCAATGGTGGACGCGAAAAGACGAGCAATGATTCTATTATTTGTAGTGATTGTAGCTGTCTTAGTCCTGATGGAAATAATGGGACGTTAAATAAAGATGCGGCTTAGTGTGGCGCTGTAGCTGGCTGCTCGTCGGCTTTGCTCTGGACAACAAACGACGAGCTTCGACCGTTATGCTGCTTGCATAGTTAAATCTTTTAGATAGAGAAAAATACTATTTTTCATGCACGTTATTACCCGTAAACGTCTAAATGAATTTGCTGAAAAATATCCAGAGACGAAAACGGCTCTCGCACAATGGTACAGACTCGTTAAGAAAACTGACTTTGCTTCATTCGCCGAATTGCTTGCAGTCTTCCCATCAGCTGACCAAGTGGGTAAACTTACCGTGTTCAATATCGGAGGAAATAAAGTTCGGCTGATTGCAGCGATTCACTATAACCGGAAGAAAGTTTATATTCGGGCTGTGCTTACTCACAAAGAATATGACCAAGGTAAGTGGAAGGAATGATGCAGAAACTTGATATTGACCGAACAGTGAGTGCTTGGTCTTCTTTGGCAGGGAACGTGTTTGTTCCTCATACAGAGAAAGAATATAACCAGATTGTAGCCTTACTCGATAACCTGATTGATGAAGTCGGCGAAGACGAGTCTCACCCGTTAGCATCACTGATGGAAGTACTCAGCGTGTTGGTTGAGAATTATGAAGCCGAGCATGTGCCTGAGTTAACCACTGAATAGTTATCGCTCAACCGCAGCATAACAAGTCATTGTTGCACCGGACACCTTCAGTACTTTAATTTAGCGATCGCCCTCAAAGAAGCAGTAGAAGCGGTTGCAAATTTACCCAGGTTGGACGCAGATATAATAATATGCTCAGTCAGGCTGATGGCATCGGTATCTCAAGGCAATACTGCTATCCTTCTTGTTGATTCCTAATAATCGTAAGGATTTTTGGGTTCTGAAATCGGCTTGAGGGAACTTGCCTGGATCGTTAATTGGCGTTTGTACCCTAAATTTTCGGTGATCATCTTACCTTCAACTTCTAGCCAGGTGTCGGCTGGATAAGCTTGACGGCTTGCACTAAGTTTGACGGGTAAGCCTACAGGATAAGCATCCGCAGCGCAGCAGGTAATTACAAATCGAGACAGCAACAGATATTCTGGCGGCAGTTCCGGTGGGTGGATCACAAATCCTTGAAGCTTG
>JBGTCQ010000291.1:0-7019 GCA_041748755.1 Chroococcidiopsidaceae cyanobacterium | reverse complement strand
TCGTCGCTTGAAGATATTTAAAATTTTGTCTGAGCGCTATCGCAACCGTCGTAGACGTTTTGGTTTACGTTTCAATCTGATTGCTGGGTTGTACAATCATGAACTCAGTCTAGCTAAATAACCTTTTGCAAGAGATCTAATCTGATTAATGTCAAGGTTTCATGATAAAACCTGACAAACTGGTGTCAAGGTTGGTTGCAAAGTAATGCTGTAAAACACAGTCCAATTTTTAGCGCTCCCCCTACTCACTATCTCAAAACCGTCATTTCCCGGATGCGCCACTGACTGTTTTTACGAACCAAATCATATCGGACTCGCAGGTTGTCATCGTAAGAGGACTTTTGGTTCAGCTGACTATTTTTGTAGACCTGTGCGATTTCATTTACAGTGGCTTCGATCTGCGCCTGATCTCGATTGGCTTCACTTGTTTGCACAGAGTTCACCTTCAGGCTGTGCTTATACTGCCGATATTGATTAGCTGCCTTGTCCTGCTGAACTCGTAGCTGCCATTGGGATAAGGCTGGCTCAATTAAAATTTGATCTAATCTATCAACAGCATGATTTGCCCCAAAAGCTGCCGTTTTCGTAGATAGCCAGGTTTGAATCACTTGTTCAGCCACTTCCTGGTTCAGCGGCTCCTCACCTATCGGCACGCTACCAGGGCTAGGAATGGTTAATGGTGGTTGATTTAGCTGCACCAGTGGCTGTTCACCTTGCAAGGATGGTGCGGGGAAAAGTATTTCCCTTAACCAAGCGGCTGTTTGACTCACCAAGAATCCCAAAAGGACTATGCCCAGCACCCCAGCAACCGCTAGCAACATTAACCGTGTTTTCTTGGTTCTGAGGACATTTCTGAAAGCTGGGTTTGTCCTGTATCGCTGCGCGATCGCGCCCCCACCCTCTTGAACGCCATCACGAGCAACTCGATTTCGCATCCGTCTCTTTGACTGCTGCGGAGATTGTGGCGCTAGGGCAGTAGCGTCGGGTGAACGGTTGTAGGTCATTACTCTCGTAGAGCGCTCCGCAGCAGGCACCATTGCGACACCAGCTCCAGCGGCGGCAAGTGAGAGATTTTGTGTTCCATCAGGGGGAGCGTGTTTTGGACTTTGGAGTGAAGCAGTTGTTTGGGTAGAGGTAGGTGATTTAGGTGCCACCACAGCCCTCTGATTCGTTGCTTCCTGCATTGGTAGCTTTTCTAGATAAGCCTGAACTTTTTTATTTGCAAAGTAGTCTTTAAGTGAAGCTTGCTGTTGTGCCAGATCCCGAAATTGAGGAAAAACTTCGGTTTGCAACCAGCGTTCGCTATAAAGACACAGCCCTGGTAGCAGATCTGGAGACCCTTGAGAATTCTCTCGAATAAAGGCTAGGGTTTCATCCTCCTGACTAAGCTCTAGAGAGCGACTTGCTTCTGCTGTCTGACCTAGTAGCAGCGAACATACTGCCTCTTCCAGATGTACATCCTGGCGCTTGCCTAAACTTATCAGTAGCAGCTTTGCCTCACGAATTAGGGCTGGCTGACATTGGGCAAATCCCCGTGCTATCGAGGCATAAACTGTCAAGTAAGTGGCAACAGCTGAGGGACGTTGGCTCTCTGCTGCAAATAGACTTTGCTGCTCTACTGCTGTTAGGTAGCTACGTAGTTGCTGAATAAATCGCAGAAAGTCATCGAGACTAAGACCGGAACCGTCATCGTTAGTACCATCAATGCCACCACGTTGTTGCAATAAATCTTGGAACAACTTCAACCCAAGATAATGTCGTTCTGAATTATTTTCAGGCTGCGCTAGCAATTCTAGAATTCTATAGGGGCGTAGTTTGTAAAGATCAGCCTGAATTTCATTACGAACACCGGGGAATAAACCTGCGTCTAATAGAAGTTTTTGACCTTTTTCTAGGGAAGTAGCGGCATTTTCGTATTGACCCTGCTGCCATTGCTCTCGACCCAGTTCTAAGCAGGCAAGGGCGAGCGTTAAAATAATGTCAGCCTGGACATCTTTACTTTTTTCGCTCTCTATGGCAGGGGTTATAGCACTAAGGTAGTTGTGACCCAGGTTCAGGACAAGTTCGTATTCTCCTAGCTCTTGTAAAATCAACAATGCCCCGACAAATAGTTCGTCTAGAATTTTGATACTGGGAGTGTGAGTGGCAATGGGGGCAGATGCAACGAGGTTAGGACGATCGGCTGTAGTTTCTGCGGGGTTATTATCCTCGTGATCGTAGGCGTAGGCGAAATAGTTAGCATCATAGTCAGCGCGTTGCTGTGGATCAGACAGAATTGTGTAAGCTTGTTCTAGTAGTTGTTTTCGAGCAGCTATAGCAGCTGCTGAATATTCCCGTCGCGGCAGTTGGAGTATGCGATCGCGGTAAGCCTGCTGTAACTGTTCAGCACTCGTCTGAATTGGCAAGCCCAAAATTCGGTAGTAATCGAGTGGAATTTGCACAGCTACTTCCCCTACACCGCGAGCAACAAAAATAACATACAGTAGCGTTTTTCAAGCTAGCCAAACGTGCCATTATAATAACTTGTGTTCACACTTCACTGTTAAGTTTCTCAATCGTATTGATTAAGGTTACATACACACATCGCAGCAATTGCTAAAAATCTAAATATTACTACGAGGATATGACCAACTAATGGTTCAAGAAAGAATGTTACCTCCTTTTGAGGCTACTTCGGCACAAATTACTCAAGAAGTAGGGTTGCGGCTGTACGAAGACATGGTATTGGGGCGCTCATTTGAAGACAAGTGCGCTGAAATGTACTATAGAGGCAAAATGTTTGGGTTTGTTCATTTGTATAACGGTCAAGAGGCTGTATCAACGGGTGTGATCCAGGCAATGCGACCAGGTGAAGATTACGTCTGTAGCACCTACCGTGATCACGTTCATGCTTTGAGTGCCGGAGTGCCTGCAAAAGAAGTCATGGCGGAATTATTTGGTAAGGCAACTGGTTGCAGCAAAGGTCGTGGCGGTTCGATGCATATGTTTTCTGCTGAACACGGATTACTAGGAGGTTATGCTTTTGTGGCCGAGGGCATTCCTGTTGCCACTGGTGCTGCTTTTCAAAGTAAATATCGCCGCGAAGCATTGGGAGAAAGCGCCGATCAGGTAACGGCTTGTTTTTTTGGTGATGGTGCTGCCAACAATGGTCAGTTTTTTGAATGCTTGAATATGGCGGCATTGTGGAAACTGCCGATTCTTTATGTAGTAGAAAACAATAAATGGGCGATCGGCATGGCGCATGAACGGGCAACCTCCCAACCAGAAATTTACAAGAAAGCTGATGCGTTTGGCATGGCGGGTGTAGAAGTGGACGGGATGGATGTGTTAGCGGTACGGGCGGTAGCTGAAGAAGCCATAGCAAGGGCACGAGCTGGTGAAGGTCCAACTTTGATTGAAGCTCTCACTTATCGTTTCCGGGGCCACTCTTTAGCCGATCCAGATGAAATGCGCTCCAAAGTTGAGAAAGAATTTTGGTTCACTCGCGATCCGATTAAGAAGTTTGCTGCTTATTTGACAGAACAAAATTTGGCAGAAGCGGCAGAACTTAAAGTAATTGATCACAAGATTCAGCAGGTGATTGAAGAGGCGGTTAAATTTGCCGAAAGTAGCCCTGAACCTGATCCTAGTGAGCTATACCGATTCATATTTGCAGAAGACAAGTAAGCCATTAAATTAAAGAACAGCCGTGTTTGCAATCGCACTTCAAGAGCAACAATACAAAACCTACGTCCTCTCTGACTCCTCTGCTCACTCCCAAGTGGAAGTAGTACCAGAACGAGGCGGGATTATTACTAGCTGGCGCGTCCAGGGAAAAGAACTTCTCTACCTAGATACCGAGCGCTTTGCTAATCCCCAATTGAGCGTCCGGGGTGGAATTCCAATTTTGTTTCCCATCTGCGGTAACTTACCGGACAACACCTACACATACAATAAACAACAATACACGCTCAAACAACACGGCTTTGCCCGCGATTTGCCTTGGGAAGTAGCGGAGCAACAGATTCAAGAATCAGCCAGCCTTACTCTTGTTCTCAATAGTAACGAGCAGACACGCGCTGTTTACCCGTTTGACTTCCAGCTAGCTTTCACTTATCAAATCCTGGGCAATAGCTTGGAAATTCAGCAGAGGTATACAAATCATTCAACTGTACCAATGCCCTTTTCTACGGGGTTTCATCCCTACTTTGCCACGTCAGACAAAACTCAGCTGGAGTTTGAAATCCCCGCAACTGGATTTCAAAATCAAAAAACCAAGACAGCTCATCCTTTCGGCGGTGAGTTTGACTTTAACAGCGATGAAATTGACGTAGCCTTTGGACAGTTATCAGCTCAAGTAGCAACTGTCACTGATAAGCAAAGTCAGCTGCAGATAGAAATGTCATGGGACGATGCTTACTATAGCACAGTGGTTTTCTGGACTCTCAAAGGCAAAGACTTCTACTGCTTAGAGCCGTGGACTGCACCTCGCAATGCCTTAAATACAGGCACTAAGTTGGTATACGTAGAGCCAGGGCATAGTTTGCAAACCTGGGTTGGAATGAGCGCATCTTTCTGATAAAGACCTTTCTCATTTCAGTAGATTATGTTACTATTATAAATGGTGCAAAAATTTAACGGGTCGCTAACTCAACGGTAGAGTATTCGGCTTTTAACCGACTAGTTCCGGGTTCGAATCCCGGGCGACCCATACCCGTTCGGTACCTCATTACAGATTAGTGCAAAATAGGGGCTATCCCCAGCATATTAAGTATCGGAATCCCGGACTTGATTGTACTACTCAACAAGCGTGTATATTCTGCACTTGCTGTTGTTCTTGAACCAACAGGTTGCCTATCCATCAGTGATATAAAAGTAGCACTGCCATGCTCCCACAATTGCCCACAGCGGTCGAAACGTTTCAGCACTGTGGTCATCTAAAACCCAGCCCAAGATACCCTGACTAGAAATGGTCTACTGCCGTCCATAGCCAGATTTTGTCTTTTTAGAGCCAACAAAAGTTTCTAACTCCTTATCCACCGACTTCTGGCGTTGTGTCTGGTTCGTCTACTCTGGAACCGATTAAGGCTAGATGGATGTCTTATGTACTTGAATAATAGTTAATTTTTAAGCGAACGATGATTGAAAAAGTTTGTCTCCTAGTAACAACCTTTTTACTAGCAGCATGTAGTCCGATTGCTACGTCGAGTCAGGTTCAGGTAAGTACAGCACCTTTGACATCCACTAATTCAACTTTCCCTACCCTTAAGCAATCATCAGTAGCAGAGGTAGAAGTTCAATGTGATGGAGAAATCCTAGCATCGTTAAAACCAAAGTTGGGCAAGTATCGACTCGCGCAGAAGTCAGACTTTGTGGCTGCGATTCGCGCCTATGAAAAAGAAAATTCTAGAGACATTACTTGTAGCATCTTCACTGCTGACTTCAATGAAGATGGTTTTAAAGACTACTCACTGTTATTGGTGGCTCAGGATAATACAACCTTTCACTTTACAGTCTTAATCAATCAAGGCGATGATTCTTTTATTCCTAGAGCAACAAAGACTTTCAAAAGCATCACTAAACCAGAAGCAGGTGTCATCTACACATCTATGAGCTTCAAACCTGCAAATATTCCTGGTTCAGCCCTCCGTGATTATTTTCCTTTGAAGCCAGGGACACCAGAACGGAAAATCTTTGAAGCAAAGCCGGCAATTGAACTTTGGAGAACGCTTAACACTGATTTAGCAGGTGTACCTCAAAACTTAGAGATCAGCTCACTTGGTTACTGTACAGACAATTTTTCCTTTGTTGATGGCGATAAGATGACTACAGTTTGTGATTAGTTAGACTGCATATTGAGGTCATCGGTCAGCTGTTAGCCATTTGTACCTGAAACACAAATTAACAACTAATATGGCAGTCACGATCCAGCAGTTAATTCAATGGAAACAACAGGGGCGTTTGATTGTAGCCTTGACAGCGTGGGATTATGCGATCGCCCAGCTGTTGGATGCAGCTGGGGTGGATTTGATTTTAGTAGGGGATTCTTTAGCTGCTGTGCTGGGGTATGAAACAACACTACCAGTGACCCTAGAAGAAATCCTGCACCATGCCAAAGCAGTGCGCCGAGGCGTGAAACGAGCATTACTTGTTGTCGATTTGCCATTTTTGACGTACCAAGATCCGCAACAAGCGATGCACTCAGCAGGTCGAGTATTAAAAGAGACGGGCGCTCAGGCGGTAAAAATCGAGGGGGGATATCCCGCAATGGCTCAAACAGTTGCCCATCTGGTGCAAGCTGGGATTCCCGTGATTGGTCATGTGGGTTTAACACCCCAATCAGTACATCAGTTGGGGCTACGACAGCAAGGGAAGACACCAGAAGCAGGAGAGAGAATTTTAGCAGAAGCTTTAGCCTTAGAACAAGCTGGAGCCTTTGGTATAGTATTGGAACACATACCCGCCCAGTTGGCATTGCAGATTACGCAAAAGCTGACGATTCCCACAATTGGTATTGGCGCGGGACCACATTGCGATGGTCAGGTATTAGTCACCTCTGATTTATTAGGTCTTTCTGAGCGACAGCCACCGTTTGCTAAGTCTTATGTACATTTACGGGAAACGATTACCCAGGCAGTACAAAATTATAGCCTTGAAGTGCGAGAGCATAAATTTCCACCAGAAGAGAGAGTAGGAATAACAACTACTTAGACAAATTCGGCTCCACAATATCAGGAAAACTCTCAAAATTGCGCCTCACACAGTCCATTCCCACTTCGTTATTCAGCTTAATTTTCTGAGACGTATTCGAGTAAATCTTTCGCAGAATATTTGTATCTTGCTCCACTACCACATCATGCGTGCCAACTCTTCGGGATCGCGGCGTAAAAGTCCAGCTTCTAAGCTCGACTTTAGCCATTAAGCAACATAGCAAAGCAAGTCAAACCAACAGTTGAAGAATCGTCGCGGAACATTTACAGTGTCAGTCTCTCTATCAGACAGTTGAAAAAGTCGAAACTGGCATAGCTGTTGACGCACTA
>JBGTCQ010000290.1:0-3623 GCA_041748755.1 Chroococcidiopsidaceae cyanobacterium | reverse complement strand
CCAACGTACTGCCTCGTCAAACACAACTGGATCGTCCTCCTATTGCCAATGCTCAGCAAATTCTTCTGGTTTTTGCATTAGCTGAACCCAACCTTGATCCCTATCAACTGAGTCACTTTCTGGTTAAAGCAGAATCTACTGGATTGGATGTTTGCTTGTGCCTGAATAAAAGCGATTTATTGACTCCTGAACAGCTGAATCAGTGGCGCGATCGCCTTAAAACTTGGGGCTACCAACCCATATTTATCAGTGTCCAAGTCGGCACGGGTTTAGCGGAAATCAGCCGCCAGCTAAACCAAAAGATTACTGTCGTTGCTGGGCCCTCAGGCGTTGGCAAATCGAGCTTGATAAATACGCTGATCCCCACAGCTAATTTGCGTGTGGGAGCGGTTTCTGGCAAACTAGGTCGAGGTCGCCACACCACCCGCCACGTTGAACTGTTTGAATTGCCTCCAGACGGACTGCTAGCAGATACTCCGGGATTCAATCAGCCAGACTTAGACTGTACCCCGGAAGAGTTAGTGAATTATTTCCCAGAGGCAAGGCAGCGATTAGCTGTTGCCAGTTGTCAGTTCAGCGATTGTCTACATCGGGGTGAACCGAACTGTGCTGTGAGCGGGGAATGGGAACGCTATCAGCATTACTTGGGCTTTCTTGCAGGAGCGATCGCCCTTGAAGAACACTTGCATCAACAAGCCGATCCAGAATCTAGCCTCAAGTTAAAATCCATTGGCAAAGGTCACACTCAGTACGAACCAAAACTGGAAACTAAAAAATATCGTCGAACTTCCCGACGCACTCAACAGCAAGTGCTACAGCAGTTGTATCAAGATGAAGAGTCTTGAATGAGTTCTAGAATTAGAAAATATTACTTATAGTTGAGAATGTTATGGCTCCTAAAGTTGAAATTTACACTTGGAGATCCTGCCCATATTGCATCCGGGCAAAAGAATTGCTCAGAAGCAAGGGCGTTGATTTTATTGAATACAGCATAGATGGAGACGAAGCAGCGCGAGTACAAATGGCTCGACGAGCAAACGGGGGACGTTCTGTACCTCAAATTTTCATCAACGAGCATCACGTCGGCGGTTGTGACGATATTTACGAATTAGACTGGCAAGGTAAGCTCGATCAAATGCTGGCTGCTACCAAAGGTATGTAGCAAGGATGTGAAATTCATTGTTGGTATTGACGACCTCGCTTTTGAACCAGAACAAACCATTGAGCGGATAAAACAAGCCCTTCATGTTTTTTCTAATTGGGAGTACACTTTCACTGGCTGGAATTGTGAACATCTTGGTCGCTTAATTGCAACTGATCAGCCAAGATGTTACCAAAGCAGTTTTTTGTGGTGGATGTGTAATATGTCTTCAGAAGGTGACCATAAAACCGCATATCAAATATTTCGGAATTATTTTAGGAGAGTTAATCCTAAGCTTGCTAGATAGCTATTGAAAATTTCGTTACGTTCTTGGCAACTGTTAGGATGATGGATAGGAGGGCAAAATGAGTACATCCATCATCGACCAAGTGGTTGAGCAATTAAGAGCTATGCCACAACCCTTACAACGGCAAGTTCTGAAGTTTGCACGTACTTTGATAGGTACTAACGTTCGAGGAGTTTCCGGTCAACAGCTATTGCGGTTTGCAGGTACAATTCCATTCGACGATCTGCAACTGATGCAAGAGGCGATTGAGCAGGGTTGCGAACAGATTGACCTAGATGAGTGGTAGGTATTTGCTGGACACCAATATCATCATTGCTTTATTTGCAAGTGAAGCATCAATCATCGATAATCTTTCTCAAGCTGATGAAGTGTTTATTCCAAGTATTGCACTTGGAGAGTTACATTACGGCGCAAGGAAATCAGGGCGCTCCCAAAAGAATTTAGAACGGATCGAGGAATTTGTTACAAACAACACGATCATTGAGTGTGATGCTAATACAGCCCGTCAATATGGTGCTGTCAAGAACAGGCTGAGAATTAAAGGTCGTCCGTTGCCTGAGAATGATGTGTGGATCGCAGCATTGGCTTTGCAGTATGGTTTGACGTTAGTGACGCGAGATGCACATTTGCAGGAGGTGGAGAATCTGCAAACAGTATCTTGGTAAGCAGTCGCCAGCCACCTAACAAGGGCTTGCAACGGCTCGGAGCGATACGCTAGGGTTGTGCTTTAAAATGCACCGCTGTCCAAGGTATATTACGAGTTTAATAAATCCAAAGTTCTACATCCTTTATGAAAGAGTTATTGCGGTGAAACTTGCTTTTATCATTGATCCCATCTATCAGCTCGATCCGGGACACGATACCAGTGTGGCTCTGATGGAAGCGGCACAAAAACTTGGTCATGAAGTTTGGGTGACTCAAGCTAACTTGTTGAGCGTCGTAGAAGGTAAAGCTTGGGCTGTATTAGAACAAGTACAGCTAAAGCCAGTGCAGCTTGTAGAAGGGCGTTGGGTGGCAGACTCTTTTTGGTATCAGTTGCAAGATAGCACCTTTAGTCCTCTGGAGGCTATGGACGCAGTATTCATGCGTACAGATCCGCCAGTAACAACTCCTTACCTTTACGCCACATACATTTTGGACTACATCGACTCCTCAAAAACCCTGGTGATCAATAATCCTCAAGGGTTGAGGGCGGCAAATGAAAAAATGTATGCCCTGCAATTTACAAACGTAGTTCCAGAAACGATTGTTACAGCAGATAAACAAGTTATCCGGCAATTTGTGGAATCAATCGGGGCAGCTATTCTCAAGCCACTGGGTAATAAGGCTGGGGAAGGAATTTTGTATTTGGAACCAAGCGATCGCAATTTCAACTCCATAGTCGAACTCAGCACGCTTCAAGGACGGTTGCCGATCATGGTTCAGACGTACTTATCAGCCGCCAAGGAGGGCGATAAGCGAATTATCCTGCTGAATGGTAAAGCGATTGGTGCTGTGAATCGAGTTTCTACAGGTAGTGAATTCCGCAACAACATGGCAGCTGGCGGCACAGTGGCTAAAACTGAAATTACGCCGCAAGAGCAGATAATTTGTGCCGAACTAGCTGAAAAACTGCGTCAAGATGGCTTATTTTTTGTTGGTATTGACGTTATTGGTGGCTACCTCACTGAAATCAACGTTACCAGCCCTACCGGCATCCGGGAAATAGATCGGCTAGAAGGTACCCGCTTGGGAGAACAGGTAATTGAATGGGTGGCGAGTAGATAGTAGTTTTGAGTTTTGAGTTTTGAGTTTTGAATTGAAGAGTAATCAAGCGATCGCTTCTTTTAACCGCTGTTCTCTGGGACGTTTCATCCCAGAGCCTGCGGCGACTCCGCTCAATATGCAAAACTTAGAACTCATAACTATTTAAGAGCGTGGAGGCCGTCGCCGTTGGAGAAAATCAGGAATATCCAATCCAGATTTTTTCGGTTCAAAAACTGGAGGAGTCTGTGACGGTTCCGGTTGTTGCACGGATACTGCCCGTGTAAGCGGTGCTTCACCCGTAAATCCTGTAGCAATGACCGTAATTGTAATCTCTCCTTGAAGCCGCTCATCAATCACTGCACCAAAAATAATGTTGGCGTTGGGATCAACGACTTCATAGATCGCCTCCGCTGCTGTATTCACTTCATG
>JBGTCQ010000289.1:0-42667 GCA_041748755.1 Chroococcidiopsidaceae cyanobacterium | reverse complement strand
TTAACTTAATTTTCCTTCTCACGGTATAAAACTAAGCTTGCCTATCGTGTCAACATTAAGAGTATGAATACTACTGAACGTCTTGTTACCCTCAACCGTATCCGTAAGCTCAGTCGCTTAATGGATACTGCAATTCGCATCCCAGGAATAGGTTTTCGGATTGGACTAGATCCAATCATTGGTTTAATACCAGGTGCTGGTGATTTAGTAAGTACAGGATTCTCGGCTTACATCATTTATTTAGCGGCTCGGTTTGGCTTACCAAAAGAAGTCTTGACCAAAATGATATTTAATATTAGTTTGGAGGCAGTAGTCGGCTCATTTCCTTTGGTAGGTGACTTGTTCGACGCATATTACAAATCTAATATCCGTAACCTGGCACTTTTAGAACAACATCTGCAAGTGGTTGAACCAGAAATTGAGAAGTCCCCTACTTCACTATCCGCCGACGAGCAAAAATTGGTAAAGCAGTACGAACGAGCATAGCTAGATTTAATGATTAATTTCTATTAGTTGTGCATAATCAAGAGCATTAGTGTAGTTTTTGAATATAAAAAAGCCTCCCGTTCAAGGAGGCTTTTTTTAGTTGAAATTGAAGATTACAGAACTATTTAGCCAAAGAAAGATCGACCACTAACAGCAATGACACCAGCGATTACCGAAGCAGCAAGGGATGTGAGAGCCGCACTAAATAGCCACCAGGCTGCACCTGCGGCGGCTTTTTTAGTTTCCTCCGCTTGCTTTTGAGTCTGCTTCTTGAGCGCTTGGAGGCGTTTTTGAGCTTCCTGCTGGATGCGTTCGGCTCGTTGCAACACACTATCACGCGCTCCTTCAATTTGGTCGATGATGCGGTTGGCATCAGCCTCAGAGATATCCTCACGGGAACTCAAAACAGAAACTAAGGTTTCACGATCAAATTGACTTAGGCGGTTTTGCAGCGCCTCAAATCCAGCTTGCGGATCGTCAAAGACTTTGCTGAAGTCTTGCTGGATGCCTTCATAGTTAAGTTCGGGACGCTCAAGCGAGTTGAGGTAGTTGCGAACTTTGTCAAAAATACCATCAATTGTTGATTGGATAGTTTGCTGGACTTTCTGAATTTGTTCCAGGAATGAGTTACGAACAGATTCTATTTGATCGGCAATTCGATTCGCTTCCTCCTCCGTAATATCTTCTCGTTGTGATAGCAACGCAACAAGAGTAGAACGATCAAACTTTGACAGGCGATCGCCTATATTCCCCACCCCGGCGCGTGGATCGTTGAGTAGTAATTGCAAATCGCGCTTAATACTTTCTGGATTAAGTTCTTCCTTCCCAGTGTTTTGCAAGTAGCTTTCTAGAGTACCTTCAAAATCTAGAACCTGTTTTTGGACGCGGCTTGCCACGCGGCGCGGCGCTTTAACAATGCTCCGAATACCTTCTTGTACCTGGTCGATCGCCTGATTAACTTGCTCTTCGCTCAAGTCTTGCCGCTGAGAGAGTAGTTTAACCAAAGTTTCCCGATCTACCTGAGAAAGGCGATCGCGTAGTGCTAAAGCTCCCTCTTTAGGATCGTCTAGTAACTTAGTCAAATCTTGGCTAATACCTTCTGGATTGAGTTCTTCCAGGTTAGTATTACGGAGATATTCCGCGATCGCACTCGTAGTTTTGTCGTACTGTTCCTTAGCTTTTTCTGCTGCTTTTTGCGGTGCTTGTAAGATGTTATTCCGTACCGATTCAATAGAATCGAGGGTTTGATTTACCTGCTCCTCGCTAAGGTCTTGACGCTGAGAAAGCAGTTGCACTAAAGTATCACGGTCAAATTGAGATAAGCGTCCGCGTAATGCGCTTAATCCTGCTTGCGGATCTTCCAAAAGAGTTTGGAAATCGCGCTTGATGCCTTCAGGACTAAGTTCATCTTTGTTGGTATTACGCAGATACTCTTCTACCTTTTGCCGCACTTCATCCGCTTTAGCTTTCGCCTGTTCTTGAAGTTCCTGCGCTTTATTTAAGACAGAATCGCGGCTACTTTCAAGTTGACCAACAATCTGATTTGCTTCCTCTTCGTTAATATCCTGGCGTTCTTTGAGTAGTTGCACCAAAGTATCACGGTCAAATTGCGAAAGGCGATCGCTCAACGCTTCAAGTCCAGCTTCTGGATCTTCTAAAAGGGTCTGGAAATTCGCTTGAATACCCTCTGGATTTAGTTCTTCTTTGCCAGTTGAACTCAGGTAATTTTCTACCCGACTGCGGATATCTTGCGATCGCTCTTGAGATTCAGTATTCTGAACAGAACTCAAAACTTCTATCCGCATGCCTTCAAGCTGCTCCGCAACTTCGGTAATTCTATCGGGGAGCAAATCACCCCTTTGCGTCAGCTTTTGACTGAAATACTCCTGATTTAGTTGCTCTAGTTCTCGGCGAACTGTTCCTGCGTCAGCTTCCGGATCATAGATAACATCTTTGAATTCCAGCTTGATTGTTTCTCGGTTTAGATGCCAAGCGTTGGAGTTAAGGAGATAGTTATCTACATCTGCTCGGATGGTGCTAAAGGGAAGCGTCGGTGCCTTGTCAACCTGAGTACCAAGCTTGTTTGCTTGTTCTGTGGCTTGATCTTTAACCTGAGTACCAAGCTTATTTGCTTGCTCCGTCGCTTGATCTTTGAGCTTTTGCAACTGACCTGATATTTGTTCAGTGTCTACTGGCAGTTTGTCTGCGACCTTTTGCAACTGTCCAGAAATTTTCTCAACATCTAAATCGGACAAATCTACCCTGTCTAAAACTGTGCCAAGGAGTGCGTTGAAGCCGAACTGCATTGCTCTATTCGTCAAGCTAGTGCCTTGTCCTTGTCCAATCAGCTGCTGAAGCTGCTCACCTAGCTGATTCGAGCGCAGTTCTTCTGGAGTAGCTGACTTTAAAAGATTAAGCAATTGCGCCTGTGGATCTTGTCCTTGCTTTCCTACTACTTGCTGCCAAACGCTTTCAAGTTGGTCGGCAATGCGATTAATATCCTGTTTGGATAAATCTGTGCGACTACTAGCTAAATCTACAAACGTCTGCCGATCAATGTTGGCAACTCCTGCACTTCCAGCTATAGATTGCAAATCTGAACTACTGAGTAACTTCTCAAATTGACCCCGAATCTCATCAAAATCTAGCTTTGGTAGCTGCACATTTCCCAAAGAACTTTGTAGGGTTTTCTGGATACTGCTAGGGTCAAAACCCGAAGTCAATTCTCGGCGGACTGCGGCTGTGATTTCTTCGGCAGTAGAGACAACCTGATTTTTCGCTGCATTAGCGCCAAGTGCTGCCGCTGCCGTCCCCATAATTCCTTGAAAGCCGGAAGTGGCAGTGCTGACGACAGAACCAATTAAAGAACCTACCGCAGTTGAACCTACCCACACTAGTACTGAAAAGTACGTTGACCAAATCACTACGGCAATAATTGCTCCTAAAAGCGCACTCTCAACCAAGCTGAGTTTCACCGCTAGAAAACAAGCGACGAATAAAGAAATGCTGACGGTTAATAAAGTCCAAAATCCTACTGCTGTCTCAATCTTGCGAATTGTGCCGCCTAAGCTTTCTGACTCATCATCAGAAGATGAACCACCTAATGATGAAATGCCAAAGGCAACAGAGAAGTTTGTTAATAGCAATTGAAAGGCAAAAGCCATCAGCACGCCTGCGAATAAGGCAACAAAGAATTGTGGCCCTGAAAACACAAGTGCTGCTTCTTCTGGAGTCACTTCATCCACAATAATTTGGGCCATACTAAGTTGTGTACTGCATAATCTCAACATAATTTCCGCACTCTGCAACATGATATTTTCCTCATTCAAGCTTGAGTACACACTGCCAGCCCTACTATTGAAGCTGTTCTACTATCAGTTTAGCTAGCAACTACCTTAAGTTTTACTTTCACGGGTAGAAACATAGATACTTCTAGAGCTTAGAATAGTTTTTTTATCAAAAAACCGTGTCTATCGTTAGAAATAAATGACTACAAAGTGTTTCTTATTGTTGCTCTGAAAGCAGATCAATTACCTTATCAAAACTACTGAAATAGTCTTGTAGTACCTTGGCTTCTCTACCAGTAAAATCAAGCCATTCATAATGATAGGAATTTGAGGGAGTAGCTTCCCCTTGTAACAGAAACTTGGGAACAGTCATCAGAATAGAAACGCTTTTTTCTCCAGAGCAAGTCTGGCTTTCCAGTTTAACCACAGCAATATAGTCAGTGTTGAGCACAACATGTC
The DNA here is from genome assembly GCA_041748755.1 of Chroococcidiopsidaceae cyanobacterium. Lineage (GTDB taxonomy): Bacteria > Cyanobacteriota > Cyanobacteriia > Cyanobacteriales > Chroococcidiopsidaceae > JAHHHE01. Next base: position 38,435 of record JBGTCQ010000289.1, on the reverse strand, counting down.
CAACTTTAATGAAGGTCATAGCAAGTTTAAATCCACTATCCTATTTAGGGGAGGCTTTCAAGATAGAGACAGACACTGCATTTTGGTACCAGTTCCAGAAAAATAGGACAGACAACTACGTAAGAATTTGAGCTGCTTCATAATATCTACTGGGGCTTCCTATGCTTTCATTGAGCTATCCAGCAAGTCTGTAATACTAGGCGGTTAATAATAAGAATCAGTACCATTAAAACTCGCATCTTATTTGCTATCCGCAGGCGATGTTACAGCTAGGATTAATAAAAGTTGAGAACCTAACTAGCAATTGGTACGAGGTTCAGAGGAATTTGTTCAAAAAAGTTATCTGTGAATATATTGAAAACCTCGCCACTGTCAGTGGTATTGGCATCCTGAGCAAATAGTCTTTGTTAATGCTAGGAAAAAGGTAGCGACTCAAGCTAAATACGGTTTCTAAGAACCAGCATATGGAGAATCTGCCACACTAGGGGGATTCCTTAAGAGTTTGAGCATTTAAAAGACTATGCTTGCCCAGGGTTTAGCCTACTTGCGACCGTGAAGCCATTTAGCCGCGATCGCACCCATAGCCGCTCCTACTAATGGATTACTTAGGAACTTTACAATTGCCGGCTGTTCTGCTAATACGTCTCGGAAAATATCTGGGTGAGAGTGATAGGTAAAAGCAGCCAGTTTGCTAACATCGTCTGCTGACATCCGATTTGAGTGATGGGTCGAAAGCCCTAATTGTCGCTCCAAATCGCGATCGCTCAGTCCTCTTTTCTTGAGTTGGTTACAGAATGCTCGTGCCACATCATCGCGTTCATTAGGTTTAATTTGGGCGATCGCATGTTGCAGTTCTGGTTCCATTTGCTCGGTTGGGATGCGGTCTGGATGAAAAGAGCGACCAAACAACTGGCGACGTTCATCGTGCGATGAGCGCTGGGCAAAATCATCAAAGTTTGCGTATTCTTGCTCCATCTTTGGAGTATCTTCAAGCGACTCAACATCACCCCCAGCCAAGTCGTTCATGATTTGACGTTTATATTGTTCGCTGCTGCTCATTTTTATGTCCTTATTTGCGACAAGATTTTGGTTTGGTGCTTCTGCAATTCGGCAGAATTATTTATACGAAATCTGTTTTGATTGAGTGTCATACAAAGCCTGCAAAATTAGTTTCTTGTCAGGTGCATACATCAAAACTGTCAAGTCCTGATTTGGAAAATTCCTGTGGAACCCTTGTGTCAAAGATTTCGCTAGGGGCTTTACTTCATTGGGACGAACTTGAGGCGTAATTACAACACCCAACTTGTTGTTGTCCCGCACATAAGCATCTTGAACTAGTCCTTTAGCTGTTTGGACAACCCAATTACCAAAATCTTGTCCAGTAGGGCTATTTCCTCGTGCTATCAGAGAATAGTCTCCGGTCCGACTAATTACTGGTAAATTAGTTGGTTGTTTTGCTTGCACCGTTCCACTACAAGCGGCAGTGGTTGTCAGAACTAAAACCAAGACGAAAGCAGTCAAAATTTTACGAAACTGCTGAAATAACCTCACTTCGACCTCCTACAAAAAGCAAATTAGGTAAACTCAATTTCATCAGCATCATCACCTGCCAGGAATAAGAGCGTTTTTCAATAGGACTTACGCAGAACTCCTCCTAACCCTCCGTTGAATTGAGGGCAATTCCTATTTCTCTCTTTCTAAAGGGAGATCAAGGTTTAAGGTTTTTCATGCATAAGCCCTACTGTCAGGACTCAATAGCTATGCTGGAACTACTTAGATCCGCTTATCTGGGGTTCGATTAGAGCCACGATCCACAACTGTACTACCCTGAGTATCAACATCCAATTCTTCTCGACGAATTGTTTCTTGTGCTTCAACCGTACTCTGCTCTACTTCTTTACTAACTTTGACTTCCTCACGCACAAAGGCTTCTTTTTGAATGTTGGCCTGCTCTTCGTAGATTTCTACATGTGCCACTTCGCCTTCACGGAATGCAGCTTCACCAGGAGTAACTGGTCTGCCGGCATCTGTTGGTGTAACGCGCTCAATCACAACTCGCTCTTTCTCGACGGGAACTGACATCCGTGCTGTTTCAGTTTCAACGTGCTTGCCGATCGCTACTTCGCCTGATTTGACTCGTTGTTTGTTTGCAACTAGGCGTTCTTGGTACAACTTCAGGTTTTGATGATCCTGGTCATTCATCTGATACAGAGATGCATCTTGTTGGTAATCGTAGGTATCGCGGTTGTAAGTGGGAGTAGTAGGCTGAGTAGTAGGCATAGCTGCCATAGCGCTCATCCCAGCCATAGAGCTTGCATCCAGGGGTGCTGATGCTTCTAGGGGTGCTGATGTATCTAGTGAGCTAACCGAAGTACCAGTAGTAGGAGTGCGATATACGCCTCTTACCTGTTCTTCATAGTCGTAATCAATCGTTTGGAGATTGTCAAACTTAGGTAGATTGTCTGCTTGCTCCCTAGTCATGCCGATCGCATAAACGCGGTCAGCGTTGTGGTCAATCCGGGTACGACCAACGGGGAGCAAAACTTTTTTGCCGAAAATCCAGAAGCCTAAGTCAACAACAAAGTAGCGGAAATTACCTTGTTCATCTACAAGAACATCATTGACTGTGCCAACCTTCTGATCTCCTTCTGCATAGACACTAAGCCCTTTGATGTCACCACTCTCAAAAGTGTCACGGTAATTTGGGTCAAAATCTTCAAGTTTTACAAGTGCCATAGTATTTTTCCTCGAATTGTCGTTGCCGCTAAGTGGTCTTTGTGAGAAATAGTCGAACTGCTCAAGTAATAAAACGCACGTCTTACAGGCAATAAGTTAAATACCGCCTATTGAGGAATCGTGGCGAGTTCTTTTCACTACTACTGTAAGCGTTCTCAAATCTACAGTTTTAGAGCGCCGATCAATACTTTCAGTATTATTAAGAATGTAAGGACAAGGTAAAACTGTTTGCCTGTAAAGGTTTTGTCCAAATAAGTGTGACTAGGTTCTAGCAATTTTGTGACTAGGTTCTAGCAGTTTTGTGACTAGGTTCTAGCATTGGTTGTAAGGTTTCAAAGTCAATATTCAATAAGGTTTTCATGTCAATTTATTTTAATTTCTGAGACCTTACATTGCTGAAATAAGGCTGATTGAATTTACACCTTTGTAAGAGATCGTCATCTATTGCTTAAGCAGGATGCCATAACTAATTGTACTAACCTACCGTCAAAATAGGTGTTTTAGGCTTCAAAAAATGCGTCTTCGGTTGTCGCAGCGTCTGGGATTAGTTTTAGTAGTAAGTGTCAGTATTTTGTTCTTCAGCAGCAGTGCGATCGCTGCCGATCAATTTGTATTGAAATACCGCATCTTCCGTGAATCAATTTCTGTTGAGGAGTTATCTACCTTTGCTGAAACTGGCGAATTATCAACGTCACTGCGAATTAACTTTGCTTTAGCACGACAAGATCCCAAAGCAATTCGTCAGTATTTGACCAAGCCAGTGAAGGTAAATTTTGTATTTTTAGACAAGGTGCTAAATAGCCCAGTGGGGAACGTCATCTTAGATCAAGTCAGTCAAGTTATTCACCCTCCCTCGCGGGGAGCAGACAGACAAGCCATGCGCTCCGCCCTGGTACTCTCTGCTAGGGATGATAATAATATTACGCTGTTAGAAACGATTCAAAACTATCCCACATCTCAGGTGCAAGTTGAGGGCGATCGCCTAGAGAGTGCCTACCGTCAATTGCGACGGCTAGAAGGACGCTTGCAAGATTTACGAGATAATCTGCCCAAAGCGCGACCGCAGAGTTAAGTTGGGATTGACCTCTCCCCACTATAAATGGACGGGGATTCTAATTAGTTTTTGCAACACAACCCCAACAAGCACACGTCAATATAAACTTTCCTTTGTTGGAAAAAGTATTTAAAGACATAAAAGTTAGAGTGGTAGAAACCACTTCCAGCAACCCCAAAAATTTTAGACATGAGTTTAATCCCTGTGGGACAGAGCCAATTGAGCAAGTTTGGATAAATAGATAATAAATAATAGGTAATGAAAGCAAAGTAAAAAATGTTAAGTAGGAGAAATTTAGTGAGATCAAGTCAATTGTTTGGACTCAGAATTGTTACTATTTCGCTAATCAGTGGAGCGATGACACAACCACTTCTTGCCACAGAATCAAGTCTGGGTAACTCAATTGAGACGGAACATGAGACAGGAAATCTAGAAAAAACTTCCCAAAGTGCAAACAGCAGTGAAGTTGTTGATATGTCCAGCTCCTCAAACCCAGAATTCAAACTGAGCGAATCCATTCTTAAAATCGAAAGTTTAGATAAAAGTAGCGCTGCTGTCGATGCATCTATCCCCCAGAGCCTTAAAGTCGAACGCAGCAAGTCAGTTACTCCAAGTGTTGATAGCAAAAAAGCGGACAATAGCACTTCTCAGGAAAGCAATATTTCCTATAACGCTAGTGATTTACAGCTAGAAAATAACATTAACTCTGTTGAGAATTCAACGGAAAAGCAACTGCTTGCACAAGAACTTGACTTAAATACTCTCTGCCAATTATCTCCATCTAACTCCCGCTGTGCCGATTACAAGCCACCTGCTGAGAGTCAGAGGCAAGAGCAACTTCGACAGCAACTTCGAGAAGCCTTAGCAAAAAGACAGCGCAGAAGTGGCGAACTCTCTAAGGCTGGCTTCTATGGTTCAATTAGTGGAGATGCCCGATTCCTCAACGAGACGACCGTTGAGCCGATCGACGTGAATCTTGACTTTGACACAGGTTATGGCGTGAATGCAGCCCTTGGCTATCGGTTTCGCAATAATCTCCGCGTCGAAGGAGAATTCTCTTATGGCTCTAATGAAATCGGAGAAGTTGGGCTACCAGGTATTGCACCAGTTACGACGACTGTTACTAACAACGTCATCACGCCTGCGGTTCCTCTTACCATTGGAGCGCCAATTTCCACTCCGGTGAACATCACAGTCCCAAATGTGGGGATAATTCCTGCTGGAACTACAATTCCTGCTGGTGTTGTGTTGAATCCAGGTCCGCCGATCACAAACGCTTCAGCGATTAACGCGGGTCCTTTCACCGTTCCGGCTGGCACGAATTTATCGGTCATTCCTGGACTAACAACAATCGGTGGAACTCCTGAAATAACGACCCCCACGACAACAACGGCTACAACTCCAGAAGTGCCACCCACTACTGTCGAAGCGCGTGGTAAAATCACAACTCTGTCGGGTTTGCTGAACCTTTACTACGATTTTCCCGTCAGCTCAAATTTTGAGCCTTACATTGGTGCAGGTATTGGTGTGTCTCGAGCATCAGCCGAGGATGTGGTTGCTACCTCTCCTGGAACTGACCTTAGTGTCCGTCTTGATGGTAGTAGTACTGTGCTTGTTTATCAGTTAATGGCTGGTGTTGCATACTACTTTAGTCCAAGAACGGCTCTGACCTTGGGTTATCGATACTTCAACGTTGCTAAGCAGTCTTTCGATAGTGATCCAATTGGAGAGGTTGAGGCAGATGGTTTTGGTATTCACAATATTGAACTGGGACTTCGGTTTGGATTTTAGGTAGAACTTACACTAAGTGTGGATGAGTATCTAGAATTGAGTATTTCAGCATTTCTACTTTCTTGGAATAGCACAAGGTCTTGCGGTGGATTCTTAACCAGATAATGTCGCAACCGCGTGTTTTCGCCTTCGACTCTGGTCACATAAGTCTTACTCACAATCTGATCACCTGGATTAATAAAACAGCGACAAACACTCCAACCATCAGTTACATAGAAAAAACTTTGCCATGTTCGGACTTGCGTGCCATTGGGGTTCAAACGTTGTGGAGTCGTGTCTACCCAGTACCCAAGCTATGATTCCAGGTCGGAAAAGGTAGTCCTATTAGTGCCAAGTTTTGTGTAGTTCCAGTTTATTAATTAGCTTGGGCAAATCCTTCTCAGAAACGTTACGGTGACCAGTCTCAATTGCATCTACCCAGGATATACTTTTCCCCATTGTTGCGGCAAAAAATGCCCTAGACCAGCCTTTAGCTTTTCTAGCTTCTCTAATTACAGTGCCTGTTAAAGGTTGGTGACGCTTCTTCTGAATATTAATTGCTGTAGTTTTGTCAGGTAGAGTCAAGCGTTCTTCTGCTTCCAGTGGAATATTAAAACGCCATCTAGCATTTAGCAGCTCAGGCCAGAAGCCGATAGGTCTTTTAGTACCATTATTATCTGTCAACCAATCTGGTCCTGTCTCAAGCTCTAGCTGCCATCCAGCTTCTTTAACTACTCTCAAGTCAGTTTCAAAGTCATCAGCCAGTTGTCGCCTTAGCTGCCGCTCATGCTGTGCTAGTGCCACTCTGTCCGCGCCATAAGCGATCGCCATCAGGGTTTTTCCAATCAAACAATCCTGAAATCCAGGTTTTATCTGAAAGGTTAGCCAAATTAGGATTCTAGCCGCACCAGCATTTTGTTTGCCGATGCTAAATAGTTTCTGTATTGTTTTTTTTGTAATAATTCCCGTGTGGCGATAGTATTCAGATTTATTTAAAAAGTATTTTGTCCACGCTCCAGGTTTGCCAATTACTTTTAAACCTGTCAACTTTTTATTGTCAACTTGATCGCTATCAAAGTCTGGGAGTATAGTAATGTCCCAAACCTTTTGATCTGCAACAGTAAAAGCTCCAACTTGACCATACTTGGGCCAGGCAATACAGGCTAGTACCTGGGCTGGTTGCCGTAACAGGTCATACAGAATTTGCAGCTGCTCATGCTTGCACAGATCTCTGCGTTTCACAAGACCTGTGTATTCAAGTAGTTGCTTGTCATCAATAATGAATTCGCCTTCCCAAGGTGTATTAAGGTTTGCTACCTTTGCACAGTAAATTAGGTGAATAGCGCCTGCTCTAGGGTCAAATTGATTTATAACAGCTAAGGCTGCTTCTTCAGCTAAACTCTCTGAATGCGGGTTTTCGGGATTGTCTGTTATGTAGTAACTGATTTTTCCTTTACCGCCTTGGACTTGTTTTTCATAACTCAAAGTACTACTAGAGTCAGCTTTCCAGGGTAGATCCTTTTTTTGAGATAAGACTTCAGCAACGCCACGCAGAACAAGTGACAAAGCAGCAACATTAGTCTTACCGTCAGGGAACAAGGAGGCTTTTTTAAAAGGTGCGGTTGTTGATGAGCGCTGGTACTTTAACTTTTGGGCAATTCTTGCAAGTATGCCTTTTTTATGAATTTGCCCTAATTGCTTCTGGTGTTGAGCAGTCAGTTCTTCAATAATTTCTTCATTTTGAGCAAGATCAACATCGCTCGTCGACCTACGGGAAATGGTTTCTTTTAGTATTTGCTGAAATAGAAACCAAAGTCTCCTACGTAATTGTGCTAATAGTTTCATTTATCTATAAACACGCTTATAAAATTTAACTACTATGTATAACACGTAACAATCTAATGAACCAGGTTTAGCTTTCTCAAAAGAATCTAATTATGTAACTACATACATTACAAAATACTGTTTACTAAAGCATCCCTCTAAAGTTTGAAAACAGAACAAGTAGCTTGTACAACCGTGACGCAAGACAAGAACGAATATTATTTTAAATTTTATAGTAATTTGTCGCGCTTGCTAAGCTATGCGATCGCTAATAATAATGTCTCCTCAATTTCGTCCCGTACTGCATGAGTTATGTAACAAGCGTTAAGGCAATCAACTAGTAAATTATTAGCATTATGGTATTCCTGTAATGCTTTCATTTGCTGAGCATTGAACTGCCAAGTATGGTTACTATCGTAGTAGTTAATTTGCACATTTTTTAATTGCTCAGCCCAAGCTTTACCGTCAACTTTCCACCAAGCATTAAAGCTTTCTCGACATTCATTATGATTAGGTAGTTGCTCTTTAAGGTATTGTAATGAGTATTGCAATTCACAGTTAAGGCTAAGATCAAAAGTACGAGCAAGGGTATACTGAGGCTCACGGGCAAGACTAAAAGCAAAGTTAAGTTCACGATCAAGTTCAAGATTAATTTCAAGATCAAGACTAAAGGTAGGGTCAAGTTTAAGGGCAAGGCTAATATCTGAGTTAAGTATAAGATCCAGTCCAAGGCTAATGTCAAGATAAAAGGCTCTAACAGCAACTAATTTATAGGTAACATTAACTGCACGAGATTTTTGGTTTAGCCAAATTAAAAACTTTTGCAAATACTTGTCTTGACTTATTAAATTATCAACTTGCTGCTTTGCTAGTTGGATTAAATAATCAGCATTCTGCAACATATTGGTAGTTAATAAAAAGACTTCACGCCATCGCTTTTCAGTAATATGGCTGACTAGCTGAGTCAAAGCTAGCTCTAATGCTTGTGGATTAGAACTGGTAATAATCTCTTTTGCGGTGAGATACTCTTGAAACGTTAAATGGGAGAACGAGTAAATTCCCCTAGCATGCTCTACCAACACTCCATGATGTACCTCAAAGGACTTCAAAACTAGTTCACTATCTAGTTGCAATGTCTCGATATCACTATCAATACCAGGTAAATTACGGATGTAATCGCTTATGTGCTGTTTTAATTCTTGTGTCCTAAAATAGTAGTCACGCTGCTCAAAGCTAATTCGGGCAATTTGACTGAGTAAGTCTTCTTTCTGATGTACGGATAATTTTTGAGATGGCGATCGCTCAATATTGCGTTTGGCATCCCATTTCTTGAGCAAAATATTTAGTGCTTCTTGATAAAGCTCTGCTCGGCCAACAGGAAAATTTGCTGCTTCTTCAAATATCAGACATAGCAGCGTCAGCAAGAGTGGATTGCTAGCTAGTTCTTGAAGAGGGGGATTCTGTTTAAGTTTTTTAATAAATTTGTTGCCTTTAATGGTATCTTTGTCCCCGAACCAATTAGTGGCAAAAGTAGCAATCTGTTCGTCATCAAAGTCTGCAATTTCCACTTCGGTAAACTGTTCAAAAGTGCATTCTCGTGCCGCAATTCGACAAGTGATCACAAAATGATTAGAATGGAACTTCGCAAAAAAGTTGCGGAGTTCTTGCCAAACTCGCTCTTCATCTGTTTCTGGCACTTGATCGAGTCCTTCTAGCAAGATAAGGGCTCTGCCTTGGCTTAATATCTGTTGAGCTGTAGTATCCTTAACCCCGTGATTAGCAAATTGGTCATTAATGTATCTTAACAAGCTTGGCTGCTCAACTGTTTCCGCAAAGTCCTTAAGCCTAATAAAAATTGGGACAAAATTTGATATAACATTGCCCAAACTACACTGAATTGCTAAATACTTTAAAAAAATAGTTTTTCCGGCTCCTGGCTTACCCAAAATTAGCAACTTTGAGTATTTCTTGACAGCTTCTAGCGCTGACACCCGTTGTTCAAAAACTGTGCCGAGTCTCGGACGCTCAAATTCGTCTGAATCATCAGTTTTGAGGAGATCTGCAATTTTTAGCCGCCTCCGCCCAGTGATTTTCTCTAAAATATTGATATTGGTGTAGATGTCATTCAACTCAATTGGGTGAGACATATCTAGCACCCGCATCATTCCGCACCTCTGTTGAATACTAGCGCGTCCCTTCTGCCGTACTTCTTCAACCAAAAGATCTACATTACAAGCGTTATTAGGATCAATTACCTGCTGGAATTGAGCTTTAATATCTTCAGCTAAATTAGTAATCTCCTGCCAAGGCAATTCTAGCTTTTGGCAAATCTTATGGAAATTTTCCCGTCCCACTGGTTTACCTGCGAAGAACTTTTGAACCGTTGCCCGAGATATTTCTAATTCATCTGCTAACTGAGTCTTACTTGCATAACTTAATATCGCTTTGTTGGCTTGCTGGATGCCTTCTGGTGATACTGTTAGCGATCGCCTTGCCTGTACCATTATGCTGCAACAAAGGTTATGCATATTTTGTAACAAAAATACCAAGAAATTTTTAATTTAAATATATAAGTAATTCTTAAGTTCGATGTAGTTTTATCGTATTATTTCAGACGCTAACTTGATATACTACTTAAAATTTAATTGGCTACCAAAGTAAATTAATTTATAGGTTAGTGTGAATAATAAAACTGCCCATAGTTATTACCCTATAAAAAGAGATTGCAGGAGCGAATATTCTCTAATAGTAAGATTAATAGCAGTTGCGATCGCGGTGGGAAGATTTTGGGAATAAATTGTTACACCCAAGACTTGCCAGTAGACGGTAAAGTTATTACTCCACAGTCTACTCTTAATCATAAGACCTAAAAGGTAAAGAACTCGGAAAGAAAATGAAGAAAATATGAGATAGTAAAAAAGTTCTTGTAAAGATTTATACAAAATCCCTCTCCTTTTTGAGCCGATTGTGTTTTAAGTAGCTAGTAAAAGTTCTAGCTTGACAGGAACCCCAGTCCTCACCTGTAAAATTTTCATAGCGGCTTTCTAGGTACTTTTTTTGGACCACACAAAATACTTAGTACAAAAATATACTTAATCCGATTGAAAACTTCATCTATGTAAGAGTTGCTGATTTAAGACAAAGCCTAGAGCGGCACTGCCAAGGGGTACGGTCAAATTATCAATCCCAAATTTCGAGAATGCTTCTAAACTGGTAGCGACTAAGGCAACTGCTATCGATACCACCCAAGTTTGCCAGACATTGCCTTGCACTCCGAGAAAAATTAAGCTGCTGACGATGAAGCTAATCAAAACCATTGTCAAAGAGCCTTCCCAACTTTTGTTCATTCCCCAAATTTGGTAGAGATGTTTGCCAAATCGCTGACCTATTAGCGCTGCTAAACCATCACCCCAAGTCATTACCAAAACCCCTAAAACCGCATAATGAGGTTGTTGCAACCAGAACCAGTTAATTAGTAGACCGATACTAACGGCGTAGAAGAATGTCCCCAGGCTTTGACGACCAACACTATTGATACCAGGCAAAATGGGGAATTTGTAAGACAATAAGGTGACTGCACTCGCTAAAATTGAAGCAGTAATGCCTATCCAAGCAGGCATATGTAGCCACCAAGCAAGCAAAATTACATTGCCAGTGCCGATGTGAACTATTTTTCGCTTAATTTCCGAGTTGGCGGCTGTATAGCGATTGACTATAACCGCCAGTAGCAAAACTGCACCTAGCCAAGCTGAGGCTAGAGCAACTTGGAGCCACATATCTGGAACTGATTCTAACCAGGGCACATTAAACAAGGGTTTGATTTAAGCTGATAAAACCTCAATAACAACTCTAGCTATATTTAGTTGCATCCGATGAAAAGATTAATAATTTGGCTAATTCAAGGCTACCGAGGTTTGATTTCGCCGCTTTTTCTCCCTACGTGTCGCTTTCATCCTACCTGCTCTCAGTACGCAATGGAGGCAATAGAGCGATTTGGACTGTGGCGCGGCAGCGCTCTAACAATTCGGCGAGTGCTACGCTGTCATCCTTTGCATTCTGGCGGTTACGATCCAGTACCTACGGAAATTCGGCGCTAGCGTTAAGGCACAGTTTTTGTAGTCCATGTGTACGCAGGCTTGAGAGGAGTAGTGCGTGTTACTGGTCTAGGAGTAGTACGTGCTCGTGTCCTAACGGCAGTGCGTGTTACTGGTCTAGGAGTAGTACGTGTTCGTGTCCTAACGGCAGTGCGTGTTACTGGTCTAGGAGTAGTACGTGTTCGTGTCCTAACGGCAGTGCGTGTTACTGGTCTAGGAGCATTACGTGTTCGTGTCCTAACGGCAGTGCGTGTCACTGGTCTAGGAGCAGTACGTGTTACTGGTCTAGTGGCAGAAACTGTTGGTCTCCTAATAACAGGTCTTGTTTGCCTTGTAACAACCGTTTTGGCTGCGGCAATTTTAGATTCTGCTTTCTGAGTTATAGGCTTTATCTTCTCTTGCCAATAAGGAGTATCTATAACCTTCTTTGCTTCAGTTATTGCATTTTGCCACTGACCTGCATCAAGTGCTTTTTGAGCTGCTTTTAAATAAGAATTATTGTTTTCCCATTCTCCATTCCACTGCTTAATCGCCCCTTGAGACTTTTGGTAAACAAGGCTCGTTTTAGGGATAGCTTTAGCTATAGCGATCGCATCATTCAGCTTGCCTGATCGATATGTATTGTCAGCTATTTTCAGGATACTGTCAGACCACTGATCGATAAGTTGCTGAGCATCTTGATATAAAGTTGCTCCTTGGGGAATATGACTCGCCTCAGCGATCGCCGCATAGAACTTGCGAGCTGTTGCCAATGTCTTAGCCTGAGCAAGTTGACACTCGTAAAGGATAGTTTGAGCATCAGTGTAGAAGAACGAATGACGAGGGATTGTTGGGGCTTGACTCATGCACTCTTCATATTTTCCTGCTGCTTTTAAATTTTCAATTCGCTCCAAAGTTTTCGATATACTTGGACGAGGCTGCCAGTAGAGAATGTAACCAGCTACCAAACTTACCAGAACAGCGGTAATTCCTGCCCCAATTCGCAACTTATTATGGATGGTAGGATGTTTCGGTATCACCGTTTTGGACAATGAATTCGCCGTTTCTTCAGCTGGAATGACGTTCTGATTTAAAGATGAGGCTATTGGTTCTTCTCGTTGCGAGGCTGTGATTGTGCTAAAACTCTTCGCAGTTAGCAGGTGCGGCGGACTTGGAAGGATACCTGCTACAAGACTTGCCTGGGTTCCCGATTCTGAGCGATTTGTAACAGCAACTGAAGTAATGGTTGGGTCAGGTAGTGGTTCTTGAGAAAATTGCGGCAAGAAGACTGTGAGCTGAGGCGTGGTGGATTGCTGTACTGGCACGTCATCATTCAGTTCCGGAAGCAAGTGGCTATTGACTATTGGGTCAAGTGCCTGTAAAACCTCCGCCGCAGTTTGAAAACGGTCTTTAAAGTGATAACGCACCATCTTTGTCAGCACAGAAGCGATCGCCTCGCTGACATGCGCCTGATGTTGCCAGAGAATTTCCCCAGTATCAACATCCTCTTCAAAATGCATCGGATTTAGCCCTGTTAGCGCCTGAATCCCAATGATACCCAGGGCATAAATATCACTACTAGCGCGTGGTCTCCCTCTCCCCTGCTCAGTAGGCATATAGCCTGGCGTACCAATCCCAATGGTGACAGATATACTAGTTCCAAGGGTCGTGTTTGTCTGTCCTAATTCAGTTATTACTTGTGTCCAGGCTTGCTTAACCGAGCCAAAGTCAACCAAAACTACTCTATCGTCCTGATGCCGCTTGATTAAATTGTTGGGCTTAATATCTCGATGAATAACTCCGTTGCTGTGGACAAATTCTAAGATACCCAAGACTTCTTGAAGGAGTTTGCTGACTTGGCTTTCAGTCCAGAGCTGACCTGGCTGAAGTTCAGCACTGAGCGAATGTCCTGGAACGAAATCTTGCACCAAGAAAAACTCTTGGTCTTCTTCAAAGTAAGCTAACAGCCTGGGAATTTGGGCATGGTTTCCCAGCTTTTCTAGAGTTTCTGCTTCAGATCGAAACAAACGCCTAGCACTTTGTAAAAAGCTGGAGTTACTACTAGCGGGTTTGAGGTGCTTGACGACACATCTAGGACTGCCTGGTCGGTGGGTGTCTTCAGCGACGTAAGTTTGACTAAAGCCCCCACTACCTAAAATTCCGACAATTTGGTATCGTCCGCCTAGCGACTTGCCGATCATTGCCTGACTCTCCAGAAGAGTTGAATCGCGTCATGAAAAGTTGAAGTTTTCAGTGACTCCTGCTGATTTAAATACATGAGGCTAAGAGCTTTGTTTAGACAAACTAAAGGGGGGAGGCTAAATAATGGAATATTCGGGATCAAACTTCAAAGATTGAGCTACTAGCTCATTTTAGCAACGCCAAGGGAAGTGATTGGGGCTGATGCACAACTTAAAAAATTTCAATTTTCTGACAAACTCATCTAACTGAAAACTATCAAATGGAGTACTTTATAAAATATGTTGTATTATTTAACATTTTTACTAAAATACTTAACACCAATTTTGACATATAATTACAGCAATTTATCCAGATTTGCTAGAGCCAGTCAGTTGATGAGTGTTAAGACTTAGGGAATTGCTGCTCATCATGGTAGCGAATCTTATTGCAGAATGTTAGTCAGAACGCAGATGTCTAGCCTCTTGTATTCTATATTAAAGGGGATTGCTTTCTTCTGTCTGTGGTTGGTCTAGAGTCATAGTAGGCTTATTCTTTGTCAATCACTGATCTATCAAAGTTATCAACAGCTATGCTATTTCAAGGAATTGTTCTCAGCGCTCTTGTTCCCTTGCTGAATGTTATTTCCCTGCCTGCTGGGTACAAGCAATACACTCCTACGCCCAACATAGTAGAAACATTACATCTAACATCTCTACAGCAAGATCAAGTTAAATTTGCTTCATCTTGGAGAGGAAAACTAAGTGTTGATACAATCAGCGGTGGTCATTCACAGGGAGTTTATACCGTTGCCTTAAGTCCAGATGCTCAGAACCTTGCTAGTGGCAGTGGGGACAGGACTATCAAGGTTTGGAATTTGAGCGCTAGAAGACTAATCCACACTTTCAGAGGACATTTAAACCGCGTTAGTTCCGTTGCGTTTAGCCCAGATGGTCAAATTCTCGCTAGTGGCAGTGGAGATAAAACTGTCAAGCTGTGGGACATTAAGACTGGGAAACTTATCCGCAACCTTCCCGGACATTTGGACTGGGTTAGTTCTGTCACGTTTAGCCCAGATGGTCAAATTCTTGCTAGTGGCAGTGGGGATGGGACAATTAAGCTATGGGACTGGAGGACTGGAAAACTCATCCGTACCGTCTCTGAGCAGGGGGGAATTACAGCGATCGCTATTAGTCCTGATAGTGAGACTCTGGCAAGTGGCAGCTTTGACAGAACTGTAACTCTCTGGAATTTAAGCAATGGCAAATTGCGCCGTATTCTTAGAGGGCACTTAAGGCCAGTTTACTCTGTTACCTTTAGCCCCAATGGTGAACACGTCGCTAGTGGTAGCAACAGTGGAGAAATCAAGCTTTGGCAGGCAAAAACGGGGGAATTGCGCCACAGCGAGTCTCAGCATTCAGCGGAGGTTACGTCTATTGCCTTTAGCTCGGATGGTGAGACTTTTGCTAGCGCCAGTGAGGACAAAACTATCAAGCTGTGGAATTCAGACACTGGGGAACTGTTCCGCACTCTTAAGGATCATTCACAAGGAGTTTTATCCGTTATTTTTAGTCGTGATGGTCAAATTATTGTCAGTGGCAGTAAGGACAGAACAATCAAGATTTGGCGTCCCGTGTACCCCGTGTCTGCCAAAATTGAGGGCTAGAGTGCCAGCATTGACAGATGAAACTCTATCAGCAGATCCCAATTTTAGAATGTGGGGAGCCGCTTGTGCCGATTCCCTTAGAAATATTTGCGGTTGAGTCACCCCATCCCTATCAAAAGTTGGGTGCTACTTATGTAGAGCGATCGCCTTATCATCTCCGCCAAAGCGTCCTTAACAGTCTGCTCCAAGCTCAAGCGCAGCTACAAAAGCACTACCCCAGCTGGCGGATTCAAATATTTGATGCCTATCGCCCAGTAGCAGTTCAGCAATTTATGGTGGACTACACTTTTGCAGAAGTTGTTCAAGCTCAGGGACTCATGCCAGCCCAATTAACAGCAGCACAGCGGACAGTTATTTGGGAACAAGTTTATCAAATTTGGGCTGTACCTAGCCTGGACCCTAACTGTCCGCCGCCCCATAGTACAGGTGGCGCTGTGGATATTACGCTGGTAGACGATACAGGCACTCCGGTTAATATGGGTTCTGCGATCGATGAACTATCACCCGCGTCACATCCCAATTATTATGCCAATGGCACCGCTCCCAGCGAACAACAGTATAATTTCCACCGTCAATTATTGTGGGATGTAATGCGCCACTCTGGCTTTCAGCGCCATCCAGGAGAGTGGTGGCATTTCTGCTTGGGCGATCAAATGTGGGCTTGGCTATCAAATCAGGCAGATCCGACTAAGTTTGTTGTAGCCCGCTATAGTCGCATAGCTTAAATGAATTATGTTTAGATTCGACAGCAACTAAATGAAGCCTGCTACTTATATAGCTGTGCTAGATATTTTTGTTCAAAATTCATCCGCATAAAAAAAGGCGCAAGGCAGTATCAACAACGCTTGCTCCTTTTAACTTGTATTACATAAATCAAGTATGTTCTGCTCAGCTATAAATACCAAGGCATATCTGATTAGTTTACCAAAGCTTAAAACTCAGATGAAGCATACATAAAGGCTTCCCAATACATTACTTTTCAAAAATTTTTATAAATAAGATAAAAACTTTTGAGTGGCAAATAATACTTTTGTAAAAGACAGATTACTTTGAAACCTCTAGAGGTATTTTAGTTGGTCTGGTTCCTATTTAGTCTGTGCTCATATCTTGCATCTGGCAGTTTAAACCGCCGCTACACAAACCGGAGCCGGAGCGTCTCCGGCTCCGCGAAACCTAACAAGCGCAGGTTCAAAACCTTTGATTTGGCGTTAGTCGGTACAGGCGGACTTAGTTTGTATAGCGGCGAATTCTATTCGCTGAGGCTGAGTTAAGTTCTAAGTTTATTTTTGCAGCCGCCAAAGATGACCGAGGCTGTGAATACTTTGTAGTTTATATTTCTGATCTTTTTCAAGATTGCTCTGTAATTCTCCAGAAGGTCGGAATAAAAATATATCACTAAAACCGTCAATAATATCAGGAAGTTTGGTTCCATCTACCAACAAAAGTCGCACTTTTGGCTCTAGTTCATAGCTGAGAGATGTTATGCGACTTACCCTCTTTTGACTACTGATTACTAACGGTTGGGTAGTTTGATTAATGATTTGAGCTACCTGCGGATTGTAATAGCTGCTGTACTTGTTCCACCAAGTTTCTGCTTGAGAACTGACAGTACAGGATAAAATTCCAGCAGAAAATAACATGAGCATGATCATCTGCCAAAATTTTTGCTGCCAAGGTTTAATAGAAGAGGTAATTTGAGTTGTGAGGAGGTAAGCAACTGCAAGTTGAATTCCTAAATAGCAGGGAATTAAATATCGACCAATGGTTGAACGCTGTCCTCCTGAAATTATATCCGGTAGTACCAAAGTTATTGCTGACATCCCGATTAATATCAGGATAAATAACCAAATAGGTTTTTTTGTTTGTTTACAGATAAAATAGATTGAATATATTATCAAAATAATAAAGAAAGGAATTACATAGGTTAATGAGTCGCTATGACTAAATTGCACAACATCATTACCTGACTCTATATCAAACAACTGATTATTATAGCCAATTTGAATGTCGAAGAAGACTAAACTTAAATTGATTAACCATCTTTTAAATAAAGTAAAAAAACTAAGCTTTTGTAAGATCCATTCGCCTACTGTACTAGCATTGATAAAATATAAGACAATCCAAGGTGCAAGTGTTATAAATCCTGCTAAAGATGCAAAGAGATAAGCAGTAAATGCCTTGCTCAATCTAAAGCCTTCAATTGCAAATACATAGATACCATGTCCAACGAAAACTAAGGCAGAAAGCATCTGGGAATATAAACCCAGTGCTACAGTTACAGCGTATATTCCCCAACTAAATTTTGTATTTAGCCGCATTGCTCGTAGCAGTGACACACTTGATAGCAAAATAGCCACTGTCCACAAAGAATACTCCCGCGCCTCTTGAGCATACAACACATGAATTGGCGAAACGGCTACCAGCGCCATTGCCATCCATCCCACTAGTGGAGATTTAAATAACTCAAGACATAGCAAATAGGTGTAAGGAAATACAAGCAAACTGATTAAAGCTGTTAATCCTCTTGTTACTGTTACTGAACTGCCAAACCACTGCATTCCTAATCGCGTTATTAAATAATACAGTGGTGTATGTTCAGCGTTTGCAGCTAAAGCATTAAAAGTATCACTCCAGTCTTTTTCGGGAGATAGACGCTGAAACTTCTGCAAATCTTCAATTTTAAGGATGCGATCAACAGGTGCTTGTTCTACAAATTCTATTCTTTTATACCCAGAAGTTCGGAGTGAGGTATGAACTTCATCAATCCAATAAACTTTTCGCTCTAGATTAATAAATCGAAAAAGTATACCCAATACTAAGACAATTACAAGTAACAATTGGAGATATTTAAAAGGAAGTCTATGTTTCATCTTGTTTTTTATTCCCCTGTCTGATATCTAACCCCTTTCTTGTAATACAGTCCGCTTGCAATACAACTAAACCATTAGTTGTAAAAACAGAACAATTATCTGTAATCTTGCTCAAAGCTGGTACATTCCCTTGTCGCATTTGGCCGATTACTTGTGTTGCCAATGGCTGATACTGTTGTATCCAGCGATCGCTAGCTATATACTCAGGTGTAAAAGCGGCTCGATTCAACAACCAAAAATCTATCCCATACTTCTGAATTAATTGTTGTACATCTGCCAAATCCTGACTATACTGAGCCTGAATTAGCTCAATTGTTCGCTGACGAAATTTGCGATAGTAGCCTTGATGGTAAGGAATAGCATACTCGCTGCCAACCAAAATTGAGCGTTTTGAAAATGTCGGCAGGTTATTCACCTCGTCTGCCAAGGATGCAATTACAATATCTTGAGGTTGCTGTTGAAAAAATTCATATAATTCAGGCACTCCGCCCATAACATAACCAGTCCAGAGAAAACTTTTCAAAGTGCTTGGATATAAAATGAGTGCAGCTGCTAATAAGAGGCTAGAGGCGAGAGGTAAGAGGCGAGTAACAGAGGAAATTAATTGTGCCTTTTGGAAAACAGCATCCAAGAGCAAAGTTAGTGCTACAGCAGCTGCTGTAACCATTACAATCCGTAAACTGTGTTGCGTATAGCGGCTGGGAAGATGAAGTTTGAACAGCAGCGCATGGGCAGCAAAAAACATCGCCAAAGAAGCAAGTATCAACTGAGGTAAGAGAATAATGCCACCGCTTACTTGTTTAGACAGGGGAAATTGGGAGGGATATCTCAGCAGGATTGGCAATAAGAATCCAGCGTAAACTAGCGGAGGCATCAATGCAGATGGTAGCCGAATGCCACTGCGACTTGCATTGAACCAAAACTCCCAAGGATCGTTGTCGTTAAAAAAGCTAGCGCGTCCTTCAGTTGCAAATTCTGGTAGTTTTCTTGCTTCAGCCGCCGTGATTACCGGAGCAAATTCAGAGGAACCAAGTGCATAAGGTAACAGTACTAGGATTGCAATTCCCAGCCCAGCTGCACAAAATAGATAATCTCGGCGATGTGAACGCAGGTGTATTCTATCCCAGCAGCATTGCAGGATTAAGAGGCAAGCACAGACTAATACTAATAAAGGATAAAATAGTCCTAAAAGTGCGATCGCTACTAGACAAGGTATTAATGAACGTTGCAACAAATAATACAAAAACGCCAAAAACAGCGGATACAAAAAAGCTTTAGGTGTTGCCGAAATTAAGCCATCTTGCATCCAAAGATTTTGATTCAGCAGCATCGCCCCAATAAATCCTGTCATTGGCACTGGCAACAATTGCACGCAAACTCCAAAACAGTAACCTGTTGTCAACAGTCCTAGCAGCACTGGTAAAAGTTTACTAAGTAAGAGCGGATCAATTCCCACAGCTGCCGGAATTTGGTAGACAGCGGTATATCCTAGTGGTGCAATAGATTGAAAGTAATCAGCAATCAAATCCTTGGGAAATAAGCCAGCATTGCTAAACCGCTGCATCCAGAATATGTGCTGTCGTGCATCGTCTTGTACGACATATTCACCGCTAAAAGCTTGCTGTAATGCCAGGATGCCGTAAATTGCCGCAAAAATTAGGCTAAGACTGAACCAAAATATCATCCGGGGGCTATTACTTGTAATTGGAGCAGTTAAAAATTTATGCAGGTACTTAGTTAACATAGCAATATAATAAACTTAGTTTATAGTTTTAATTCTATATAACCTTATATGTTTTATTGTTTTTTCTAGAAAATAATTATTTTCTAGATACATGTCTAGAGCAATTCTAAATTCATTATTTTCAATTCTTTCCTCTTCATCTAAAAGCACGTATAATGGTTTTTTATTCATAATAGAAGTTAATTCTTCAACTGGATTAATACCTGTAATTTCTGAATAGTAACTAATTAGGTGAGATGGAAAAACATACTTTGTAGGAAGTTTAGCTGAAACTAAATAATAAATAATTGGCTGGTAGTTAATAATATATATGTAGTCATTTGGGCTAATTTGTTTCTTTATGTAATTTGCAATTAAAACTTCTTTCTCCTCTGAATAGGTTTGTTTTATATATCGATCTAAAACTAATTTTGTGTTTTTTTGTAGATGGGGATATAAAGTTATTAATCCTATTAAGATTGACACACTTATCAAAAATATATCCCGTTTACTCTTTATTGTCTGCTTATTTACTGTTTTAACAATTATGTATGAGCTAATTAGACATAAAGGAGGTAGTAACTGTAGATAGTAGTGTCCGATAAACCTTTTTGATACTAAAGTTGCTAGAAATGTAAAACTAAACCAGCAAATTAAGTTGCCTAAATTCATTTTGTCTTTTAAGGTAATTTCCTTGGAAGACTTGATATAAATAAGGCTTAAAATTAAGCATAAATATAAAGGAAAATTAGTGTAGATTTGAATTCCTAGAGCGGACAGAAGATTTCTTAAATAAAATGCCGTAGCATCAATATATTTGCTATTAGATATTAAAGTAGCATAAAAATATTCATCAAAGTGACCTACAGTAATGAAATAAATGATTGTAAGTAAAAAAGGTAAGATAAACCCCAAAATTGAAAAGCTATAAACTTTTATTAATGTTGTCTTTAATTTGTTACCCTTATTAGTTTTAAAAAATAAACGAGTACTCACTATTACTAAAAAAGCAATAAAATCCATAAGTACAACATACTTGATTTGCATAGCTATCCCTAGTAAAACCCCTATTATAAAAAATGTAAAACTTCTGTATTTAGTATCTTTAAAGAGTAAGTAAAATGCCAAAGCTACAAAAGGAGCAAATAATATTTCGGCATTTGCAGCTACACCGTTATTACTAAGGGAAAAGACTAAATACAAAATTCCTGCTAGTAAACCAATCTTCTCATTATTTTTACTAATAAGCTTTGCTATTTTGTACAAAAAATAACTTGTAGATGCGACTGAAAGACAAGCTAATATCCGAATGGATGTAATTGAATCTCCAAAAATTAGAATGGACAAAGAAAATAAGATAAAGATTCCGGGCGGCTTATTATCCCAAACTTCTACATAAGGAGGTATGCCATTAAGGAAGCTGTGCGCTATTAAAAAATAAAGGCTTTCATCACGATCAATAACAGAATCAAAGAACGACCAAAATCTAAAGAAAAGAGATAAAAAGGTAAAGCATGTAAAAACTATAAAATCTCTTTTTGAGATATTCAGACTTATTAAAGCCATTCTTTCTTAATCCTAAAATTTATTACTCTTGGAAAAAAGAAGTGTTGTAATTATTTTTATTGAGAACTAAGCCTCAGCGAATGGAATTCACGGCTATACAAACATAGACACTTTATGGCTTGCCGAAGGCTAGCCCGCCTGCGCGGACTAACCAAAAATCAGGGGTGGTAACCTGCGGAGGCAGGTTTTGCGGAGCCGGAGACGCTCCGCCTCCGGTCTGTGTAGCAGCGGTTTCAACCGCCAAGCGCTGATTACAACTACATAGTATTAACAAGATAGAAGTATAATTTACATAACTATAGAGGCATTAAATTAGCGATGATAAGAGATTATTACATCAACTAATCAAGTTTATTAAGAGTAGGTATCAACTAACTGATGAGACAATTTCAACGTTACGGTCTAAAAAATTCTCAGCCTGCATAATTTCGTAGAGGTTGATGTCTTGTTCAAGTAAACAGGCATGACCGCTATTTGGCAATACTACTAGCTGAGCATTGAGTAAGATTTTAACTAAGCGTCTGGCTTCAGTTAAGGAAGGCAAGAGCCGATCAAAGGCACTAGCAATTATTAGCACTGGTTGAGCAAGCCGACGTAATTCGTTTTCGTTAACGTCAAACTCTCTCACTAAAGATAGCCGCCAGAGGACAGTTTGCGGCGGCACAGAGCGCACGATTTTCAAGACATCTTGGCGATCGCGAGGTAAAATACGCTCCAAAGACACTAAGAAGGGCAACAACGCTAGTGCTCCGACTTCATAGAGACACAAAGGTAGCAGGTAAATCAGTTGTGATACCCAATTTAGCCAAGGGCGACGATGAAAGGAAGAAGCTGGATTGACGAGAATAATGCGGTCAAATAAATCCGGCGCAGCGATCGCCACCTTCATCGCCAAACAACCGCCAAATGACTCTCCACATAGGTAAACTGCTCGATCAGGATTTTTTTCTGCTTCTACTTTGATCAAATCTACAACTAGCTTGGTTAGTTCATCCCAGCTATGCAAGTCATCCTGGGGAATTGCCAAGCACCTAACATCAAAGGCAACTTCTAAACCAGCAGTCTGCGATCGCAGCAGCTGGCCAGTTCCATCCATCCCTGGCAAAAATACAAACAGCGGATACTGTGGCTGTGGTCGTTTGGGTGTGAGAAAACAGGGACGGCTCTGAACTTTTGGCATTAGTTAAATTTAAATTCCCTTAAAATTTACAATACAGGCATTGCATACAACGTCTCTATATTTAATAACACCCTTGCCGCAAGAGATTGGCAATCTCCGTTTGACAGTAATTAGTCACTTCAGCCACAACAGTTTTCGCTTGTTTGCCCTGGTATTGCTGCCGCTGTTGCGGTGTAATCCAATAAGGACGACCGATTAAAATGGCAACGCGACGATAAATTACCAGAGGATGCCAGCCTGATTGATCAAACAAAGGTTCAGAGGGGTCAAATAAGCTCAATAGCTTCAGCGGCACTGCTGAGGTGTTAGTTTCTTCAAGGGAGGCGATCGCTACTGGTAAGATTACCAAATCCTGCCCTAGTGGATGTGTTGTTCTTGCCGCTGTTGCCCGCAACGCTAGATGCGCAAATCCTCGCTGAAACTTACCTATGTATTTAGGCTTGGTGAATTGCACCATCGGTTGCGTTCCTTCTGGAAACACTCCAACTGCTTGTGCAGACTGCAACAGCTTTAGAGACTGCTGAAAAAAGCTTTGCCGTCGATTTTCTAAAGCATCTAAGGGAAAGCACCCCAATTGCCCTGTAACAATTTCCCGCATCACTGGTACTTGTCCCATATAGTGATGGCAAGCGAAGCGAATTGGCCGCTCTATCGTCCTCATTAAGATTGGTGCATCCATAAAGCTCCGATGATTACTCACCACTAGCACTGGACCGCTTTGAGGGATGCGATCCTCATAGTAGCGAAATATTTGGGTTCCCAGCGCCGCCAGGACCCCGTGAGAAATCTGAAGGGGGCTATTTGCACTCATGCCTTGCCAATATTAATTGTTCATTTAATAGTTAAGCTTTACTTATGTTTAGCAAATAAATCGGTGCTTAACTATGTTTTTACGTTTTTTTACTCGCTGCGGCGAGTGTCTTAGGGTAGAAATGTTTCGACTTTAACTCTAACCCAATATTGCCTTTGAAGAGAGCATTGTTGTTCTAGAAACCATAAAAGTACTCTGCGGGGGTGCAGGTTCCATCAAATTACAAGTTTTTGCAAGATTTTGGTTCAATATTACCTATATCAGCTATTTTTCTTTTTTCCTAATGGATTGTGCCCTGACTGCGATGGCACCCAATGGCAAGTCATGTAAAAAATAGTAATGAAAATACACATTCCTAGTCTCTGATGTATGATAAATGGAAGTTTTAAAATATTTTTAAATTTTCATGAGTTTTTTAGATGAAAGTGAAGAAACATTTGCCCTGACAACGCCGCTTTATTATGTAAACGATTTACCTCATATAGGTAGTGCTTATACAACCATTGCCGCAGATGTACTAGCTCGGTTTGAGAGACTGCGGGGCAAATCGGTACTACTGATTACAGGTACAGACGAGCACGGGCAAAAAATTCAGCGCACGGCAGAAAGTAACGGGCGATCGCCACAGGAATACTGCGACGAAATCGTAGTTGGGTTTGTTGAGCTGTGGCAACAACTAAATATCCAGTATGATCGCTTCATCCGTACTACTGCTCCCCAGCATGAGGCGATCGTTCAAGAGTTTTTCCAGCGCGTCTGGGAAAAAGGAGATATATATCAAAGTCAGCAACAAGGCTGGTACTGCGTCTCCTGCGAAGAATTTAAAGAAGAGCGCGAACTTTTGGACGGACACCGCTGTTCGATCCATACAAATAAGCAAGCTGAGTGGCGGGACGAGCAGAATTACTTCTTCCGGTTATCGCGTTACCAAAGCCAGCTAGAAGCACTCTACCAACAACGTGATTTTATCCAGCCAGAAAGTCGCCGCAACGAAGTTCTAAGCTTTGTTAGTCAGGGGCTGCAAGACTTTTCTATTTCGCGAGTAAATGTAGACTTAGGTTTTCCTGTACCAGTTGATCAAAGCCAAACACTTTATGTCTGGTTCGATGCGTTGTTGGGATATGTGACGGCTCTGCTTGATGTGGATAGCGAACCCACTTTAGAAAATGCTTTGGCCAAGTGGTGGCCGATAAATTTGCACTTAATAGGTAAAGATATCCTGCGCTTTCATGCAGTTTACTGGCCTGCAATGCTGATGTCAGCTGAGCTACCACTACCAAAACGGGTGTTTGGGCATGGCTTTTTGACGAAAGATGGTCAGAAGATGGGTAAAAGTCTTGGCAATACGCTCGATCCGGTGGCATTGGTTAAGCGGTACGGTGCGGATGCTGTGCGTTACTACTTTCTTAAAGAAATCGAATTTGGTAAAGATGGAGATTTTAATGAAACCCGATTTATCAATATCCTCAACGCAGATTTAGCAAATGACTTGGGCAATTTGCTGAATCGCACATTAAACATGGTGAAAAAATACTGCGATCGCACAGTTCCCAATTGCTCAAGTGAGGAGCCCATTAGTTATCCCTTGAAAGCAATTGGTCTAAATTTGGGGCAGCAAGTCGCTCAAGCTTATGAAGTCCTCGCATTTAGTCAAGCTTGTGAAGCCGTCCTTAATTTAGTAAGAGCCAGCAATAAGTTTATTGATGAACAAGCCCCCTGGACTTTATATAAAAAAGGACAGCAGCAAGCAGTCGAACAGGTATTGTACGCTGTCTTGGAATCGGTAAGACTAGCAGCCTATCTCCTGTCGCCGATTATTCCAAACATAGCAAGCGATATTTACCAGCAGCTGGGCTTTGCAACAGACTTCAACGACAAAACACATTCAATTACCACACCATTTACTATCCACGCCACCTGGGGAATCCTCAGCCCAAAACAGAAGCTGGGTGAACCCCGACCTGTTTTTCAAAGACTAGAATTGCTAGAAACCGTTTAGTAAAAGGCATGTATCAATGGAAGATTATCCAATTCCCTGAAATGCTTTTGTAAATGCTCATTGTATTCAACATCACAATAAAACTTAACATAAAATCATCCCCTTGCTAGAAGTTGAGTCTACAGTAGTAGTTGGTTTTTAAAATGGATAGATAAAATACTCAGCATTAGACTGCTTTTTCTGTTTGTAAGGTATTTTTAGTTTGTTTAAGCCTACGTATTTAGTGTAGGGCTGCCTGAATCTACCTTTCTAGGCAAGCATTAGCAAAAAACATCATTTTTTCTTTTTGATAAAAACAGAGGCTATAACAATCATGTTGAATAATTTTGAAAATGACTCAATTTTCACGCCGGAACAAGTGTTGGAAAATCGGGGTCGTGTCGCCATTTTTATTGATGGTTCAAATCTCTTTTATGCCGCACTGCAACTAGGAGTTGAAATTGATTACACCAAGCTGCTTTGCCGATTAACCGCCGGTTCGCGGCTATTACGAGCGTTTTTCTACACCGGAGTAGATCGCACTAATGAGAAGCAACAGGGATTTTTGCTGTGGATGCGTCGTAACGGCTATCGGGTAATTGCCAAGGACTTGGTACAACTGCCGGATGGCTCAAAGAAAGCTAATTTAGATGTAGAAATCGCCGTGGATATGATGGCTTTAGTAGATTCTTACGATACAGCCGTGTTAGTTAGTGGCGATGGAGATTTAGCTTATGCAGTAAATGCAGTTAGTTATCGTGGCGCTCGTGTAGAAGTGGTAAGTTTGCGAACGATGACGAGCGACAGTTTGATCAACGTTTCTGATCGCTACATCGATCTGGAGGGAATCAAAGAAGATGTCCAAAAAATACCCCGTTCTAGCTATACGTACCGTCCCTTATCAACTCTAGGTTTAATGGATCAGTCTCTAGATGCCGCGTCCAGTATCCTTCAAACTTCGGAAGAATAACGCTTTTAAGGTAAAGATAGGAGAATGAATCGTATTTTCTATCTTTCGTCTGCCATCTTCCGCGTAGCAGCACCATTAATCGGCGTGCTGCTATTAAATCTATCTGCGTGTAGCACTGAAAACCGGACAGTGAAAAAGCTGGCTGAAGATACTTCGTCAGTGCAAAACTTTGAGAACAACCTATCTTTCAATGATGTCACTCTAGAGCAGGCAAATGAGCAGGGGCGGCCTGTTTGGAAAGTAAAGGCAAAGCAAGCGACCTATAGCCAAGATAAGAAAGTTGCTCAGCTTAAAAGTCCAGCTGGAGAATTATTTCAAGATGGTAAATCAGTTTACCAAATCAGTGGACAGCAGGGAGAGATTCAGCAGGATGGCAAACGGCTGTTTCTTAAGGGGCAAATCGTAGCAACAGACCCCCAAAATGGCGTGGTATTGCGTGGGAATGAATTGGAGTGGCGACCCCTGGAAGACCTGCTGATTGTCCGCAATCAGCTGACTGGAACTCATCGCCAAATGCAGGTAGTGGCACAGGAAGCACGAGCGTTTAGCCGAGCTTCTCGGATAGAATTGCAAGGTCGAGTTGTTGCGAATGCTACTGATCCTAGATTGCAACTGCGAACCGAGCATTTAATCTGGCAAATCAAAGAGCAAAAATTAATTGGCGATCGCCCCCTACAAATTGATCGCTACAAAGCAAAAAAAATTACAGACCGAGCGACAGCGAATCAAGGCGAGGTATTCCTAACAACTAAGATCGTCACCTTGAAGCAGAATGCTCAAGTGGCGTTACTGGAGCCGCCGATGCAAGTAGCAAGTAATCACTTGAGTTGGAACTTGAATACAGAAACCATAACAGCAAATCAGCCGTTGCGGATTGTGCATCACAAAGAGCAAATGACAGTTACGGCAAAGCAAGGTCGAATGGATTTAGAGAAAGAAATTGTCTATTTAACTGGTGATGTGTACGCAATTGGTCAGCGTCGTCAGGTGCTCAACTCCAAAACGCTAACCTGGTATGTTCCTACTAAATTGGTGGAGGCTCAGGGCAATGTATTTTATCGTCAAGTTGAACCACCAATAAGTTTCACAGGTCAAAAAGCAGTCGGGAAACTCCAAGACCAAAGTATTGTTGTTAGCGGCGGTAGGGTGGTAACGGAGATTATTCCTTAGTAATCAAGTAATTCGTCAAAAGTTCCCCTTGTTTATATCCATCGCACTTACAACATTTTGGTTATTCTGCTAGTTTTGCCAGGGAGAAAAAAGTACATAGGAACAACACATCCTGAAAGCTAAGGAATATTGGAGAGATTATGAAAGACGTGAAAACGCCAACAAGTAGGAATTACCGCGAACACCTAATTTCATCTCTTAAAGATACTCAAGAGGCTGCTGCTTATATTGAGACTTTTTTGGAATTGGAAGAAGGTTTTGAACCAGAACTACTTCGTTCAGCGCTAAAAAACATTTTGGACGCGCGTTTGCGGATAAATAATCTCTCAGAAGAAACTAAACAGCACTATAAGAAACTCGACAAGATTCTGCTAGAAACAAGGGGGAATGAAATTTACAGTTTGATTGAGCTGTTAAATGCTTTTGGTTTCCGTATTGCGATCGCACTCAAAGGTTAATTGATGATAAGTTAGCAAGTGCGTTACCAGAATGTTAACTATTCATAGTTAGGTTAGGCACCTGATCCAAACAAAGCATAACAAAAGCAATTTTCCTCTTTAGCCTATATTCTTGGCAATACTACAAAATAAGAAGCTTAACTGAGACCAGTTTGGGAGCATCCCGTTTTGGTAAATCGCTCTCAGACTGGAAGTCTGGAGCTAGACAAACAAAGCCTGCCTCCGCAGGCTATATATAATACCAAATCCGGGTTTACTACCACCTGGATAAAAAGGGGTTTGCTCCGGTCGTTAAAGTATTGGGCTGCGGCCACCAATGATAATTGGTCAAAGCTTGAATTTGAGGCTGCATTTGGCAGAGAATACGGCAACGCTGCAACAAAAGTTCTTCGACATCAAGGGTGGAAAAGCTTTTGTTAACTAACGGCTCAGCAGCTAAAGACCAAAGCCGCTCGGCTGGTTGGAGTTCGGGAGAATAGGGAGGTAAAGGTTCAAGAAAGATGCCTTCGGGCAACTCCACCTTCTCACTCATGTGCCATCCCGCTCGGTCAACCACTAATAAAATGATTTTGTCCTTTGAGGCTCCTACAGCTTCGGCAAAGGATTTCAAGACCAAGTTAAACCACTTGACGTTAACTCGCAAAACGATGAACCATTCTGCCTGTCCAGTTTGGGGATGAACGTAGCCGTAAAGATAGAGCCATTCATAGCGATATGGACGCTAGCGATGGGTCTTTCTCCGATAGGGACCCACAAGACACGACGGCAGATCGGCTTAAGTCCCAGCCGATGCTCGTCAAACGACCAGACTTCAATCGTGGACTGAGGAGACTTTTGTTGCAGTTCTTTAACTCGTTGGGGCAGCTTTTGCTTAAATTCCTCCTGTTGCTCCTTATCCCCCTTCTGGTGTGATGGTCGAGGAATTTGCCGGGAGTAACGACACTTTTTTAAATATTCCGATCCCCTTTGCGCCCAGACTTTCTTTCTCCCCGTTTTCTGAGCGCTCCAAGCCGCCACTTTTGACCCTGTCCATAAGCTGTCTTCAGGCGGTTTTTGGAGGCATTCTCGTAATTCTTCTATTTGAGCAGCATCAAGTCGGGGCAAGCCGCGACGAGTTGAGCGGGTTTTTCTGCGATTGAGCAGTTCCCCCTCTCCCTGTTGGTTGTATTTCCTGACAATATCTTTGGCGTAATCGTAGTTAAGTCCCACTGCCTGAGCCGCTTGTTTGATTGTCCACTTTTGGGACACCAGCCACAGTAAATGCCAGCGACGAGATTCTACCTTGTCTGTTGTTAACTAGTAACGAGTTTTGAGTTCGTTCCTGGATAAATGGGGTTCAAGATGAGCTTTTCTAGTCATTTCTCCAGCTTACTTGACAAAGGGGGTCTATTTATCGGATTTGGTATCATAACTAATGACTACTTCGTAAAATCATGCTCAAATATAGTTCAAGCACTTAGTTGTTGGGTTTTAGACTCAACCACTCCGATTTAACATGGTTGGATTTTTCGATACTTACGGGTTCCTCATCGTCTCTATGGTGCTGGGGGCGATGCTAGGGCTGTCGCTGTACTTACCCCTAATGGCTGGGCAACTATCTCTGGCTAGTCCTGGCTTTTATGCGTTGGGTGGTTATATTGCGGCGATTCTGTCAACTAAAGTTTTCACCTCCTATGGGGGTTTGTTTCCTCTTCCTTTGCTGCTAGTGGAGATGTTGATTGCTGGTGTTGTCTGCGGCTTGTTGGGCATCTTGGTGGGAATTCCAGCGCTGCGGTTGCGGGGAATTTATTTAGCGATCGCCACCATTGCTTTTGTTGAAGTCCTGCGGGTGATCTCCCTCAACTTGGATATTACTGGAGGGGCGGTAGGTATTTTCGGCATTCCCCAACCGTTCCCGACTACTCTAGCCTATTTGTGGATTGCAGTACCCTTACTCTTACTTACTATGTTCTTCCTCTATCGTTTGGAGCGGATTCGCGTCGGGCGAGCCTTTGCTGCAATTCGTGAAGATGAACTAGCTGCGGATGCAATGGGCATTAACCCAACTCACTACAAGGTACTAGCCTTTACATTGGGAGCGATTTTAGCAGGAATCGTAGGTGTAATTAGCGCTCACTTCCTTAACACCTGGAATGCTCGTCAAGGCACGTTTGATGCCAGTATTATCTACTTAACCTTTGTGTTAATTGGTGGCTCTAGAAGCTTTGTGGGGCCAGTGCTAGGAGGAATGGTATTTACAGCGTTACCAGAAGTGCTACGGGCGATCGCCGACACCAGTGGTTTACCCATCGCTCTTGCTCAATTCTTGCGGGATAGTCGCTTGATTATTTTCGGACTACTAATTGTCGTCGGAACGATATTTTTCCCTGAAGGTTTAGTAACGCCAGACTTATTTAAAAGGCCGAGAGGCGGAAAGTAATGTCACTGCATATTACTACTAATACAGACAGCAGTTTTATTTTAGAAGTTAAGCAGCTAACTCGCAGTTTTGGGGGTTTAGTTGCAGTAAATAATGTATCTTTCACAGTCAACAAACACGAGATTTTTGGACTTATTGGTCCTAATGGTGCTGGTAAGACAACGCTGTTTAATTTAATTACAGGCTTGCTGCAACCTTCTAGTGGGAACTTACTTTATCAAGGCAAAGAAATTGCTAAACTCCGTCCACATCAAATCGCTACTAAAGGCATCGCCCGCACATTCCAAAATATTCGCTTATTTGGCGCTCTTTCAGCACTAGAAAATGTGATCATTGGGCGGCATATTCACACTAATAGTAGTGTTTTGACGGGAGTATTAGGCTTACCACCTGCTCCTATTGAGGAATTGAAAGCGAAACAAAAGGCTTTGGAACTTCTTGATTTGGTGGGTTTAAGCGATCGCGCTCAGGAAAAAGCCCAAAATTTCTCCTATGGCGATCAACGTCGGCTGGAAATTGCCCGTGCTATTGCTCTTGAACCCCAAGTCCTACTTTTAGATGAACCAGCTGCTGGGATGAATCCTAATGAAAAGCATTACCTGAGTGTATTTATTCGCAAAATATGCACTGATTTTAACTTGACGACGCTCCTAATTGAGCATAATGTACCTCTAGTTATGGGGTTGTGCGATCGCATTGCTGTTTTGAATTTTGGCAAGCTGATTGCTTTAGGAAACCCAGCAGAAGTCAAAACTAATTCGGCTGTAATTGAAGCTTATCTGGGAGAGGAATGAGTAGTTTTGAATTTTGAGTTAAAGAAGCATCATTAAATATTAGAGATATCTATGATGCAGTTTACGTCTTTGCGTAAGTAAAGTTTTAAAAGCAATGCTAGAAATTAAAGACTTATCAGTTAATTATGGCGGAATTCAAGCCCTACGAAATATTGATTTAACTGTTAATACTGGCGAGGTAGTGACGCTTATTGGTGCAAACGGTGCTGGCAAAAGTACCACACTATGCGCTATTTCCCGGCTTGTTAAACCTCGTAGTGGACAGATTTACTACAACGGGCGGAACATTATCCGCTACGGTGCTTACAAAGTTGTACAGTTTGGCATCGCCCATTCCCCGGAAGGACGCAGAGTGCTAGCGCGGCAAACTGTTCAGGATAACTTAGAGTTGGGAGCGTATACTCAATCCAACTTTGCAGATGTGAAAGCTGATATCAATCGCCAGTTTCAGATTTTCCCGCGTCTAGCAGAACGCCGTCATCAGCTAGCTGGAACACTCAGCGGTGGTGAACAACAAATGCTTGCGATCGCCCGTGCTTTGATGAGTAGACCGAAACTTTTGCTCTTAGACGAACCTAGCCTTGGTCTTGCACCCGCGATCGTCCGCGAGATTTTCTCTATTATCCAAAATCTGCGTAGTTCCGGCGTTACTATTCTTCTCGTCGAACAAAATGCCAACCTTGCCCTGCAAATTGCTGATCGAGGATATGTCCTTGAAGCAGGCTGCATTACCCTTGCTGGAAAAGCATCACATTTGCTTAATGACGAGCAAGTTAAAAAGGCTTATTTAGGTTAATCTATTGCCCTCCTTTTTAATAGGTTTGAGGGGTCTTACTTAGTCTAATTTAAGTCATGCAACGGAGAGGGTGGGATTTGAACCCACGATGGCTTGCACCATAACGCATTTCGAGTGCGCCGCATTCGACCACTCTGCCACCTCTCCAAAAGGTATAGTATTGGCTATTTTAATCAAGAGTACCACTAATTTTCCAACTTTTTACAGCAGGGAGCCACTGTTCTCTGGGGTAACTATAGTCGCTGCAAACTTCTCTTCAGGTGTCCATTGAATAGCACCATCTCGTCCCGTCAAGAACACCTGAGTCTTGTTTTGACGCAGCATAGATACAGTATTGGAGTCAAGGGTAGCGGATGAAGTAATCGCAACAATCGGTTTTATTGCTTTTAATAAGTCAGGAGCTACCGATCCAGACCAGCAAAGAACTTGAACAGGCGGCAGTTGGGTTATATCTAGCTTATTCTGCTCATTGGGCTTAAGTTCCAGTAGGAGCCAAGTCTGATCTTGAATTTTAAGTTGCAACATCGGCGCTGGGGTATTGATTAATTGAACACTGGTAGAACCAGCGCTTACCGTTTGACCTGCGCTCAAAAAATGGTGTTTTCCCCAATGCGCTTGTACTGCTCTAAGAATTGTTGAATTACTCGTAGGATCTGACTCTAAAGCCACATGGTTATAAAAATTCTTGACTGGCATACGTTTGAGAATCTCCAACCAGCCACTACTAGTGCTTAATTGAGTATTTGTAGCGATCGCCCAATTAATTTGATTTATCCCTTGCTGCTGCAAAAAAGGCAGCACCGTGAAACGCGCAGTATCGGCATCTCCACTATTAATGAGTGTAATTTTCCCATGCTCTTGGACTACCAAAACTGGTTCTGCCTCAGTCGCCAACACAGTCACACGAAACATAGTTGCTTGGGTTCGCCACACTGGGAGTAACACCAAAATAAACCCAATAACTCCTGCCAACCACCAACGGCGCTGCCACCAAGGTTGTAGCCAAGCCAAACTAATCAGACCATATATGGCAAGTAACTGCAAAGCAGAGATTGTCCCAACGGCAATAGAATTTCCTGGCAATTGGGAAAAAACTTGCACTAGCAAAATTAACCAATGGCTAGGGTAATACAATAGCCAACTCAAGGCGCTTCCTGCCAGAGGCCAAATCAAGGCAATTAAAGCACTGATGATGCCACTGATACTAATTACAGAAATCAAGGGTGTAGTGATGATATTCACTACAATGCTGTAGACTGGTACAACGCCAAAAACGGAGAGTTGCAGAGGTAATGTCCAGAGCGAGGCGGCGATTGGCACTGCAATCAAGCAAGCGATCGCTGGCGGCATCCAGTCCAGCTTTTTAATTAATGGTGGTACTGTTACTAATAACCCTAGTGTGGCTAAAAAACTAAGTTGGAACCCTAAGTCCCAAATCCACAGCGGATTAAATAGCAGCAAAAGTGTTGCGGCAATTAAGAGTGTTCCCAATGACTGAACTTTGCGCCTCATTGCCAAAGCAATTAATGCCCCAAAACCCATAATTACGGCTCGAAGCACTGAGGGTTGTAAACCAGTCAAACCAAGGAAAATAACTAAAACCCCTACACCCCAGCTAACTTGTGCTCTAGGAGAAAGACGCTTGGTGATTACTAACAGCAAACTCAGAATTAGAGAAGTTTGAAACCCAGATGCTGCTAAAGCATGAGCTAATCCAACCTGAATAAACGAGTCGCGGATATCGTAGGGCAAATCAACAGCCTTGCTTCCCAAAACCATTGAGCTGACAATTGGGCCTTCAGGACTGCCTAACCACCGAATTTGCGATCGCACAATTCGTTGCCGGATCACCCACCATCCCCACTGAGTCTGTTTTTGAGCAGCGGGAATCACCTGTCGTCCACTGAAACCAGCAAACGTGCCTTCTCGCTCCAGAAAACTGCGAAAGTCAAAACTTCCTGGATTTGCCGCTGCTTTGGGTTTGTACAAGACACCAGTTACAGCGATTACTTGACCTGGGTACAAACCAGTAGCTTGCAGTAAAGGTACAGTTACGTACAACTTACCTGTAACGTGTACTGTCGATTCATTGCCTTTAATCTTGTCTAGTCGAGTAGCCTCTAACCAAAATTGCCCCCGCTGACTCCGCGTTAAGCGAGGTGTACTCGCAACCTTACCCTGCACACTGACCATTTGTTCTTGTGTGCTATCAATAGCTCGAACGAATCTACTGATATCATTCACTGCTGGCTGTGGAGTCCGTACCTGCAAATATAAAGTTGCTACTAAACCCAATCCTCCAGCTGTTAGCCACAATGCTGTAGTACCAACTCGCCAGAAGCGTGGTAGAACAATCGCTGCCCCTATCCCCATAGCTAATACAGCATAACTTCCCCAAGATACTGCTGTAGATAGCAAGCCTAGAATATAGGCTAGACAGAAAATGACACCACTGGTCTGAGTCAATTTGTCAAGCAACTGTTCTCCCGCTGGCTAACTCGGATTCGTTAGGGGCATTTAGCTAAAAGCCCACTTACTACCCCTATGACATCTACTTTAAAATCTATCCCTTGTCTGGGTTCTCGAAGAACTTTCTCCGCATCTCCATTAAGGTATTGATTTGAGCGTTGCTAGATTTCATCGCCTCCTCTGCCATTTTCCGGATTTCAGGATCTGGAGATTTCATTGCTCTTTGGGCCGCATCAACCATCTCCATATGTAGCATGATCATCTCATCGACATAGGGTCTTGTTCTTGTGGCATCAAAGCGACCACGCATGGGCATTTGGGCGACAAGACTCTGAGACGCGGCGGGTTTGACACTAGTGGTGTTGCTGTCTGGCTGTGTAGCTCCTGCGGTGGTCGCCGTAGCTAAACTAAGCATAATCGCAAGGGCAGAGCTTTTTACAAGCGAGTTCATAGAAATAGGTCTCCTTTATTGGTTTTTTACTGGATTGTGTTAGAGTTCCAGTGCTGCATCAAGTTTCTAACACTGTGTTAGAAAATGCAAGAATGTTCTATTCTTCACAATTTGAATTATAAGTAGCCAATCTGAGAACTTCCTGAGTTTAGGCTGTGAGTTTTCTCATGCATAAGTCAATCACTCTTATTTGTCTCTAGTAGCTAAAGTTTTTACCCCGTTAAGTTACTAGTAAACGTTGATAAAAATTTTTATTCAGTTGTACAGTAAGTAGGATTGTTAATACTGCAATCTATTTCTACATGAATCAGTATTTAAGTGTGAGCCAATTACCCATACAGCTAAAAGTTTAGAGTTGCACCTTAAAATGATATAATAAAAATAAATTTCTTGTAAGTGACTAAGATCACATCCTAGCGCTAGCAAAAATAAAATATGGATAAGCGCGGCAATTCAGCATCCAAAGAATCATAACTTAACTGGGCAAAGCAAAATTTTTAATCATTTTCTTCGCAAATTCTCAGGTAAAAATCATTTTGAATCTCACGTAAAGATTTAGATTATTAGTAGCGATTATTTTGACATCTTTGAAATAAGAAGACCAAACTATTTCCGGCATTACTAGCTCCCACTAACATAACTGAAAGTTTGGTGGGGACATCTTGCCATCATCTAAGTAAATTCATAATCTTTGATACGCTAACTTCAGTGGCTTGCCGCATGTAGCAGCTAACTAATCCGCGAAGAGTACAACATGAAGGCTACGCCAACTTCTGTGGATAGTTTCATTAAATGAGATTTGCCAGCGACTTGTTCAATGCGATCGCTCAAGCATGGAAGCGAACTGATCCCTCGTCACTACAGTTTCGTCTCACCGCAGGCGTTGTAACTTTCTCAATTTTAGGGCTAGGTAGCGTCGCTTCTTGGACGAGTTGGAAATTGCAACAGATTTTGATTGATAGCCACAAGCAGAATGTTCTAGATATTGCTGAGCGCTTTCCCCAGGATGTTGAAGTCTACAGCAAAATGATGCCTGTACAGGTTGCGATACAAACAGTAATCAATAACCGCACAACCCCGAATGTATTTTTATGGGTGAGTCGTCCTGATGGGACAATCGCTGCTCAGTCTAAGTCATTCAAGCAGCAAAATGACACCGCTGCTGCATTACTTTCCCTCGCAGGAAGGTTAATCAAACCCCAAGTGTATCAGGTGAGCGGACGCTATCTAGTGCTATGTGGTACGCCTTTAAGCGTGCAGAGGACAACCATCGGCAAGCTTTATGTAGTACAGGATATCACTTATGAACAAACCATGTTTGTGGCACTGGTGCGGAGCTTGAGCATCGCAACTATACTGTCAATCCTGGTATTGATGTTGGTAATTTCGATCTACGTTCGGCGATCGCTGCAACCATTGCGGCAGATGAGTCAGATGGCTGGCACAATTTCAGCAGAAGATCTGGCTGAGGTTCGGCTGCACCTTGAACGCGCTCCTAGTGAAGTTAAGGAACTTACTCAAACCTTCAACATGACATTGTCTCGCTTATCGTCCGCTTGGGAGCAACAGCGTCAATTTGTCAGCAATGTCTCCCATGAGTTGCGAACACCCCTAACTCTGGTTGACGGTTACCTGCAAAGCATTCTGCGACGAGGTGTTAACTTGACTGAAGCCCAGCGGGAAGCTCTGGAAGTTGCATCGGACGAGGCAAAGCGCACCATTCGCTTGTTGCAGGACTTACTTGATTTGGCACGGGCTGATAGTGGTCATCTATACTTCCGTTTTGAATCCTTCGTGCTGAACGATTTGGTTGTAGAAGTGGTAGAGATGGCAGAGCAATTTAGTAATCGGACAATTACAATTGAGGGAACATTGCCGATCCAGGTTATGGCAGATCGCGACAGCCTGAAGCAGGTATTAATTAACCTGATTGATAATGCGATGAACTATTCTGATCCGGACACTCTAATCGCCGTGAAAATAGAGCAAACTGCTGATCAGGCTCTTGTTCAAGTTAGTGATCAAGGGCTAGGTATTCCCCTGCAACAACAAACCCGCATTTTCGAGCGCTTTTATCGCGTGGATGAAGCCCGTTCCCGTTCCACTGGTGGCAGCGGCTTAGGTCTAGCTATTGTTAAAACACTTATGGAGGGGATGGGTGGCAGTGTTACGGTTCGCTCCAGACCAGGTGAAGGTAGTATATTTACAGTCACCTTACCTACCCAATCTGCACAATGACGGCGCGTATTTTGGTGGTTGAAGATGAAGTCAAGCTGGCGCGATTTGTTGAACTGGAACTGAGCTACGAAGGATATCAAGTCAGTGTTACCCATGATGGGTTATCAGGACTAACGGCAGCGCGGGAGGAACATCCTGATTTAGTTGTTTTAGATTGGATGCTTCCTGGTTTATCAGGAGTGGAAATTTGTCGTCGTCTCCGGGCAACGGGAGATAAAGTGCCGATCATTTTATTAACGGCAAAAGATGAAGTTAGCGATCGCGTTGTCGGTTTAGATGCGGGAGCAGATGACTACGTAGTTAAGCCATTTAGTATTGAGGAATTATTAGCTAGAGTTCGCGCTCACCTGCGACGGAATCAAGAAGGAGATCCTGATGTTTTACAGTTTGAAGACTTAAGCTTGAATCGCCAGACTCGTGAAGTTTATCGTGGCACTCGCTTAATTGAATTAACTGCAAAAGAATTCGATTTATTAGATTATCTCCTCCTCCATCCCCGGCAAGTCATCACGCGCGATCGCATTCTCCAAGAAGTCTGGGGCTATGACTTTATGGGCGATTCTAATATTATTGAAGTCTACATTCGCTACTTACGGCTGAAGCTAGAAACAAACAACGAAAAGCGACTGATTCAAACAATACGTGGCGTTGGTTATGTGTTGCGGGAGTAGCAACACATAATCGCTGCCCTAAAAATTTTCCTGTTTCAAATCTTAATGGCTTAGTATTTG
The DNA here is from genome assembly GCA_041748755.1 of Chroococcidiopsidaceae cyanobacterium. Lineage (GTDB taxonomy): Bacteria > Cyanobacteriota > Cyanobacteriia > Cyanobacteriales > Chroococcidiopsidaceae > JAHHHE01. The sequence continues at coordinate 510 of JBGTCQ010000289.1, read as the reverse complement.
AAATTCTTAGCTAAGAATCAGCTTTCTCTCAGTAAATTCTCAGGATGGTCTGAGTTAATTATTACTAAGATTCTTAATTTTTGAAATACAATGAGACACATCCCCAATAGATTGCTTGCGCTCACCCTATCTGTTGTGTTCGTTGGCGGAGGCTTGAGCAAGCCTGCTGCCGCAGACACCGAGATTTTCTTGCCTAGCGCTATCAAATTGGATCAGAAGGCAAAGACCGTTACACTGCCCCTATTCAGAGGAAGTCACAATGGGGACACTGTCTGGTACATTGTAACTGAATCGTCAAACCGGGATGACGCAGAACGGCGCGGGGTGATCTGGGCACCCAAGCTCGCTAATGCTCTGGGTACAGTAGCAGTTCAACGAGTCCGTAGAGATAACGGTGTGGTGAATTTCTCTGGAACAGTTGACTTCGCACCGACGCGGGTCGTCGTACCGGGTCCGACGGGATTTCCTCCTAACAGGGCAGCGCCTGGTGCGGTGGGTGATTCCGTTTAC
>JBGTCQ010000288.1:0-7464 GCA_041748755.1 Chroococcidiopsidaceae cyanobacterium | reverse complement strand
CTCGTTCTCCAGGAGAAAGTAAATCCCTGGAACATTCGGTAAGTCGGCTTGGTTTGCGAGTGGCAGCCAAGGCAGAGATAAGATATCTGTATGGGCTGCTATCTTTTGTGCTTGTTGACGAAGACCTACATCTTCCGTAATTAAGTCAACTTCAATTTGTTGCAGCAATTCAATATTCTGGTTGCTGAACGAATCGGTAACGTCTAAAAGCTGATCCATTGTTTAATCCTTACGGGAGCTAACATTTCCTTCCCGCGATCGCTTGCTGTTGAGCAAACGATTTCGACTGCTAGGAAAAGCAGTCTCATCAGGCGAAATGCCGCAGACAGCAATTAACTATCTGCGGCAACGGTTGCTGCTGACAAGCTGACTATGAATCAACTTGCCGCCACTATCTAGCAAAATATCTTCTGTATGCATCCAAGAGGGGTTGAGCAGCCTGCCCCTCATTTATGTTGATTACATGGTACCAGTCATTCCTTAGCAGGAGCGGGCAACAAAACCAAGAGACTTAACACTTAGAAACTCTATCTGTATGTGGCAGCATAGGCTGGAACCTCACGGCATCCAACGGATGATGACTATATTCGTTTCTAGCTACTAATATTCTCTTTCCACCATCTACCCGTTAATAAAAGTCATGGGCAACCTGGATGTGGCTGAAAGGCTTTGATATGGTGGCAAATTATGTATCTTACTGTATACTATTATACCATAAATAATAACTGTTTATCAAATTGCTCTTTAGCTAAAACAGCAACCGCTGATGTTTAAGAACATATTTGTGTGGAGGAACTGTTTGCGGCTTAGAAGTCTTACTTATTAGAGCTACTTAATTTTTTGAACCCAAGCGCAAGTATGTAAATACAGAGATAGTTTTAACAAATTTCAGGCTCATGCTCACTCCCAAATTCACGCAATGGCTCTGAGTTGTAATTGAGTTTAGTCAAGTTGGTGTCCTGATTCAGTTTGCACTGCCTTAGTGAACCTTTTTCGTTAGGTTTAACTTTATGGCTTCCGGCTGTAATACGTCACTGATGACGGTTTTGGTCGGTTCCCTGGAATCAGACTAACAACCACAGCATTTCTCTTCGCCTGTTGTATGTGTGGATCAACCGATAAACTATCTACCCAAAAGCTTTCCTCTAAAGAGTACATTTTAAATACCTTACTACTCGTAACTTGTTCAACTACTTTGCTTTTACGAGTTTGACCTTTAGAAGGTTGTCCTGAGTTAGTTGCATGCAAATCTAAAATCATAATGAAAGCGATACAATCGCGCACAGAAGCGTAAATATCAGTTTGACCTACATAGCTGTTATGCACATGACTGCGCTCTATCGTTTTATATTCGGCTTTGACCTCGATTGGAAACTCGCACTCTGGAAACATAAGACCCGTATCGCTACGACCTCCAGCAATGGGATTAACTTCATATTCTGCCGAACTTCCGTAACGTAGTCTCAGCCGCTGAAATAAATCCTTTTGAAGGTCAGGTGCGTTTGTAGTCGGACAAATTGAGGCGATAAGCCAGTTCTAGCCGTTTGAGATGGGCTTTCAGTTCAATAAATACTAAGGGCAAGCCGTTGATGAATCCCACTAAGTCGGCGCGTTTGTTGCCCATGTCGCCGGAAATCCAGAACTGGGAAGCTAGGAAGAAGTCGTTATTTTCTGGCTGTTTCCAATCAATGACTTTAACGGTTTCGATGGTTTCTTCGTCGTCCGAGTTGCGGAATTTGACTTTTACGCCATCTTTGAGTATTTTGTAAATCTCCCGGTTGGCGTTGGCTGGACTAAGGGTGCTGCGATCGCGCGTTAGTTCTTCAATTGCAAGTGCGATCGCTTCAGTAGGTATGTCAGGATTTATTTTTTCTAGGGCTGAGCGCAATTTGGGAATCAATACCACCTCGGCTGATGTCTCTCGCCCCAGTGTGCCGTTTTCGCCGTAAGTTTCGTGGTAGCAGTTGGCGGTTGTGTATTCCAATTCTGCAAACAAGGCGATCGTGGCGTTTTCTAGGGCTTCTTCTGAATCCGGGTGGGGTTGCTTCATATATTTTGTATTTATGAGTTTCTAGTGATCGGCAAAATACGCACTCTAGCACTAGCTTGATCGACGCTAACTAAAGCGCCTGCCTCAAGCACCGTCTCAAACTGCTGTAGTACGCTGATTACTAGACTACCGATGCTAGCAGCTAATACATCTTGTCCGCGAATTTGAATGACACTAGGAGCTTCGGCTTGAGTCGCAGCAAGAACACCACCGAAATCTAGATCGTTAGTGAAGACAACGTAAGTGTTTGTCAATGCCCATTCCATGATGGCGCGATCGCTAGCACGCGGATCGCCCACTGTTGACCAGTGAACTGATTCAAACCCCGAATTTTCTAGTAAAGGAACCCAATCAGGCGACAAGTTCATGTCGATCACGATCTTCATGCTGAAGCGATTGGAACTTCGATTTCTTCAGAACGCCATGCGGCATAGGCAAGGGCTTCGTAAATGTCTGCTAATTCTAGGTAAGGATAGGCTTTCAGAATTTCGTCAGGCAAATGTCCAGATGCCATGAGTCCTACAATTGTGCCAACGGTGACTCGTAACCCTCTAATGCAGGGTTTACCACCCATTACTTCTGGGTTAAATGTGATTCTGGTTAGTTGTCTCATGCTGCTGTTACCTCAGTTTCAATATCCAGATTTTCTACGTCGATTTCTCCTGAAATGAGTTTAGGTAGCAGTAGATCGCGGGTGCGGCGGAGGTTAATATTCTTAGTTTTTAAATTCCTAGTTTGTTTGAAAATTGCATCAATAAATTGTTGAAATTGTTTCAAAATTTTTGCGTCAGGGAGTAAGAAAGGCAATAGATATGCTTGGTTTCTGTTCAGTCCTGGTACTGCTGCATCATTATTGATAAAATTCTGGCTCTGCAAGTTGTAATAGACGTAGTGCAAGCAGATTTCCGTTTGAATGTAAAATACTGTGTCAATTGGGAAGAAGTCATCATCAGACCAAAAAACACTTCCTACATTTCCCTTGCGACCAACAATAATTCCTGGTGCATTGACTAAAATTTTGTTGTGGTAGCCAACCACGCCAGCCGAACCGTAGACGGGAACTCTACCAGGTATCCGCTTGTTTGCTGTAAGTGATTTTCCGTATGCTAGCTCAACTATATCCTTAAGTTTTTTTACTTCCCATCCTTCAGGAATTAGCCCCAATTCTGAATCAACCATTTTCACCTGTTCATGTCCAGGGAAGCGGAAGTTGACGAACCACTCGCGGTAGAGCGATCGCGCCATCTCTTCCAGAATCTTGATCCGCCGCGTATTGTTTTCGATTAGGCGATCATAGGCTGAAAGAATACTAGCAATCTTTCGCTGTATGGGAAGAGGTGGTAGATACAACGGCAAGTTTTGCAGTCTGTCTGTTTGTAGCCGTTTTGTACCATGCGCCGCTTCATCAGCAATACCAAGGATTTCATAAGCGTTTCCTTGTAGCCAGTAAAACAGAAATTTTAAATCAACTTTAGAATCGCATTGCAGAGCTTTTAAATCCTGGTTGAACGCCATTCTGCGCTTAGTCATTGCAACAGGAAAATGCTGTCCCAGAATCATTCCGCGTACAACAATTAATATCGTTTCAGGAGGTACTAAGCGTGTACCATTTGAAGCCCCAACTTCACTATAGCAGTCCTAAGTGAGTATTGAGAAAGATGATAGGCTGGCTTGAGGTAACAGCTACTTTGTGATGGTTAGAGGATGAATGAATTAAGTCAGCTAATTGCTAGTAATCCAGACCCACGAGAACTAAAAAGGGCGTTGGCAGTGAAAATGCGCTTGCAAGGGGATACCTACAAGTACATTGCAGATACCTTGCAAGTCTCCCATGGGTTTATTGCTTACTGGCAGCAAGCCTATCAAGCGCAAGGGGTAGCTGGAGTAAAGTTAGCTTACAAAGTCTCGCAGCCTTATCTGAATGCCCAGCAACAACAGGCTGTGATTACCTGGCTCAAGCAGCGCAACTACTGGCATTTACCAGAACTTCAGCACCACATAGAGGAAGTGCGATTCGTTCAGTTGAAATGAGTAGAAATACTCAAGGATAACTGACATCTGAGAGATAACCCATAAGGGTTGAGTTCGCACTTTAATCTCTCTCAGATGATAACTGAATAACCATGAGGGTGACTGATACATATGTACAGAAGTCCCTCCCCGTAGGTGTTACGGTGACAGCATCACCTCTAGGGTAGCGACTAGCCATCAATCCCTAAAGCGAGGCGAGACGGAGAAGGGTCGGCAACCTAAGCTGGCTTCCTTCTAGCAAGAAACCCATGAATAGCGAAAGCGAAGATGTACTATACTTCCGTGAGCGAGACATCCAGCCAAAACTAGGTTAACCCGTAAGGGAAAGCAGGATTTAAGGCAATGCCTGAAAACTGTTGAGGCTGGTGGACAAAAGTCAAAGGATAAGGGGCTGGCATTTTTCATCGTGACCAGTAAACACTCCCTATAAACCCGGAGGAAGAGCATCATTCTAAAGGTTTCAAACAATGGTTATTCGGAACGAAGTAACCTCTCGTATGCTCTCAGAATAGGTCGATAACTGAGCAGGGGCTAACCGCATGCTACGAGCAGGAAAGATTGAGTCAGAAATGCCTTACTGTAATGGCGAGGATAAGCTGACGGACTCACGGTGACTTGGAATGTAGAGTCATGAGTAGCAATGAATAAGTCTAATACACGACAAGTTATTCCTAAGCCAAACGGTTTTCTTCCCCTGAAGAAACTGAAATTGGCGAAAGATAATAAATCGATGGGGGAATGGAAACAAATCAACTGGCGCAAGCTGGAACGATTGGTTTTTAAGTTGCAAAAAAGAATCTACAAAGCTTCTCAACGTGATGATGTTAAAGCGATTCGCAGACTCCAGAAAACACTGATGAAGTCATGGTATGCAAGATGTCTATCGGTTCGTCGGGTAACTCAAGATAATGCTGGCAAGAAAACGGCAGGAGTGGATGGGGTCAAATCCCTAACCCCAGTAGCACGTTTTCGGTTAGTAAATAAAATAAAACTTGGGACAAAGGCTAGACCAACGAGGCGGGTTTGGATTCCAAAACCTGGCACAGATGAGAAAAGACCTCTGGGTATACCGACAATGTACGACCGAGCCTTGCAAGCACTTGTCAAACTGGCATTAGAACCAGAATGGGAAGCGCGATTTGAGCCTAATTCATACGGGTTCAGACCAGGATGCTCATGTCATGATGCAATTGAAGCAATATTCCTCTGTATCAAAGGCAAATCAAAATTTGTGCTTGATGCCGATATAGCCAAATGTTTCGACCGCATCGACCATGAAGCACTGCTAATAAAATTAAATACATCTCCCACCATACGCCGACAAGTTCGAGCATGGTTAAAAGCGGGGGTGATGGATGGTGGGCAGTTGTTTCCAACATCTGAAGGTACACCACAAGGTGGGGTCATTTCTCCACTTTTGGCTAATATTGCCCTTCACGGGATGGAAGAACGAATTAAGAAATACGCGGAAACGCTAAAGGGCAGAAAATCGAATAATCGTAAAAGCCTGAGTCTGGTTCGTTATGCCGATGACTTCGTGATTCTTCACGAAGACATACTCGTTGTTCAAAGATGCCGGGAAATAATCTCGGAATGGTTAAAAGATATGGGCTTGGAATTGAAACCTGCCAAAACACGGCTAACCCACACGCTTAATGAGTGTGGGGAGGAAAAACCTGGATTTGATTTTCTAGGTTTTAACATAAGGCAGTTCAGAGTAGGGAGACATCATTCAGGAAAGAATCCCCACAATGAACTTTTAGGGTTTCAAACAATCATCACACCCAGCAAACAAAAGCGGTTGATACATTACAAACGAATAGCTAGTAACATTGATGACTACAAATCAGCGACTCAAAGGTCGTTAATTAGGGAACTGAACCCGATAATAAAAGGGTGGTCAAACTACTATTCAACCGTATGTAGCAAAGGGATATTCACAGCCATAGATAGGCTGATGTTCATAAAGCTAAAACGCTGGGCAAAACGCCGCCATCCAAGAAAATCTTGGAAAAAATGGATAACCAAGAAATACTGGCAAACCATAGGTGGAAGAAATTGGGTATTCGCAACTAGACAAATGGCAAAAAATCCGATGCGGTTGGTTAGTCACGATAAGACACCAATCTCCCGCCATATTAAAGTCAGGGGCAAAGTCAGTCCTTATGATGGCAACCTAATTTACTGGAGTTCAAGAATGGGAGAACACCCGGAAGTGACTAAGAGAGTGGCAACGCTTTTAAAGGAACAAAAAGGAAAATTTACCCATTGCGGATTGTACTTCCGAGAGGAAGATGTACTGGAGATTGACCATATAATCCCCCAAAAACTGGGAGGAAAAAGTTCATACGAAAATCTCCAGATTTTACACAGACATTGCCACGACACGAAAACAACCAATGATGGTTTGGTTGTGAAGTTCACATGACAAGGTGCCAGTTCACTGAGGAGCCATGTGATGGGAAACTATCAAGCACGGTTTTGGAGACCAGCGGGTTCCGTGAGGAACTCGCTGAGTTTAATCACTATGAGGTCGTGTTCCAGTCCCAGCAGAGCTACTACAACTTATTCAAAGCCGCCGGAATTAGTTGGAAGAAAAGCCAACGGAGTAACCCTCGCAAAGACCCAGAACTGGTAGAGAAAAAACAGCAAATCAAAACCTGGTTGGAAGCTCATCGTCCAGCGATTGAAACAGGAGAGTTAGTCGTGTTTATTCAGGATGAATGCCACTTGTTATGGGGAGACCTCTGCGGGGGGAAGCTTCCCCCCGAAACGTGCCTTGGAAAAACGTCGGAGCGTATTCAACTACCCATTAACTCTGAGCGACAGAAACAGACTTATTTTGGCGCGTTGGACTACCGCACCAAAGAGTTTTTGATGCAGGCTTATCCGACGGGAAATACCGAACATACGATTGAGTTTGTGCAATATCTCCAGAGCCAACGTCAGGGTTGTCGAATTGCCCTCATCTGGGATGGTGCCAGTTACCATCGTTCCCATGAGTTAAAGGCTTATCTTGAGCAGGTGAATGCAGATCTCGACGAGGAGCGCTGGCGAGTGACCTGTATTCGCTTTGCTCCCAATGCTCCTGAGCAAAACCCGGTAGAAGACATCTGGTTGCAAGCCAAGCGCTTCATTCGTGAGTGCTACCATTTGTGTAAATCTTTTCAGGCAGTCAAAGTCCTATTTGAGCTGATCACCCATCGACAAACCTTTGATTTTCCCAAGCTACATGAGTATGGCGTTTTCTCAAACTTCATTTAGGATTGCTATAGTTAGCTTTAGTTGTTTAGAAACCTTGACGATAGATTTATCGGTACTTACTTCCTCTTCTGCTTCGATTAAAAATTTAACCTCTCCCCCTATCAGTTCTTCTTCAGCAT
>JBGTCQ010000287.1:0-2553 GCA_041748755.1 Chroococcidiopsidaceae cyanobacterium | reverse complement strand
GCGTTTCTCCGTTTTCTCTGGCAAGAGTTGTTGAGTAGTTGGCTCTAAGCGTCCGGGTTGCTTTAGTGTATTTTCAATGCTGTCGTGTAGCGTTCCGGCAACAGACTCCAGCTCTCGATCTAAGGTCTGCCAGTGGGCGTGGACAATCGCCTGGTATACCCCCAAACCACACAGTCCCAAGATAAAACCCATCACGATGGCATACCAGAGAGCCAATCGCCAGCGAGTCAAGTGAAAGAGTTTATTTTGGTTCATGAGTCGGATTGAGACGATACCCTATACCATGTATGGTCTCAATTAGGCGATCGCCCTCTGTGTGGGCTAGTTTGCGTCGCAGCAGACGCATTTGAGCCGCTACTACATTACTAATTGGTTCGGCACTCACTTCCCACAGCTGATTGCGAATCTGGTTGCGTGTGACAATTTGATTCGGATGCTTCATAAAATACTCCAGCAGTTGGAATTCCTTACTGGTCAATGGAATGACTTGCTGATTAGAATCTGTGTTTTGAAAACAAACTGTGTGGGTAGCGTAATCTAAAGTAAGGCTTCCGACTTGTAAGTGTTGGGGTTGGAAGGAGGGCGATCGCCTTTGCAATGCCCGTAACCGTGCCAGCAGTTCCACCATACCAAAAGGCTTTACTAGATAGTCATCTGCTCCTGCATCCAAGCCAGCAACTTTATCTTCCATTCTGTCTTTGGCTGTCAGCATTAAAACAGGTAAAGGATTACGTTGCTTCCGTAGCCGCTTGCACAGTTCTAATCCTGATAACCCTGGTAGCAACCAGTCGAAGATAGCTAATGTATATTCTGTCCACTGGCTTTCTAGATAATGCCAAGCTTCAGTGCCATCCAGAACCCAGTCAACAATATACTTTTCCTGGTTCAAGGTTCGCTTGATAGCCGTACCCAAATCCGGCTCATCTTCAACTAGAAGAACTTTCATAGAAACAATTGCACAATATTGAGATAGAAAAATCAAAACTCGTGATAAGAAAAACTCACGCTGACCACTTCTACCTCACGCTCCGGGCATTGCTAGCAGGTGTATCGACAAGCATCGAGAGGATCAACGCGCTCAACCCAGCGATTAGCAGGGCGGCGCGGGCGGCGTGTCCATACTCCCACTGGTCGCGCACCTGTGTCCAGTCAGCCGGCACTGATGTGGCAGTATCCACTATAAAGTTGACCGGACCAACGAAGATTGTCCAGACAAGCAGTTCCGCTGCGATGCAAAGCGTGGCGGTTAAGGTTAGGACGAAAGTGGTTCGGTGCTGGCGGACGAAGAATAACACGACCAACGTTACTACCAAGGCACCAAATTCGACAGGACCAAGAACACGTCCAAACCCGTTATACAAGACCTTCTGCACGTCGAGCCACGCGGAGGCAGGCAAAGCCCTTTTGTTGGGAAGCTCCAGCACATGGCAGAATGCAACCCCAGTGGCTAGGGCCATGAGGAGAAGGCTGAGAAAGCGAACTATTTTTAGAATCATAAGCATCCCTCTGTAGGGAACACAGGTTTTTCTACTGAGCAAACAACATTAATATGAAAATCACCTGTAATGATATTTAGCGATTAAAGGTGAAGCGACCATTTACCTTTTCGCCACTAACGTCAGAAAGAATCGCAACATTGTATTCTCCTGATGCTTTCCCAGGCAGCAAAGCTGTGTAATGTTTACCTTCAGCATCATAAGTGAGGGGAAGTGTCTTTTGTGTTCCATCAGGTAACTGAACTTGAGCCGTTACTTTCGCAGTAGGAATTGCTTCGTGGCTATCTCCTTTTTGTAGATAAAAATCCATGTGAGTTCCATCACTTTCTGACTCAGATACAAACTCTAAATGATAGGGACCTGATTCTATCACTTGACCTCCTTTAGATTCGATGGGATGGTCAGTTTTTTCAGCATTTTCTGAGGATGCTGGACTAGGTTGGGTTGCTATCTCTGCGGGTGAGGCATTTGGGCTACTGGTCGAGTTTGTGGGCTGCGTACCATTGTTACAGGCTCCTAGAAAAATTAGTCCCATACTGCCTACAACAATTAAGCTTGTTTTTAGATTCATTTGTTTCTCCTTTGTCTTTTGCTAATGGTTAAATCGTTAGTTTGAATTTTTTTGGTGAATAGGTATATCTTGAGGTGTAAATCCTTCAGTCTGAATTGGCGTTGTCTGAGGTATCAAAATCTTCCTAAATTGGGCGTACAAAGCTGGGAGAACTAACAGCGTTAACGCTGTAGAAGTAAACAAACCTCCTAGCACAACAACTGCCAAAGGTTGCAAAATTTCCTTACCTGCACCACCCCCAACTACTAAAGGAGCCAAACCCAAAGCTGAGGTGAAAGCTGTCATCAAAATTGCATTTAGCCGCTCCATTGAACCTTGAATTATTACCTCTTTAAAAGGCATTTTCTCGGCAAATTTAGTGTTGTAATTATCAACTAATAGCAATCCATTACGAGTGGCTACACCAAATAAAGTAATAAAACCGACCAACGAGGCGACAGAAATAACCCCACCCGTTAAAGCAACTGAAATTACTCCCCCTACTAA
>JBGTCQ010000286.1:0-27158 GCA_041748755.1 Chroococcidiopsidaceae cyanobacterium | reverse complement strand
ACAGCAGCGGCTGGGGGTGCCTTAACGGCTGTAGTAGTACCTATCGAAGGTATCCAAGTCACAGACGGTGTACTGAATATCAGCTTTAAGTCAGAAGTAAACTTTGGTGCCATTTCTGGTATTGAAGTGCTGCGATCGCCTGCCTAACGTATTTCAGTTAACGGCAGTTGAGCAATGTTTGGTTAATGAGTTCTTTGAATTTGTGCAACTAACGGCTCTCCTGCCGCAATCACTACCAATTATCTTTAGTGAGGTTACTACTTATTACTTAAAATACGCAGATAGATGCGGTCTGATCTAAACTAATCCTACAAATATAGTAGGAGTCTTGAGCCGCAAAAACAGATGAGTAATCCTCGTGTGCTTTGCCTCGGTGAAATTTTATTTGATCTTCTAGCCGATCAGCTAGGGCGATCGCTCTCTCAAGTCGAATCCTGGACACCTTATCCAGGCGGCGCACCAGCAAATGTTGCCTGTGGGTTAGTCAAACTAGGTACAACCGCTGGCTTTATCGGGTGTGTGGGTATGGATGAACCAGGCGACAAATTGATGCAACTGTTGCTAGAAGTGGGTGTGGATCTAACTGGGGTGCAGCGACATCCCACAGCACCGACACGGCAAGTTTATGTTGTGCGTTCAGCAGCAGGCGATCGCACTTTTGCTGGGTTTGGCGACTATGACACAGCCGAATTTGCGGATACACGCCTCCTCGCAAACCAGTTGCCGATTCAGTTATTTGAAGCAGCAGATTTTCTTGTCTTGGGTACACTGGAACTGGCTTATCCCGATAGCGCGAAGAGTGTATTCCGTGCCCTTGAACTCGCAGAGCAATACGATGTCAAAATTGTACTTGATGTAAATTGGCGACCTGTATTTTGGCCTAACCCTGACACCGCCCGTCAAACAATTCAGGAACTATTTAAGCGAATTGATTTTCTCAAACTCTCCGATGAAGAAGCAGAATGGCTGTTTAACACGACAGATCCAGGGGCGATTACCTACCGCCTAGATTCTGTAGAGGGAGTACTAGTAACATCTGGGGATAAAGGCTGTGCTTACTGTCTTGCGGAAAACGAAGGTAAGGTGCCTGCTTTCTCAGTCGATGTTGTAGATACAACTGGGGCGGGGGATAGTTTTGTGGCTGGCTTCGTCAATCAGCTGTGTCAGTTGGGCATTCACAGCCTTAGCGATCCAGAAACAGCTAAGAGAGTCATCACATATGCCAGTGCAGTCGGGGCCTTGACTACGATGAAGCCAGGCGCGATCGCGGCTCAACCTACCGCCGCTGAAGTCACAGCTTTTTTGCATTCGCAGCAAAATCCCTAAGCCAATCTAGTTTTAATTTCCTGCACGATCACCTCTGGAGGCTGGGAAACATCAACGTAAATTGCCTCAAATGGCTCCTCCAAGGAGTCTAACTGGCTTTGGAGGAGGTCTGGCAGCATGTAGTGATGGAGGCGCGACTGCAACCGCTCTTGAATTAGCCTAGAATCCCCCTTGAGGTAAACTAGCCTCATCCGTTCTTTGTCCTGTAATAGGAGCTGACGATAGGCAGTTTTAAGAGCGGAACACGCCAATACTATGTTTTTATCTTCCTGCAACCACTGAGTAATCACCCGTTGTAGCCGCTGAAGCCACGGTTTGCGGTCTGTATCATCTAGGGGAATGCCACGGCTCATCTTCTCAATATTGGCTGCTGGATGTAAAGCATCAGCGTCGCAGAATTCCCAATTAAGTGATTTTGCTAACAGCTGACCAATAGTAGTTTTGCCGGAGCCGGAAACACCCATTACCAAAATAATCATGGATAACGGAGATTTAAGTTCAAGTCTGAGGCGAATAGCTGCATCAGGTGCGAAGCCCTTGGCGTTAGGGCTGTAGGGCGAACGCCTACGCACCTGACGTAGTTTAGTTTCCCCTAAAGCTGGTTGTATTGCCAGAAGTGGTTGAATCGCTGGGTGTAGTTTGGCGATAGGGGGGTGTTGTGGCTGACTCAGTAGGAACCACAAAGTTATCTGGCGTTGGCGTAATTTCAGAAGTAGTTGGATCTCTTGGTGTGGTTGTGCTGTTTGGATTTGTCAAAGACTCGTTAGGAACTCCAAAGTTATTGGGCGTTGGCGCAATCTCAGAAGTAGTTGGATTGTTATTGTCAGTTGTGCTATTGGGATTTGTTAACCCACTAGGAACTCCAAAGTTATTGGGCGTTGGCGTAATTTCAGAAGTAGTTGGATCTCTTGGTGTGGTTGTGCTGTTTGGATTTGTCAAAGACTCGTTAGGAACTCCAAAGTTATTGGGCGTTGGCGTAATCTCAGAAGCAGTTGGATTGTTATTGTCGGTTGTGCTATTAGGATTTGTTAACCCACTAGGAACCCCAAAGTTATTGGGCGTTGGCGTAATCTCAGAAGTAGTTGGATTGTTATTGTCAGTTGTGCTATTAGGATTTGTTAATCCACTAGGAACCCCAAAGTTATTGGGCGTTGGCGTAATCTCAGAAGTAGTTGGCTCGTTATTGTCGGTTGTGCTATTAGGATTTGCCGAAAACCCGTTAGGCATACTTGTGCTACTAGGAGTGATCCCACTGTTAGGCACTGTCACGGTACCAGGCACTGTAGTGCTGCCAGGACTGATCAAATCGCTACTGGTTGTGCGATCAGGAGTTATGGTATCGCTACTAGTTGTGCTGCCGGAATTTATGCCAAACTCCTGAGGAATTTTTACGGTATCGGTTGTGGTAATGCTGGGAGTATTCAAAGGCCCGCTAGGTGTAGTGGTGCTGTCAGATGTCGTAGCATCGTTAGGAAGCTTAAAGGTACTTGGCTCGGTTGTAGGGCTGCTTATAGTTGGAGACACTTCAGGAATAACTGTTGTCTCTGAAGGGCTTTGGTTAGTGTTAGCGCGGTTTAAATTCTGCTGCGATACTGAGGTACTAAGCACAGTTCCAATACTGACCAATAAACCTACAGCACTTATCTTTTCGGGCAAACTAAGGTCTTTGAGGAATTCTATTATCTTGAGACCCATATTTGTTTTTCTTCCTTTTACTAATGCGTCAAAGCTAAAAGGACTACTTGCTATAGCTAGCCTGTTAGTAGAAGTTTATGACTATCTTAGGCTTTAATGGTTGCTTTGACGCAATGTAATGTAAGGGCTGCGCTTTCAAGAAAACACCAAGACAAACACTGTTGACCCCACAAGTATCTAATTAAGAAACTCACGAGGATCTGTTACATACCCAGTCACTGCCGAAGCTGCTGCTGTGTATGGTGAAGCCAGATAAATTTGCGCTGTTTTTTCACCCATACGACCAGGAAAATTACGGTTGGTAGTAGATACACAAACCTCTGGCGTATTCATCCGCCCAAAAGTATCTTTGGGTCCACCCAGACAAGCCGCACAGGACGGGGCCGCTGGTTCAATACAACCTGCTTGGAGGAAAATCTCTGATAAGGTTTGCCCATCATATTTCTGGGTGAACAAATCTTCATAGACTTTTTGCGTAGCTGGTACCAGGTAAGTAGGAACCTTAACCTTCTGACCTTTAAGAATTCGGGCTGCGTTTGTAAAGTCCTCGGTTTTACCCCCAGTACAGGAGCCGATATAAACTCGGTCAATTTTGACATCGCGGCATTCACGAGCCAAAGCACGATTATCGGGAGAGTGAGGCTTGGCAACTACTGGTTCTAATTGTGAGACATCGTAGGAGTAATCGCTATAAAACTGGGCATCAGAGTCGGTGTAGACTAGGTCAAAGGGCTTGTTGGTACGAGGTTGAACATAATCAAGCGTAGTTTGATCGGCAGCAATAGTACCATTTTTACCACCAGCCTCGATCGCCATATTACACAGCGTCATCCGCTCTTCCATCGTTAGTTGCTGGACGGTTTCTCCGGCAAATTCCATTGTGCGGTATGTTGCACCAGCAACACTAATATCCCCAATAATTTGCAAGATCAGATCCTTCGCCAGCAAGTAATCTGGCATTTCTCCATTCAGGACAAACCGCATTGTCGCTGGGACTTTAATCAGCAACTTACCAGTTCCCATGATGAACCCAGCATCTGTGTTGCCAATCCCTGTTGCAAATTGACCAAAAGCACCAGCATTACAAGTGTGGGAATCTGTGCCAAACAAAACTTCGCCAGGGCGGGTATGACCTTCTTGCGCCAGGGCAATGTGACAGACACCTTTATAATCTGGGTTAGCTTTAAAATCTGCTCTGTCGGTAATGTCGTAGAAGTATTTAATGCCTTGCTCTTGGGCGAAGTCGCGGAGGATATCGACGTTGCGGTTGGCGCGTTCATCGGCAGTGAAAATGTAGTGATCTGGAATTAAGACGACTTTTTCTGAGTTCCAAACTTTAGCATCAGTCCCAAACTCGCGTTTGAAGACACCGATAGTGCCAGGGCCGCAGACATCATGAGTCATCAATACATCAACATCAACCCAAATATTATCCCCCGGTTGCACAACGGAGCGACCGGAAGCTTTAGCCAAGATTTTTTCAGTGAGGGTCATGCCCATACTAATTGCGTTCCTCTCTTTAACGAAGCTATTAAATCTATTTCTATTGTTGCTGTAATAACTAGTCTACCTGTCGCTCTCTAAATTTTTAAAAACTCTGAGAACCACTAAAGACATCAGAGCAGCAATTAATCCCATTTGCCACAGTCCACAACCAGCAGCGATTCCCAAGGCAGCTGTAACCCAAATAGCAGCAGTCGTTAGTCCGTGAACCTCAAATAGCCTTAATTCCTGTTGAGATTCGCGCAAGATTACCCCAGCACCGAGAAATCCCACACCAGATACAATGCCCTGAATCACACGGCTGAGTTCATTTTGACTGTCTTCTGCTACAAGCTGGAGGGGTATGAGAACAAACAAAGCTGAACCAAAACTTACCAGCATATGAGTTCTTAAACCAGCTGGTTTGTGCTTAAGTTCTCGATCTAAGCCAATAATTGCACCAAGGACTAAGGACAGACATAGTCTGAATCCAATGGCTGACAGATTATGGGGGGATAAATAAGTGCCTGACAATACTTGAATTTTCAAAAATGATGTACTTTGATTAGTCTAGTTTAGAAGTCAAGAATCCGCGATTACTTGTGCAAAACAACGCTTGATTCCAATCAGGTAAGTTAAGAAAAGCTGTTAAAACTGAGTTGTTGTGGAGTCTTTGTTGTCGGTTTGCTGGTGTTTAGCGATCGCCCCACGTTGTAAAACTCCTAAAGTTACTCGTTTCATCATCCAGTACAATCCGGCAATCACCACAAAGGTTATCGTGATAATTACCAACGGACGTTTACCGACGACATCCTCCACAAAGCTGGTTGCTAAAGCATCTGGTTGAGTTATGAAATCCCAAGTATTAAACCTAAGAAATCTCCCTAAATAAATACCAATTGCACTGAGAGCATGGGTGATTAATTCAGATCCCAAAATCCATTTACTTTGACCTATGCGGTTTAAGTAGTAACCCAAGTTAATTAAAGATAAAACATAGGCTTCAAATCCAGCCAGAATAAATACTAGATATACAGGAATAACAACCAAGGATATCATCCACACAGAGTTAATTTTGCGAATATCCTCGATTAGGTGAATTACATCAGTCAAAACATAAGGTGCATTAGGTAAAAAACCGAAGAAAACTAAAAATCCGAGCCACCAAAACCAATAGCGCTGTCGCCCTCTGCGAAACAGCCCGACACTCAAAGCCAAAGGCACAAAAGCCAAAAACAAATTCCAACTCATCCAGCGACTATTACTCCAGAGAACATCCCATACACGGGCAATTAGAGTAATCAGTTCCTCTTTCATTGGTGCTTCCTCACATAATGAGTTTTTAGGTGTGGGTTACTTCTCAAGGTGAGTGTACTAGTATAACTTTTAACTAAAGGTGTGGCAGGAGCATTACGGTTGATTTTGTCGTAGGTGAATGTGTAGCTTCCAACTCTAAAAGCATTTAATCTGTCCATAATAATGCTCCATCAGGAGTTGGTAGCTGATTGATAATCGTAAATTGCTACTTTTTTCACTGAGGTACGGTTGTAAATTCTCTCAATCTTACGTAATTACTACGCGATCGCTACACGTCCCCAGTTGCTACACTAACAAAATTGAAGACATATGCTCAGATATCTAACTGTTGCTATTGTTTCAGGCGTTGTGATGAGTGGGAGCGATCGCGTTTATTGGACAATTTGAAGCAGTTTTAAAAGATAATTCAAGCTAGATAATTTGCTGGAGTGACAATACAAACCTAGGTAGCACATTTTCCCCTGATAGAGTTGCAGGATTTTCAAGAATCTCAACATCCTGATTAGGACGATAAATTTCCACCTGCTGGTTTTTTGGGTTGATCAACCAGCCTAAACAAGCACCATTTTCCATGTACTCTTTCATTTTCTGCCGTACTTTTTCCAGAGAATCACTAGGAGAGCGTAACTCTACGACAAAATCAGGACACAGGGGAGCAACCTTCTCTTGCTGTTCAGGCGTTAAAGCCTCCCACTGTTCACGCTTCACCCAAGATGCATCAGGAGAACGATCCGCGTCATTCGGTAGTTTAAAGCCAGTTGATGAGCCAAAGGCAACACCTAAATTGTTTTGAGAACTCCAATTTTCTAGTTGAGCTGCTATTTTAATACAGCGTCTGCCTGTATCACTGCCTGTAGGTGGCATAATTAGCAATTCTCCTGATGCTGTGCGCTCAAATCTCAAATCGCGGTTGTTCTGACACAGCTGGAAAAACTGTTCATCAGTCAATTGGATATTTAATTCCAGGGTAGGAGGTAAGGTAACTATCGCCACATCCATTATGGTTATCCAAACATTGGCATATTTACTAATTTAGCCCTAGATCGCTAGATAATAATCATTTGTCTAACATTCCTTAAACACTAGCTGTTATTAGCAGGTGATTATGTTTATTCAGCAGCTTCGATAGCCTTAAAAACCTGTTTGACTATTTTAGGGTGAAGTACCTTACCTACATGAAAAGGTATCACGATTCTTATGTCTTTTTTGAAGTAGATTCTGTGACTACCCTTACTTCTAATCATTTCAAACCTAGCATTTGTTAATAATCTTTCTGCATCTTGAGCTGTTAAACGCGGTAGTCTAGGCAACTTGTACCTCTAAAGTCATTGTTAATATTTCCTGACTTAAAACATCCTTTTTCTCTTCATCTGGTAGTGTTTCTAAGTAAAGTCCAACTGCTTCTTTAATATTTGCAACTACTTCCTCGAAGGAATTTCCTTGGGTTTGACATCCCTCAAGTTCAGGGCAATAAGCATAATATCCATGTTCATCCTTTTCGATAAGAATGCTAACTTTGTAAGACATTTTAGGTTTCTCCTTAGAGTAGTTCTTTAGTCAGGACAATTTGAATCGGGTATTTCCAAACTAGGTAAAGCGTTCACAATCTACACAGTTTCTCTAATTTAGCCTTGATCTGCCTGAAGCTGACATTAACGAGATCGCGTTTATAAATTGACGGAGTGCGATCGCGGTACACTGGATGATGCAGCACAATGTATGTGTAGTAAAAGATATCCTAGCTAGTATTAGTAATAGTGTCATCTTAGTAATGGGTGCAGAATTGTTCTATTGCATAATCAGAGATGTTTTTCCTACGGTTGCTTCTAAAGCAGGTTAGCCTTTATAGGCTCTCGATGAACTCTTCAGGAGTGACTTGCGCTTGCTTAAGAATACCGCTCAATGTGCCTATCTTCAATTCCCGATGAATAGGAACAACACACCCAATCTCACCATCTGGTATTTCCTTCTTCATCACAACATGGCTACCAGTTTGGCGTATTGGTCTAAATCCTAAACGCTCCAGTGCCCGAATTGCTTCTCTACTTGAAATTCGTGGCAATTTAGGCATAGCTGACTTCAATGCTAGTCACATATCTTGGAGATGTTTCAGGCAGGGGAAACTCTTCTAAGTAGAGCCGCGTTGCTTCTTTTAAGTTAGCGATCGCCTGTTCGATGGTTTCTCCTTGATCCACTGTACCCACCTCTGGGCACTCAGCCACATATATCTTATCTTCCTTGTAAAGAAGAACTGTAAAGCTTCGAGTTTTCATCGCTTTTATCTCTAACTCCTGTTAGCCATGACATACCCCCTCTGCCAATTTTGCGCCCACACCAGTGGCTTTTGTCAGTATGCTGCAACGCGATTGTTAGATCGCTAATTACTTCCAAAACTTCCACCAATATTTAGATCTTTCACTATTTGAAGATTCAGACGTTTTATGCCAAATCGGCTTCTTTTCTTCTTCAGTTCTCCTATCTATATATAAATAATGACCTAACTCATCCTGTTCACTTGTTATCACTATTTTGTCTTCATCCAGCCAAGATAATACTTTTTGAGCCTCATCTATAGCTCCTAGAAGTAAGGAATTAATTAATTTACTCTGCTCTTCATGGCTTAACTCCTCCCAACAATTTGAGCTATATCCACTTGGAGGAACTCTTACTGCAAGACCATACGCAAGACCAAGGCTCTCTAAAAAACAATACCCATCACCACAATAAAGCTTATAGAACTCAGATAGTGCTTGTGGAAGATTTCCTTTTTTATTTATGACCATAGTCAGAAGCTTTCTGAGCTTCCATGTTTCATATTCACCAAGGGCAAAGTATCTTCTCAAAATTTTATCAATCTCATACTTGCTACTTTGCTTTGAAAAGTCTAATGAAATTAGATTTAAATAATCTTCATCACTCAGTATTTTCTCTAAATCATTTGTTGCATAAACCCATTGTTCAAAGTCCCAACTGGGTTCCTCACCATGCAAAACCTTAAAAAATCTACTTCTTATGTAATCTGGTAGAAGCTGCATATGAAATTAGTTAGACTAACGTTTGATCTTATCTCATGTGGAACCACCGCCGATACAGCACAACAATGACGCATCTTCAAAAGTGAGGTTCTTTGCAGCCTAACATTACTTCCCAAGTGATTAGACTGAAAGGTATAATACTCTGCTCTCAAATGGAACATAGAAACGTCTTTTCAACTATAAAACTAGGGCAATTTTGCTCTCAACATAATTAACATAAAAGTAAGACAGCTAGGGGATGATCGCCTATCACAATTATCTATAATTTCCTCAGCGCAGACTCAGGATTATGATCTTTTGTTTGCTCGATAACGCCAAAGCGGATGTCACGCTTTTCTTCAAAATGTGTATCTACCTCCAAGGTAGTAGCTCCAGGGTAGATGTAACGAACTGTAATAATAAGCGAAAATCGTAGTTAGTAATACAAGAACAAAACAAATTAAATGCAGAGTGACACCGCTATGTTCCCCAGCACTGAGACTGAGGCACAGATTACACCAACGGATCAAGTAGCAGCTGTAAACTACGATGAAGCCGAACAGCAATTTATCCAACTCCTTGATCTGGAGGATTTAGACAAGAAACTGGATGCACAGCCTCAAATTGCCAAAAACTTTGAAAGAGCGATCGCTACAGCAATTACAGAAGCATACACAGCAGAATCCAGCAATGATGCAGCACATCTGTTTCTACAACGGGTGCTTTATCGAATCAATCGTCTGAAGCTATTTTGGTACGATGATCTGCGGCACTATACCAATGAGCGTTCCGAATACTTGCGGAAAGTGCGCGATCGCATTGAAACACCTTGGCAAGAGTGGGAAACAGCTCAACTTGATATTGCAGCACTGCAACAAGAAGATGTCAAGCAAGGATTAACTTCACGCAGCGATCGCGATCTCAATCCACCTTTGTCTGATGATAGCCGATATCTGCGGGAACAGATGACTGAAGCTGGATACCGCCACGTGCTGGCGATCGCTTCTTTCGATGGATTAGTCGAAGGTAGCCGCCTTTCGCGTATCCTGGGTGGTGCTGGCAATGAAGTGCAATCAACGCTGACAAAGGTACTGCTAGAAGAGTACGGTAATGGTCGCTTGTCGCGTAAACACTCTACATACTTTGCCCAAATGCTTTCCGAGTTTGGCATGAACACTGAACCAGAGGCATACTTCGATTTAGTGCCTTGGGAAGTCTTAGCTTGTGCCAATCATAACTTTCTGGTGACTGAGCGCAAAATCTATTTCCTGCGCTACAACGGCGGATTAACTTATTTTGAAGTTGCGGGGCCTGCGGCGTACAGAAACTACCTAGCAGCAGCACAACGCCTGGAACTATCACAGGCTGCAATGGGTTATTGGGAACTGCACATCAGGGAAGACGAACGGCATGGTCAATGGATGTTAGATGATGTTGCGTTACCATTGGCGGCACAGTACCCTAATGATGCCTGGGAACTGTTACTTGGATATGACCAAGAGAAATTAATGGGCGATCGCGCTGGTGTAGCTGTAGTGCGATCAGCACGCAAAGCAGATCAAACCACATCATCAAAGGCAGTCAAATAGATATCATGTTTGTAAAATTTTTATTGGTACGTCCCCTCTTTAGTTTCTATTTGTAACAGGGGACGTATCCATTTTTGAGTCTTCAGTTTCAGTAAAGGTTGACAATTAACTGACCTATCAAACTAATTTTACAAAGCTGTCATCAATTGAACTATCTCATTCGATAAATCTACCTTAGCTTTATGTCGTTTGATAAACAAAACACCTGCTAATAAATAAATGTTTCCTGAATAGAAGGCCATATTATTTTTGCGTAGCTCTTCTATTCTACTTTTCACTTTTGGTTCGGAACTATAATATCCAAAAGTTAAAGGTGAAACTATAAAATTAGCAATGGAATAACCTCTTGTTATCGCATAATCAATTAGACCTTCTGGATTAGAATAACTAGAAATCATAAGTAATGCTTTTTCATAGTCTAATGCCAAAAGTTGTTTTGTAATTGTAATTCCATCTATACCTCCATGTAATAAGGGTTGGTAAATTTTGTTGTCTAACGCTGGAAGATATGGCGGATTTGATATTAAGTATTCCGCGTGGGGTTTAGAAGAATCAAAAAATGATTTATTATGAATAATATATTTATCACTTAACCCATATTCTTCTATTTTTGCTTCTGCTGCTTCACAGGACAAAGGATTCATTTCAAATCCATGTACTATGCCGTTAAATTTTGCTCTCAGCAAAGAGCTGATCACGGGAATACCATCTCCTGAACCAAGTTCAATAACTGATTCCGAATCCCCACAGTTCTTGAAAACCAATGTTTCTAAACAATGTGAATAAAAATTAGACTCTTCGGGACAAAAGAAAATATCCTTTAAAGTTTTGGATGAAGTAATCATTTAATTTTTGCGAGACACAACTAATAATAAACGTAATATTTCAGTAATAATAATTGCATCTACCATTGGTATTAAACTACAACTATTTATAAGTATTTATACTTATGCAATTGAAGTTATACTCTTTGGCTAATTGCTTTAAGCCCTTAAACAAAGGGGCTTGAACTAACTAAGCTGCTGAATTTTAATATTTTACTTAAGAAGAGTTGGTAATTAAAAATACAAGAAACTTTAATATGTTTTGGCTTTTAAAGAAAATTTGGGCGAGTATTAGGAGTTATACTCAATATGATTGCTCACTATCTAATGTGTGTTCACTACATTATTGCTGACTAGGATATTAATGCCTTTGCTCTCAACGCATTTTCTAAATTATAACTAGTAAAAATATAAATATTAATCTAAAGACATAGACATATAAATACTATTTGTGTAATCAAAAACTCTTAACCGTGCCATGATTAATGACAGGTGTTACAAGTTAGTTTAGTAGGCGATCGCTTACTAAAAACTATGTTTAAAGTTTCGTCCAAAAATTAAGTTTGACATGCACTGAATGCAGCAGTAAGTTCCAATGGCTGTTACGGTCGAAGTTGTGATTTATTGATTCGGTAAGGTATTTTTAGATAGTTAGATTAGAGGCGATTGCATTTGCCTTGCTACTTCCTACATACATTATCTACTCACAAGAAACTCACGACACCACTTACTCCAAAAAGCAGTTGCGCCTAATGTATTGAAGCATTATAAATACTTAAGTAAAAATCCTCTTAAAAGCTTCCCATCTTCTGAGAGAGTTTGAATTTTTGGTGAAATTTAACTATAGTAGCTAGCTATGCCGAAAGACTCAAAGTGTAAGTAATATTAATGCTATCCTAGTAGGCGTTAACTCGAACGAAAGATGAGTAAAAATCTTAAATAACGTCTTGATGGCGGGGAAAGATTTGCCCAGATGATAGAACCTTCTAACATACAAATAACAATTTGTTTCTCAAAAATAACTTTTATGCATGATGTAGTAATTGGACTATTCATTAACCGCTACGAATTTGGTGGAGCAGTTTAAAGCTGTATCAATATATCTAGAACATCTCCGGATAAAGCTTTTTAGATAATGGGGCTGCGGAAAATGGTCACTGTTTTCCGCAGCCCAGAAGTGCCGGACTTATGATCGGAGAAAGGAGTAGGGGAAACTATTAACTAGGAGCCCCGGAACGCACTGTCTCTTCTGCTACTGCTGTTGGCTCTTTCGTTTCACCTGACATTTCTTGAGGGGCAGGGCCGCTGTAAGACCAATTCCAATCGCGAATCTCAGGCATGTCATCGCCGTGTTGATGGATGTACTGCTTGTGCTCAATGAACTTGTTGTGAATAATCTGCTTCACATAAGCCTTTTTGTATTTTAAGTGTGGGATGCGATCAAGTACATCATCCGCTAAGCTGAAGCGATCTATCTCGTTCCTCACCACCATGTCAAATGGAGTGGTAGTCGTTCCCTCTTCTTTATAGCCGCGAACGTGGAGGTTGTCGTGATTCGGACGGCGGTAGGTGAGGCGGTGAATCAACCACGGATAGCCATGAAAGGCAAAGATGATCGGCTTATCAGGAGTGAAGATGCTTTCGTAATCCTGATCGCTGATGCCGTGGGGGTGTTCGCTTGGCGGCTGGAGCACCATTAGATCTACAACGTTTATTACCCGAATCTTAATTTCGGGCAGATGCTGACGCAGGAAGTCGACGGCAGCCAAGGTTTCCAACGTCGGAGTATCTCCACAACACGCCATAACAACATCTGGTTCCACACCTTGGTCATTGCTGGCCCACTCCCAGATACCGATACCCTGGGTGCAGTGCTTAATAGCAGCATCCATATCCAAATACTGCAACGCTGGTTGCTTACCAGCAATAATGACGTTGACATAGTTACGCGATCGCAGACAGTGGTCGGTTACGGATAGCAGAGTGTTGGCATCTGGCGGCAAATAAACCCGGACAACACTTGCCTTCTTGTTAACCACAACGTCAATAAAGCCGGGGTCTTGGTGGCTAAAGCCATTGTGGTCTTGCCGCCAGACGTGAGAGGTGAGCAGGTAGTTGAGGGAGGCGATCGCTCGACGCCAGGGAATGTGATGGCAACTCTCAAGCCACTTAGCATGTTGATTAAACATCGAGTCAACAATGTGAATAAATGCTTCATAGCAGGAAAAGAAGCCATGACGCCCTGTGAGCAAATAGCCCTCCAGCCAGCCCTCGCAGTTATGTTCACTAAGGATTTCCATCACCCGACCGTCAGCAGAAAGGTGGTCGTCATAGGAGAACGTTTCACCCACCCAAGTGCGATTGGTTACGTCAAACACATCGCCCAAACGGTTAGAAGCTGTCTCGTCTGGACCCATCATCCGGAAATTGCGACTCTCCAGGTTGAGGTTCATTACCTCCCGCAGGAATTTGCCCATAACGCGAGTTGCCTCGGCGATCGTCACCCCAGGCTTAGGCACTTCGACTGCGGAATTCTGCAACTCAGGCATCTTCAGGTCTCTCAGCAAAATACCCCCGTTAGTGTGGGGGTTATCACCCATGCGACGCTGTCCTTTGGGGGCCAGTTCTGCCAGTTCATCAATCAGCTTGCCGTCAAGGTTGAAGACTTCCTCCGGCTTGTAGCTCTTCATCCACTCTTCAAGGAGGAGGATATGTTCTGGCTTGCTTGCCATCTCAGCAAAAGGCACTTGGTGCGATCGCCAGTAATCTTCTGTTTTCTTGCCGTCTACTTCTTTCGGACCTGTCCAGCCCTTGGGACTACGCAGGATAATCATCGGCCACTGGGGACGCTTGATGAAGCCATGAATGCGGGACTCTCGCTGAATTGCTTTAATTTCCTCAATGATGGTGTCTAGGGTAGCTGCCATCAACTGGTGCATGGTTTGTGGATCGGACCCTTCTACAAAGTAAGGTTTGTAGCCGTAGCCGATAAACAAGCTTTCTAGTTCCTCATGGCTGATCCGTGCTAGCACTGTGGGGTTGGCAATCTTATAGCCATTCAAATGCAGGATGGGCAGGACGGCACCGTCAGTGACAGGGTTGAGGAACTTGTTGGAATGCCAACTGGTAGCTAAAGGTCCAGTTTCGGCTTCCCCATCACCCACTACGCAGCAGACAACTAAATCTGGGTTATCGAAGGCCGCCCCGTAAGCATGGGAAACTGCATAACCCAGTTCCCCACCTTCATGGATGGAGCCAGGTGTTTCGGGAGCGGCGTGGCTAGGAATTCCACCTGGGAAGGAGAACTGTCTAAACAGCTGCTTCATCCCTTGGATGTCTTGGGAAATGTTAGGGTAGTACTCGCTATAAGTGCCCTCCAGATATGTGTTGGCGACTATTCCGGGGCCGCCGTGACCAGGACCTGCGATGTAAATGGAGTCTAGGTCGTATTTTTTAATGATGCGGTTGAAGTGGGCATAGATAAAGTTAAGCCCCGGTGTGGTCCCCCAGTGACCGAGCAGTCTAGGCTTGATGTGCTCTATCTTGAGAGGTTCGCGCAAAAGTGGGTTATCGAGTAAATATATTTGTCCGACGGACAAGTAGTTTGCTGCCCGCCAGTAGGCATTTATTTTGCGAAGTTCTTCTGCATCCAGGGGTTTGGCTTGGGGGGAGATTGTTAATACCATGGCTAACAGTAAGTAGGATTTGAGATGGATTCTGCGAACAAACGTTTTAAAACCTATTTGCAATAATCACGTCTTGTAACGTGAGTTCGAGATCAAGAAGGGAAGAGTAGATAAGCTGAAAGTGCTGAAATTTCCAACAATCTGCTTGCTTGGGGTAGGACCAGCGAAGCTATCATTTGCCGCCACACGACGCCCGAAAACCTTGCCCCATAGAATTTTATCAAAAATTGAACTTTAGCCTAAAAATGAGAAAATGACAGACCTTTGCTATACAAGTTAAACTATACTGATTTTTGTTGATTGAAACACTCATGGCTACGTTGCCAAATTTTGTACCCAATAATTTAGAGTTCAACTGGGACAGTCCAAGCCCCGACAAAAGTAAGATTTTCAAGCTTTACAAGAGTTTTATTTCTGAAAAATTGATTGTCCAAAAGTTTCAGCCGTTGCCTGGCGGCAAATGGCAGCGTTGCTACTTTTCTCCATCAATGAATGGAACGCAGATAATTCACTGATTGTTAGAGTTTGAGAAACAGTATCAACAACAGATCTGTCTAGTTAAGGCTTTGGCTGATTTGTTTCATGTAGATCCGAGTCTATTCCTTTGGGAAGATAGCTTCGAGGCTGTAGTACAGTTCGCGCTCTCCAAACACTGCATTACGCGAATGATGGTTTTGCTTATAGCGATCGCCCTGTCAGCATTAATACGCCAGTGCTAAGTTCATAGCTGCGATTCACCTAATTAGCCATCAGCTTTAGGGTATAAAGCAAATTAAACCTATGAATTTCTACTTATTCCATAAAGCTTAGGCAAAAATATTTACTTCCCCCGTCTACCTAATACTCCCAAGCCCCTAGATGCACTGTAAACTGCAAAGGTTGCAGGATTATTATTTCATCTATTAATGGAGAGTAAAACTTGGAAATAGAACTACGTAGCTACGTATTTCTAGACAGCTTGCAGCCTCAACACGCAGCTTACCTGGGAACAGTAGCGCTGGGGTTCTTACCTTTACCAGGAGATACATCACTGTGGGTTGAAGTTTCACCAGGCATTGAAATTAACCGAATTACTGATATCGCCGTAAAAGCAACTACGGTTCGCCCTGGTGTACAAGTTGTCGAACGGCTTTACGGATTATTGGAAGTTCATTCTAGCCGACAGAGCGAGACGCAGGAGGCTGGAAGAGCAATTTTGGAGGCGCTGGGAGTTTCTAAAAAGGAGTGTCTCAAACCTCGAATCATTTCTAGCCAGATCATCCGCAACCTCGATCCCCATCATACACAACTAATCAATCGCACCCGCAGGGGACAAATGATCTTAGCAGGGCAAACACTTTATGTATTAGAAGTTCAGCCCGCCGCCTACGCTGCTTTAGCTGCAAACGAAGCAGAGAAAGCTGCTCTGATAAATATACTAGATGTTCATGCAGTCGGAAGCTTTGGCAGACTCTACTTAGGTGGGAAAGAACAGGATGTATTAGCAGGTTCTAGAGCGGCAGTGTTAGCAATTGAAAACGTTAGTGGGCGTGAAAATCCACAAGTTCGCGTTGCTGAATAGAGGAAACCCAATTTATGGCAAATCTAGACCATCTTGCCCTACTAAAGTCAGGTGCAGTGAGATGGATTGAGTGGAGAAGGAAAAATCCTGATATAGAACCAGATCTAAGTGTTGCTAACCTGCGAGGGATAAACCTAAGAGGAGGTTCCTTCAGCAAAGTAAACTTTCGAGGAGCCGATCTTTGTAATAGTCTACTGATTAAAGCCAACCTAAACGGAGCTAACCTCAGTACTACTAACCTTTCATGGGCAATGCTTGTTGAAGCTAGCCTGATTAAAGCTAACCTCAGCATTGCTAATCTTAAAGAAGCTAACCTTAGAGACGCAGAGCTTAAGGCGGCTATTCTGATTGGGACTGACTTGAGAAAGGCAAATCTTATAAATGTTAATCTTGAGGATGCCAATTTGATGGGCGCTGACTTAAGAGAGGCAAATCTTAGAGGAGCAGATCTGAGTGCAGCAAAGCTTATTCAAACTAACTTCAGGGAGGCTAACTTAATAGAAGCTCACCTTAGTCTGGCTGATTTGAGTAATGCTAATCTCTCATGTGCTCAAATAATGGGGGCTTACCTTTATAAAGTTGAACTTAATAAAGCTAACTTAAGCGAGGCTCACCTGAGTAAATGTTTCATTTTTGATACTAATTTGAGCGAAGCTAATCTGATGGGGGCTGATTTGTCATGGACAAATCTCAGTAAAGCAAATCTCACGTATGCTAACCTCAGCAAGGCAAACCTTAGAGGAGCTAATCTTCATAGAGCAAACCTTAGAGGAGCTAACCTCTACAAAGCAAACCTTAGAGGAGCCAATCTTTATAAAGCAAACCTTGGAGGAGCTAACCTTTATAAAGCAAACCTCGAAGGGGTGACTATGGCTGATAGTACAAATCACCATTAACCTACCAAGACAATCATCATCTACTGCTTAATGCAGCATTTACAAAAACTTTGGGCAGTGAAGGTTGTACTCGTTGCTAACTTCCTTCACTTGCTCAAAGTTAATCCCTGTTTCTTTAGCAATTCGACAGCTAGCCCATTAAACTGTAAACTTACCAACAGATAGGCATTTTCTACGACTTCCCACCACTATTCGATTTGGGGATAGCGAGTGAGCCGAAAATCTGCCTAGCCTAAGTGATTTTTGCATTGCTTAAAGCCATATTCTATCCAGATTCTTAAACCATACAAATTGCCAATTTCTTTAGTTAAAGGCTGCGGCAAGTGGCTCATCACATAATAGGTTGAAGTTTTAGGTAATTGTTATGGGTCAGTCGTGATTTTCCAATAACGCCAATCACGACCTTGACCAAAAATGATTGCGCAGGATGTAGCGTACCTGGCTCTTGTCATCACTGAAAACACGGTTAAAAGCTTTCCACCGATTTGTTCTTACACGTTGCTCCTTTGCGATTAACACTCTGTGATTGGAGAGAATTGCAACAATCTAGGGGTGCTTTAGTTCGTCTAATAACCCGACAAAAGGGTAGTTTTTCCCGTACAGACTGCGGAGCCGGAGATGCTCCACCTCCGGTCTGCTATAAATTGAATTTAAAACCAAACGTTCTTTCAGAGCGTCTCAAATTAAGATTAAAAATACTGAACCTAGTGCTCCACTTTTATGTACTGATGGAGTAGTGTATGATATCAAGACTTGTAGCATCTACATGATAAAATATTAGATATTAAGTAGTTCCATTTAATTAAACCTAAAAAATTCAACTGAATATGCAGTGGCTACTCTCGTCGTTGTTATGCCTGCGATGCCAAATCTTAAAACAGCGATTCGCTTAGGCGTAACTGCACATATTATGAAAGATTACCTAAAAATCATAGGGGGGATGATTTATGTGGTAATGATTTTATTCCTGCTGCGTCGCCTATACAATAACCATCAAATACGAAAAGACAAGAAGGCTTAATGTTTTATTCACGAACTGTTTTTTAGGAAAGGTAAATGTCATACCAAGTCATTTGGTTTAGGAAATCTGTTACTCAACTGCGGTTACTGGATAGGAGTGTAAGTTTTGAAACTGTCCGCTCTGTAGCTAGTGAGCACTTACCGCTTGCAATCAAAGACATGGAGTCGAAGGGTTTGAACCCAGAAGATACAGATTATTGGTGGGAATCGCTCTTTATTAATGGAGTGATAAAAATTGAAAATGCCCAAGGCAAGCTATTTAAGGTAGCTGTATATTTAGTAAATGACCGGAAGGTAGCAGAAAAGTCTTTAGAGACTGTTGAATCAAGGAAGTTTAGAATAATTCGCACCGATTTGGGAATAGACCAGCATTGGATAGTATTGACTGATGGTAAGAAGCCACATTCAGACGATAAGTGGATGGACGTGCTATACGAGCAGATAGACCGGAATTCAGGAAGGTCAGGTTGTGCCTTAATTGAGCTGTGGTAGGCTGTGATTACCACCAGCGCTTGGATACCGACCGCTTGGATCTCACACGTTTGTAACGGCTTCTTTTCCGATTTGATGCGGGTAAACGATGGTAGTTGATTTGACCGAGCTGATGGAGTCTAATTCACTCGATCTACGACGTTCAAAACCCTCCTGTAGAGGGGACCTGTAGTGTAGCGGGGCCTCCTTTGACTGGCTCATGAGCAAGGCTCCTCTGGCTTTTTACTGCTCTTAGCCTACGCTAAAATTTTTATGCGTTTGCCTTGGTAAAAGCCAGGAGGACGGCGGGTGCTTTATACGCCAAAGCTAAGCAAGAAACTGCATAATTCTTTCTTTTTCTCCATGTGCCCTTGGCGAGAAAGGTGCTTGTACCTATTTGGGGTCGAGTTTGTAGACCTCTCAACGCCAGTTCCCTCAACGAGGGGAACCCTTACATAGGACTGGCTCCCCCTAACCTCTTCTTCAGTCAAAGCACAAGAGGCAGAAATTCAGCAAATGCAGCAGTGGAAATAAGCTTAGTACAAAATAGTAAGTCTGGTTTGTTGGGACACTCTTCCAGATAGCCTTGGGACAATGCTGCGGCAAGAACTTCGTCTTACACCAAAGCGCGATCGCATTCTGATTTCATTTTTATCTGAAAAGCTGAGTTCTTGGATTGAAACCTATGCTTGTCAGGCTGCCTGCGAGAAGCCACACGTCATAAGGACATAAACATAATCCCTCCTTTATTCCCCCGAAGTTCGGGGGGCAGGGGGGATTTGCTCTAGACTGTTCTAAAGATTATCTACAACTGTAGTCTTATTCGCCCTTTCCAGTCACCGTGTCTTCGAGTTGCCTAACAGCCTTTTTTGTACCCGGATCAATTGGCTCATCAAGATTAAGCTTTTCCTTGACTGCCTCAAATATGTTCTTATTCGGATCTTTAGCGCTTTCCGCCGCCCTATTAGTTACCTGCTTACCCTCATCAGCTAAAAGTTTAGCTGACTTTTCAGTATTTTCTTTGATTCTCTCAGCCTTAATCTCAGCCTGATTAGTAGTCTTGTCAACTTTATAGTTAGTAGCTTCAGGTGTCACTGGTTCTGCTTGCGCTTGCAGTTGGTTACCGTGTATATCAAAAGCAGTACTAACCAAAAATGTTATACTTACCAGAAAAACAGTGCAGATTTGACGTAATCTAACACTTTGCAGCCATGAAATCACTTGGTTCATAAAAATACTCCATTCCGTCTTTTTTGCATGAGTTGGAGATATTAACCTCAATACAGATCTACCTCTGAGAGTAGAGTGATGGGTAGTAGCAAAAATCTCCTATTAACAGCCTACAATATTGCTGTTATCTTGAAACCAAACTAATAAGGTTCACATAAATATCTACGCAGAAAAAATCTATGCGCTACGTTACAAGTTTTGGGCTTTTAATGGAAATGCACATCAATCTGGAGATATAGAAGTAGCTGCTAACCCAGAATAAAGTTTAGATACATTAAACCTACGTAGTCAGAACTTCAGGTATTGCACCACACCCTGATGATGCTCGTAATCGCGCCTAGATAAACAAAGTCCGTCGGCGCGGAGGTAGTATAGTAGTTCTGTTGTTACTTCCTTAGATTGAGATGTAGCGCTAAAGCGTCAGTGTGAGCGGAGTTATGGTGCTATTAACTTATTGCTTACAATTGATTTGGCTCAATTCCTGCTGCTCGTTGTTCTACCTGATCTAACCGTTGAGCAATCTCTACTTTATAAGTGGCAAATCGCTCTCCATTATGGCGGTAAATCTGTAATTCTTCCTCAGATAGATCAAAGTAAATTCCTAACTTGGGACTCATCCAATTATCTATCGTGTCAATTACGTCTAAGCGATCTGAGCGCAGCCAGCCACTCAAATCATTTTTCTCGGGGTCATACAAGTAATATTCTTCTACACCATAGCGATCGCAAAACACCTGTTTTTTGTTCATTTCAGTCAGTGTGTTACCAGGGGAAAGAGTTTTAAACACAACTTGAGGTGCGATATTCTTCTCTTTCCAGTGCTGATAGGAACCCCTGTCTCCTTTTGGTCTACCAAAGGCGACCATACTATCAGGAGCGGTACGAATTTTATTATCACCCTCAACTGGATACCACAGTAGGTCTCCAGCCAGGAACACATTTGGGTCAGGGTGGAAAGACTACTCTGGATAACTTGGCTTTGTATTGAAGGACGCGATTCGGTTAGTAGTGAGATTGTGCCACTATTTCATCCACGCAAACAGTAGGGGAGCGATCATTTTGGTTGGAATGATGAATCTACTCTAAAGAAGTTGTTGGATACAGCGTCAAATATCATTACGTAACGAAGCGCTACATCTTCGCCAAGCCATAACCCCCACCTCCAGGTGTTTCAATCACAAAAATATCTCCAGGTTGCATTTCCACAGTAGCTGTACTACCCAATTCCCTAACTGTTCCATCGCTACGTTCAATCAAATTTCTTCCTACTGCACCCGCCGCACCACCATGCAAGCCAAAGGGAGGAATAACGCGGCGATTTGACAGAATTGCAGCAGTCATTGGTTCTAGAAAACGCAGACGACGAATGACACCATTGCCGCCGTGATGATGGTCATTACCACCGCTATTGGGACGGATTGCAAAACTTTCTAGTAGTACAGGAAATCGCCATTCTAATACTTCTGGATCAGTGAGGCGGGAATTAGTCATGTGAGTTTGAACTGCATCTGTGCCATTAAAATTTGCACCAGCACCAGAACCGCCGCAAATGGTTTCGTAATATTGATAGTTAGCATTACCAAAAGTAAAATTATTCATTGTTCCCTGCGAAGCCGCCATTACTCCTAATGCACCATATAAAGCATCTGTAATTGCCTGCGAAGTCTCCACATTTCCAGCAACTACAGCAGCTGGATAACGCGGATTCAACATACAACCTTCGGGGATAATTATTTCTAGTGGTTTGAGACAACCTGCATTTAGAGGAATATCGTCATTTACTAAAGTGCGGAATACATATAATACTGCTGCCTTGCACACAGCAGCTGGGGCATTGAAATTACTAGGTAACTGGGGTGAAGTGCCAGTAAAATCAATTCGGGCGCTGCGGGTAAATTGGTCAATAGTAATTTTTACTTGAATTACACTGCCATCATCGAGGGTATAGGTAAAACTACCATCTTTTAGCACATCAATAACACGGCGCACCGACTCTTCGGCATTGTCCTGTACATAACCCATATAAGCTTGTACAGTTTCTAGCCCGTAGTGTTCTACCATTTTATGGAGTTCTTGCACACCGCGCTCATTTGCAGCGATTTGTGCTTCTAAATCTGCGATATTTTTACTTGGATTACGCGCTGGATAAAAATTATTTGATAGCAGTTCCAGCATTTCTTTTTCTCGAATTTTTCCCTGATCCACCAGATGGAAGTTGTCGATTAACACTCCTTCTTGATCCACTGTGCAGCTGTTAGGAGGCATTGAACCAGGAGTAATACCGCCAATGTCTGCATGATGTCCGCGTGAGGCAACGTAGAATAATAGTTTTGAGTTTTGATTAGTAGTGTCAAAAACTGGGGTAATAACTGTGATATCGGGGAGGTGAGTACCGCCGTTGTAGGGATTATTTGATGCATACACATCCCCAGACTTGAGGGTGTTTCCGTTATTCTTAATCAGTGCTTCAATACTTTCACTCATCGACCCTAAATGTACGGGTATATGTGGCGCATTAGCAATTAATTGACCAGTTGAATCAAAAATGGCGCAAGAAAAATCTAGCCGTTCCTTAATATTGACTGAGGAACTAGTATTTTGCAGAGTTATCCCCATTTGCTCGGCGATCGCTCGAAACAAATTATTGAATATTTCCAACATCACGGGATCGGGCGAACATAGTTTTGAGTTTTGAGTTTTGAGTTTTGAATTAAAACTTCCTAATCCCTGAACGCCAGTTCTCTCAACGGAGGGAACCTCCGCGCAAGACTGGCTCCCCCTTCTTAAAATCAGATGATTGCGATTACTTACTTCTGCATCCCAACCAGGTTCAATCACATTCGTACCAGTTGCTTCAATAACAATTGCAGGGCCAGAAATGCAGTCTCCTGGTTGCAAATCTTCTCTCTTATATATAGGAGTTTCCTGCCATTCATTAGCTGTGTATATCTGCACAGTAGCAAGTATAGGTTGGCGATTACTTGTTCGCGCAATAACTTGTTCATCTGGCACATCAGTTTTACCCACAACCTCAACTGAAACCGCCTCCACAATCAGCGCCTTAGATTCCACAACGAAGCCGTAACGCTGCCGATGCGATCGCTCAAACCGATGCCTCATCGCCGCCGCATCCCCAAAATCCACCACTAACGCTGCATCCGTCCCTTCATACCGCAGATGCACCTTCTGCAACACCTGTAAATTTGCGTCCTTTGTGTCTTTGTGGTTCAATTCATCCTTCCCCTGCGCCTCCAACTGAGCCAAAATCTGCTCTAGCAGAAACACTAAATTCTGATTTAAAACACTTTCTACCGCCCGTTCTCTAATTACTCGCACATCCGCCAAACCCATACCATAAGCAGATAACACTCCTGCATAGGGATGGATAAACACCTGCTTCATTCCCAACGCATCCGCAATTAGACAAGCGTGTTGTCCCCCAGCGCCACCAAAACAGCACAAAGTATATTCCGAGACATCATAACCGCGCTGGAGAGATATTTTTTTAATCGCACTCGCCATTTTTTCAACTGCGATCGCCAAAAATCCAGCTGCTACCTGTTCCGATGTACGATTATCTCCAATTTCCTTGACAAACTCAGCAAACTTACTCCTTACCACTTCTGCATCCAACGGCGAATCCCCATTCACCCCAAATACCTTGGGAAAAAACTCTGGCTGTAACTTGCCCACCATCACATTGCAATCTGTCACCGTTAGCGGCCCGCCTTTTGAGTACGAAGCTGGTCCTGGATTTGCTCCAGCTGACTCTGGCCCAACTCGATAACGCGCCCCATCAAATCGCAAAATTGAACCGCCACCAGCCGCAACCGTGTGAATCGCCATCATTGGCGTTCGCAGTCGGACTCCAGCAATTTCGGTTTCAAATGTACGCTCATATTCCCCGTTGTAATGAGCCACATCAGTGGAAGTTCCACCCATGTCAAAGCTGATAATCTTGTCAAACCCAGCTATCAAGCTTGTTTGCACTGCCCCGACAATGCCCCCAGCTGGTCCAGATAGAATACTATCTTTTCCTTGAAAAACCTGGGCATCCGCCAACCCGCCATTAGACTGCATGAACTGTAGGGGTACAGTATTAGTTCCCGTATTACCCAGCTGGCTTGACACCTGATCCACATACCGACGCAGGAGCGGTGATAAATACGCATCAACAACAGTAGTATCACCTCGGCTCACAAGTTTCATCAACGGGCTGACTTTGTGGGATACTGAAACTTGAGTAAATCCAATCTCCTTAGCTACTGTGGCTATTTCTGTCTCATGAGCGGGATAGCGGTATCCGTGCATTAACACAATGGCACAAGAGCGAATGCCGTCATCGTATGCAGCTTGCAGTTTTGGGCGGATATTGAGATTAACTGGGATTAATTCTTGTCCTTGAGCGGTGTAGCGTTCTTCTACTTCAATGACGCGCTCGTATAGCATTTCTGGCAAAATAATCTGACGAGCAAAGATATCAGGACGGTTTTGGTAGCCAATTCTGAGGGCATCTCGAAAGCCTTTGGTGATAACTAGCAACGTGCGATCGCCTTTGCGTTCTAGCAATGCATTCGTCGCCACTGTCGTCCCCATCTTTACTACAGCAATCTGTTCTGCTGGAATTGGTGCATCAACTGGGATGCCTAAAATATCTCGAATTCCTTGCACTGGTGCATCAGTATAGCGTTCAGGATTCTCTGATAGCAGTTTATGAATTACTAACTTACCTGCGGGACTCTTTGCCACAATATCGGTAAACGTACCACCGCGATCAATCCAAAATTGCCAACGATCTAGAGATGCAGCCGCAGTCATTATCAATTCCTCAATGCTAATTGTGAAGAGTACAAAGGCTATTAATTTTAGATTATCAAGAGATAAGGGTTAGTTGTCTCTGTTTCCGAAACGCGATCGCTATCTATCTGGGAATTAATTCTCAGGCTATAAAGGATTGAAGGATAATCGTCATATTAGTTAATTTAAACTTCATGACAATTAAAAAATTGTACTGGTTTCAAATAGCCTTACAGCTTAAAGGCTCTGTTGTTCGATCCATTTATAAACGAGTTTTAGTATGCGGATTATTTGGATTTTTTATTTCGATATTGTACTATTTTAAATTACCTGTATCACAACCAAGTCTTGAAACAGTTATTCCTAGTATTGTTTTAGGTCTATTGTTGGTTTTTAGAACAAATACAGCTTATGAGCGGTTTGGGGAGGAAGTTCTGGGGGAAGTTTAGTTAATAATGTCCGTAACCTTTCTCGTCAAATTTGGGTAGCAATTGTTGAACTTGAACCCCAAGATAGAAAAAGTAAGATTGCAGCTTTACGACTATTGGTTGCTTTTGCCGTTGCAACTAAGTTACACCTTAGAGGAGAGCCGATAAACAATGATTTAGAAAAAGTAATGCCTCCAACCTGGTATTTAAAGCTAAAAAATATGAACAATCCGCCTTTAGAAGTTGCTTTCTGAATTGGAGATTATCTCCAACAAAAGCATAATCGTGATTGTTTAAATACTCATCAATTAACTGCTATGCAAGATTTAGTCAACAAAATGGTAGATGCTTTAGGAGGTTGTGAGCGAATTCTGAAAACTCCTATACCGCTTGCCTATGCTATATATTTAAAGCAATTGTTATTAATTTATTGCCTATTATTACCTTTTCAATTGGTTGCCGATGTAAATTGGTGGACTGGAGCGCTTGTTGCTTTAATTAGTTTCACCTTGTTTGGCATTGAACAAATTGGGATTGAGATAGAAAATCCTTTTGGTCATGATGCCAATGATTTACCCCTAGATGCCATTTGCAACACTATGTTACGCAACATTGAAAATTTAATCACTCTTAGCCCTAGTATTAACTCTCATACACATAATGCTAAAAATAGACAATTTGAGTAATAATTATTTAAAAGACGCTGATGAGATGATCGCTGTACTTGCCAAATATGTTGAGGCGAGAATTCTGTGGATTGATACTGAAATAGCTGATTTTCTCACTCGTAGCCCTAAACTTTCCTTAATTCAAATATTGGATGATTCAAGCGATCGCACTGGGCAAACCGTCACTATCTTAGATGTTATAGAACAGGCTGAAATTATAGATATTTTTATTAAACAAATTATGTTTAATCCAGCTATTGAGAAGGTATTTCACAATGCTAGCTATGATTTGAAATATTTAGGTAAGACTAAAGCAAAGAATATTACCTGTACGTTGGAAATAGCAAAAAAAATTCCTCACTATATTCTGCCACTACCTAACTTATCGCTTAAAACTTTGGCAGAAACACTATGTAATATTCCAGAAGTAGATAAAAGTCAGCAAATTAGTGACTGGGGACAGCGACCTTTAACTGATACTCAGCTTAATTACGCCAAGATGGACACAGTTTATTTAGCTATGGTACATCACCAGCTGTTACAACTAACTCAGCTGAGTAATCCCGATCCATCTATTGAGAATGTAGCAGCACTTGCTGAACGCTATTTGGAACTAAAGCAGCAGTTGCAGCTTCTTGATTCTGAGTTTGTTCATGTTGAAGCCAGGCTCAAAACAGCAATGCAAGCTCAGAATTTGAGCAAAATAAATGATTTGAAATTATTGCAGTCAAATCGAAAAACAGTAAAGGTAGAGTTTTCGCATTTGGCAAAAATCACGCAAGAACATGGGCTAAGTTTAGATTTTCCGATCGCACTGACTCAAAAGCTGCAAAAGCAACTGGGAGAAATTATCGCTCAACTCTCTGTCCAAGTGGAAACAAGTACCAGTTGGCGGTTGCAAAAACAACAAGATGAGTCAGCAGATGATTCACAAAGCTCTAATACCGACTTCTAAACCACGACAAACACCAGTAAAAAAGTCTAGATCGAGGGTGTCAATGCGATCGCTTGCCTGATGATAGTGTGGATTGCGTAAGAAGGCAGTGTCCGTAACCATCATCGCCCGATAACCTTGATCCCAAAATGGCGCATGATCGCTTAGTCGTGTCTGGGGAATGTTAATTCCTTTGTTGAACGTAGGCAACCATTCACTA